>NZ_JBNJLI010000002.1:0-559229 GCF_051195275.1 Christiangramia sp. 3-2217-3z | reverse complement strand
GAAGATTTTGCCACCAAATGGAACTCTAAGTATTCTTATGCGATAAAAAGCTGGAGGGACAACTGGGAAGACCTTACCGTCTTTTATGAGTTCCCGCTGGAGATCAGGCGAATCATTTACACCACCAATCTTATTGAGAACCTGAATGGTAAGATCAGAAAGTACACTAAAAACAAATTATCCTTCCCAACCGATGATGCTGTAATGAAATCTGTATATTTGGCTTTAAGGGAAGCAACCAAAAAATGGTCTATGCCCATTAGAAATTGGGGAATCGTCCTCAATCAGTTCTTGACTATATACGAAGAAAGGGTTCAACTTTAGATAAAAGTTAAACCCCTTTATTTAGAACTTACACACTTTACGGGATAGTGTCTAATTCGCAGATAAGGTTCGTTTTTTGCCCCTTTCTTAAATTCCCAGGTGCCAACGAGACTCGGTCCACAATTCTTATTTTCGCCATTATTGTCTCGAACGCTATGATCATTTGAAAAACTCTGGCGATACTCCATAAAACATGGTCCCATGTTCATTCGAACGTTATTATTTAAACGCCTGGCAAGCTTCCAGGTTTTGGTATCTCCATCTGTAAGTAAAGATTCTGCATCCTCTGGCAAGCTGTACACCTGCTCTTCCTGGCAGGAAAGTATGAGAATCATCATCATCAATATTGAAATTGAATTCTTCATTAAAATTTGAATTTTAATTGTACCGATATTTCCTTTTCCGCCTCTTTATTATCCGATTTTTCAGTGTTCAAATTGGAGAGTGATATTCCAAGAAGTCTAACCGAATTCTTCATTTTTTCCTGGTACAATAATTCTTTCGCGATCTCCAAGATCAGATCATTGTTTGAAATATAGTAGCTAATTGTCTTACTCCTGGTTTGCTGGGTAAAATCACTGTACTTGATCTTCAAAGTGATTGTTTTCCCGGCAACATCAGATCTTTTCAGTCTGCGTTCTATCTCTTCAGCGATATTCTGAAGTTTCTCCAACATAAAGATTTCAGAAGAAATATTCTCATTAAAAGTTCTTTCAGCTCCGAGCGATTTTCGGGTTCTGTGCGGTTTTACTTCACTATGATGAATGCCGCGCACTACTCTGTAAAAATGTCTGCCGCTCTTTCCAAAATGTTCACTCAGATATTCTTCTGTTTTAGACTTCAAATCTTTACCGTTAAAGATGCCGAGCCGATACATTTTTTCAGCAGTTACTTTTCCCACACCGTAGAATTTTCTAATGTCCAGCTCTTCCAGGAACTCTAAAACTGCTTCTGGCGGTACGGTTTTCTGTCCGTTTGGTTTATTAATATCACTGGCGACCTTGGCGATGAATTTATTAACGGATATTCCTGCGGAAGCGTTTAAACCAGTTTTTTCCCTGATCTGGTCTCTTATCTTTTTAGCGATAAGCGTCGCACTCATCAGGCCTTTTTTGTTCTCGGTAACATCAAGATATGCTTCATCCAGGGACAAGGGCTCGACCAGGTCTGTATACTCATAAAAGATCTCCCTGATCTGTGCTGAAATTTCGCGGTATCTTTCAAAGTTTGATTTCACAAAGATAAGATCGGGGCAATTCCTTTTGGCCATCACGCTGCTCATCGCGCTTCGCACACCAAACTTTCTGGCTTCATAACTGGCTGCGCTTACCACTCCGCGTTGTGAACTTCCACCTACTGCGACTGGCTTTCCCCGAAGATCAGGGTTGTCCAGTTGCTCGACTGATGCATAGAAGGCATCCATATCTACATGGATAATTTTGCGAAGTTTTTCCACCTTGCAAATTTAAGTAATATCTTAGTCTAATTAATAGCTACTGCAATGGAACAGGCGAAAACAGCAATCATCCTGGGAGCTACCGGTCTAACCGGTGGAATTCTTTTAGATAAATTAATTAAGGATGATCGTTATAGAAAAATCAAGGTTTTTGGAAGAAATCATGTGTCTCAAAAAAGTGAAAAGATCGAGGAATATCTCATTAATCTTTTTGAACTTGAGAAAGTTCAGGAACTATTTACCGGAGAAGAGGTCTTCTGCTGCATAGGAACTACAAAAAGCAAAACTCCAGATAAGGAATTATATCGAAAAATTGATTTTGGAATTCCTGCGACCGCGGCCAAACTGGCCAAAAGGAACAATATTGACACCTTTATGGTCATCTCGGCATTGGGAGCCGATGAGGAAAGTAATATCTTTTATAATAAGGTAAAAGGAGAAATGGAAGGTGCAGTAATGGAACAGAAAATTTCAAATACTTACATACTACAACCATCTTTGATCGCTGGTGACAGGGCAGAGAACAGGTTCATGGAATCCATATTTATTAAATTAATGAAATTGGGCAATCACTTGCTTATTGGAAATCTTAAAAAGTACCGGAGTATAGAACCAGAAGAGATAGCCAACGCCATGCAATATCTGGCAAATCATCCCTATGAAAGTGGAAGAATCGAATCTGATAAGATCAAGGCTTTCAGCAACACTTCAGCATGATAGAAATAGAAAGAAAATTTTTAATTACTTCAGAAGCATATAAAAGTGAAGCCAGTAGTAAAACATTATTCGTTCAGGCTTATTTAAATACGCATCCGGAAAGAACCATCCGCATACGCATCAAAGCTGAAAAGGCATTTATGACCATCAAAGGAAAAAGCTCTGAAAATGGCGTTTCCCGATACGAATGGGAGAAGGAAATACCGGTTAATGAAGCTGAAGAACTGCTTAAACTTTGTGAACCCGGCAAAATTGAAAAGTACCGTCATCTCGTGAAAGCTGGAGCACATGTTTTTGAAGTAGACGAATTTCTTGGAGAAAATAATGGACTTACGATCGCAGAAGTGGAACTAAGCACCGAAAATGAACATTTTATAAAACCAGAATGGCTGGGTGAGGAAGTCACCGGCGACCATAAATATTACAATTCACAGCTTATTCTTAATCCATATAAAAACTGGGAAAAATGAAAAATCTAGTATTAGTAGCAATCCTGTCCTTATTCTTATCCTGTGATCAATCTTCTAAAGAGGCTTCCGAAGAAACTGTGGAGGTGAAAGGGGATACGATCGTAGAAGAAGCTAGTACAAAGTCTATCGAAGAAGATCTGAAAAAGAAAGGCTACCAGACTTTTAGTTATAAGGAAGGAGATACCACGTATCTAATGCAGCAATATTATATGGTTTTTCTGAAATCCGGACCTACAAGAGGCCAGGATTCTACCGAGGCTGCAGAACTTCAAAAGAAGCATATGGCGCACCTCGAGCGTTTGGCTACTGAAGGTTATACCAGTTTAACCGGACCTATGGGTGATGATGGCGATCTTCGTGGAATTGTAGTTTTTAATACTGCGACTCAAGCCGAAGCAGATAGCCTGGCAAATTTAGATCCCATGGTGAAAGCAGGCAGGCTCAAAGTGGAAATACACCCATGGTGGGTTGCAAAAGGCGGGAAGCTTAAATAGAATTTATTTTGCTTACAATATCATGTTTGGGTAATAAGCCTGACTGTCTCCAGAATTGTTTCCCATCCTTGAAGAGGATCATGGTGGGAACACCTCTAACCTGGTATTTCGAAGCCAGTTCCTGGTTCTTGTCCACATCGATCTTCACGATCTTAACCCCGTCACCAAGATCATTCTTAACTTCCTTTAAAATTGGTGCCAGCGATTTGCAAGGTCCGCACCAGTCGGCATAAAAATCTACAAGTACTGGAGTCTCTCCGGAAATGATATCATTAAAACTACTTTTCATCTTTTTCTTTTAAAGTTAAGAAATCTATAGTTCGAATTATTTTAAAAGCAGGTTAAAAAGTACCTACGATGCCTACCCGGCCAAGACCTACCTGCATTTTCCAGCTTATTTTATTGGGATTCTGTACTCCGTAGTTTCGTTCGTTCTTCAGGTATTTATCTATACTGTCCACAACCGCAACGCTAATTGCAAGACTAAGTCCAACATCGGTAAGCCAGTGTGCACCAGACCAAAGCCTGGAAACCGGCGAGACCATTCCAACTCCAATAAGTCCAGCCTTTACAAAAGGATTATCGAACTGCTTGGATAAAGCATACAGTGTTGTAAAGGAGAGGATCGTATGCCCAGATGGAAAGGAGTGGTATTTTCCTTCACTGCTGAAAGGGTCAAAACTCCCTTTGCCTTCGCCACCTGTGGGTCTGGCTCTTCCTACTATGGTCTTGGAAATCGACTGAATGATCCCGGAAGCAGTAGCTGCAGAGATCATCAAAACCCCTGTTTGTCTTATTTTCTCATTCTTGGTGAATAAACCAACCAGGTAAACCGCACCAGTTACTCCGTAATTATTTTGCGGACTCCCAAAATACCATCCAAAATCCTTTACAAGTTCAGGAGCATCCTCGCCCTGATCCATAAAGTATTCGCTGGTCTCTTCATCAAAAATATAGAGTGCAGCAGTTCCGGCAACTACAGCTCCGGCGGTGATAAAATCATCTTTTTGCCATCTAAGGGGAGAAGAATAAGCATTCTTTATTCCGCCAAAAGCACTGGCACCGTCATATTTTAGAAGTTCCCAGGTGGTGGGAATACTATCATTTTCTGGTTCTGGCTTTTCTGTATCCTGAGCATAGATAAAAGAGGAGATAGTCAAAAACACCAAACAGAAACAAATGGATTGTAATTTTCTAAGCATATTATAATTTTAAAAAGTGACCTCAAACCCTAAAGCCTGAGGTCACTATCAACCAACAACTAACTAACTATGAAAAAACTAAATTTTAATTAATTCCAGCCGCCACCTAAGGCTTCGTAAAGATCGACAATTGATTTTAATTGATTGTACTTTGCGTTAGCAAGATCTAAACTCGAATTTAAGGCATTCTGTCTAGCCGTTAAAACCTCAAGGTAATTGGCAAGCCCATTATTCAGTAATTCTTCGGAATAATCTGTCGCAAGATCATAAGCTTTGAATTCTTTCTGTTTTACATCGATCTTTTCTGAAGCAGCCTCGTAAGAATACATGGCATCTGAAACTTCTTTACTCGCCGTTAGAATCGCTCTTCTAAATTCAAGTCTGGCCTGTTCCTGTTCTGCCTGTGATACTTCATATTCAGTTCTAATAGCTCTTCCTTTCAAAATAGGCTGAGCCAAACCGCCAATTACGGTAGCGAAAAGTGAATTAGGATCAAAAAGATCTCCTTTATCTAAAGCCTGTAATCCACCAGTTGCACTTAAAGTAAGCGAAGGATAGAAATTGCTTTTCGCAACATTGGTCAATTCAAATGCATTCACCAGATTATATTCCGCGGCAATAACATCAGGTCGGTTACGTAAAAGTTGTACCGGAACACCAATATTAAGATCTGTCGTGATCTCCTGCTCGTCAAGGTTGGATCTTTCAATTAACATGGGTGCTTCACCCAGAAGTATAGAAAGTGTATTTTCAAGTAATCTTCCTTCATTTTTAAGGTCTATCAAGATAGCTTTTGCGGTGTATAGCTGCGCTTCAGTTTGCTGCACCCCAACTTCAGTAAGAGTTCCAGCTTCCTTTAAAGCTTTTGTAGTCTCAAGGCTATTCGCCCTGGTTTCTACCGTTCTTTCAGTAATCGCGATCTGCTCGTCCAAAGTCAGCAATTGATAGTAGGTTGAAGCTATATCTGAGATCAGCCTGGTTTTCACTGCCTGATGTGCCGCGATACTTTGCAAATACCTGGCATCAAAAGCACGTTTTCTACTTCTAATCTTACCCCAGATGTCTGCTTCCCAGGAAAGATCTGCACTTAATTGATACTGGTCCAGTGAACTAAACAAACTACCAAACTGGCTGTTTTGAGAAAGTTCCTGGTGAGTAAAGGTGGCATTAGCTCCCAGAGTTGGAAGATAACCAGCTTTCCCTTGTTTTACGTAAGCTTCTGCAGCATTGATCTGTTGCATTGCCACCCGAATATCAATATTGTTTTCCAGGCCTTTAGAAATATAATCCTGTAAGATCGGATCTGTAAACATCTCCTTCCAAGAGACATTTGCCATATTCAAACTATCCTGGTCTATCTCATCGGTTCTGTAGTTCGCTTCTTCAATTACCTCTGGTTGTTCGTAATCTTTAGCAACAAAACAGGATTGAAGGCTAAGGAGTACAACTCCTACCAGACCAAATTTCATGTTATATAATACGTTCATTTTCAATCTTATTTAGTTTCAACAGCTTCAGGTTTCTTACCTACTTTTTCCTGCAACCACTGGAAGAGAATAAACAGGATAGGAATTACGAAGACTCCCAGAATAGTTCCAATTAATAATCCTCCGGCAGCACCTGTACCAATAGAACGGTTTCCTTCTGCACCAACTCCTGTAGCAAGTACAAGCGGCAGTAATCCAAGGATAAAAGCAAAAGAGGTCATAAGAATTGGTCTTAGCCTGGATTTCGCTCCATCAATGGCGGCATCTACGATCGATTCTCCCTGTCGTCTTCGCTGCAAAGCAAATTCCACAATTAGAATAGCATTCTTGGCAAGTAGACCTATTAGCATGATCAATGCGATCTGGAAATATATGTTGTTCTGCAATCCTGAAAATTTTGTGGTGATATAAGCACCAAAAACTCCAAGTGGTAATGAGAACAGCACTGAAAACGGTAATAAATAACTTTCATATTGTGCCGCCAGCAAGAAGTAAACGAACACAATGGATAATAGAAATATCGTGGTCGTTTGGTTTCCGGCGTTTACTTCCTCCCGGGTTAGACCACTGTAAGCAGTCGTATAATTTTCAGGAAGTGTGCTGGCAACTTCTTCGATTGCTGTAATCGCATCTCCTGAACTAAAACCTGGATTGGTCGCACCACTGAGCTTAGTAGAGTTGAACAGGTTGAATCGGGTTACAGATTGTGGTCCATAAACTCTTTTAAGATTCACAAACTGTGTTATTGGACTCATTTCTCCGGAAGACGTACGAACGTAAAGCTTATTAAGATCAGATTTTTGTGCACGATCTTCAGGATAAGCCTGTACATAAACCCGGTATTGTTTTCCGAATTTAGAGAAATCGGCAGCATAAACCCCTCCAATATATCCCTGAAGAGTACTGAATATTTCATTTATCGTAACGCCTTTTTCTTTAGCTAAGGGTACATTCAATTCCAGTTCGTATTGAGGATAATTGGTATTGAAAGAACTTTGTGCATATTGAATCTCAGGTCTTTCAGAAAGTTTCCTGATAAATTCCTGGTTGGCTTCATCCAACTCATTAAAACCAGCCCCAGATCTATCCAGTAAATTCACTTCGAATCCTGATGAATTTCCGAAGCCGGGAATACTGGGAGGTGTGAAGAAAATAATATTTGCTTCCGGGATGGTTGCCGCAACACCGAACAACTTTCCTGTAATGCTTTGAACAGATAATTCATCGCTGTCACGCTCTTCCCAGTTATCCAGTTTAATGAATCCAAGTCCATAATTACTTCCTGCACCACTAATTAAACTTCTACCGGCAATTACTGAAACTCCCTGAATACCTTCAATGTCTTTCACTTTCTGGTACAGGAGATCATTAACTTCCTGGGTTCTGTCTATGGAAGCACCTGCTGGTAGTTCCAGATTTACGAATATAAGTCCGCGATCTTCATCTGGTACAAACCCTGAAGGAGTTGTAGAAGCAGACCACCAGATTCCACCAATCGCGAGGATAAGGATCAAAGCGGTCACCCATTTGTTCTTGTAGAGAAACTTCAGCGATCTTCCATATCTTTCAATAGTCGCATTAAATCCGCGGTTAAATCCATCATAGAACTTCTGAAGGAAACTTTTCTTACCATTTTTCTTTTCGTCATGAGTCTTCAGAAATAATGCACACAGAGCAGGGCTCAGGGTCAAAGCGTTTACTGCAGAAATAAATATTGCTACGATTAAGGTGATTCCAAATTGCTCGTAGAACACACCAGTTGGTCCCTTAATGAATGTCACCGGAATAAATACCGCTGCCATAACTAGGGTGATAGAGATGATCGCTCCAGAAATTTCGTTCATGGCTGTGGTAGTAGCCTGTTTGGCACTTTTAGCACCTTCATCCAGTTTCGCGTGGACGGCCTCCACCACCACGATGGCATCATCTACCACAATACCGATGGCCAACACCAGCGCAAACAAGGTCAGTAAGTTAATACTATATCCAAAAAGGTTCAGGAAGAAAAAAGTACCAATAATAGATACCGGAACCGCAATGGCCGGTATCAAGGTCGACCTGAAATCCTGTAGGAATATAAATACTACCAGGAAAACAAGGATAAATGCTTCAATAAGCGTATGTGTCACCTTGTTGATCGAGGCGTCCAGAAATTCGTTAGTATTGTACGGTACATAGATCTCCAGACCTTCAGGAAGATCTTTTTCAACTTCTGCCAGTCGGTCTTCGATTTCCAGGATGATATCACGTGCATTGGAACCTTTGGTCTGGAAAACACCCATGTTTACCGCAGGATATCCATTAGTCATGGAACTTCCACTATAACTCTGAGCATCGAGTTCGATCTCAGCAATATCTTTAAGTCTTAGAAATTCTCCATTTCCAAGAGCCTTGATCACGATATCGCTGTATTGCTCCTCAGTATTATACCTACCACTGTATTTAATAGTGTAGTTAAAAGCTTTACCGTCATTCTCACCCAGAGAACCGGCAGCAGCTTCCAGACTCTGCTCATTTAAAGCAGCGATCACATCTGTAGGAACAAGGTTGTATGCTGCGAGTTTATCAGGTTGTAGCCAGATTCGCATGGCGTAATCCTTACTTCCAAAAACCTGAACATTCCCAACACCATTTACCCTTTGGATTTCAGGAATTACATTAATCTTTAAGTAATTCTGAATAAAAGTATCGTCAAAATCCTTGTTCTTACTCAAAAGAGAAAAGAACATTAGTGCACTCGTTTGTTGTTTCTGGGTAGTTACCCCGGTTTGTTTAACTTCTGCAGGTAATAGAGGGTTTGCACGGGCCACCCTGTTTTGTACGTTCACCGCAGCAATGTCTGGATCTACCTGTTGATCGAAATAAACTGTGATCTCTGCAGTACCATTATTAGTAGCTGTTGAGGTTAAATAGGTCATTCCCTCCACACCGTTGATCTGTTCTTCAATAGGAATGATCACACTTTCCAGCACCGTTTCTGCATTGGCACCTGGATACGAAGTGCTTACAGTGATGGTTGGAGGTGCGATGTCAGGATATTGCGTGATAGGAAGGTTGGAAAGTCCAAGAACTCCCAGGATCACGATAATAATGGAAATCACCGTAGAGAGTACGGGTCTTTCTATAAATGTTTTTAGCATAACGTTACTTTTTCCTGAAAATTTATCTGAATACCTTATTAATAGGCTTAGCCACACTATCGAAAGCGACTGGTTGTGGCTGGATCTGGGTATCTGGTCGTAATTTGGCCAGGCCTTTTGCAACAATCGTATCTCCCTGCTTCACCCCAGATTTCACAACATATAAATTATCTATTCTCGTAATAATTTCTAAGGTTGAACTGGTCACTTTATTGTTGGCTCCAATCTTATAAACAAGAACATTTCCCTGCCTCTCAAAGGTGGATTCCTGCGGAACTATCAAGGCATTTTCATAGGTCTTCGGAATTAAAATTTTACCGCTATTTCCATTGGAAAGAAGTCTTGAAGGATTGTCAAAAACTGCCCTGAAGGATATGGATCCGGTATTTTCATTCACCTGCGAATTGATGGTTTCGATCTTACCTTTTTCAGAATAGGTTGTTCCATTGGCAAGCTTCAGTTCTACTTCAGGCATATTATTGATCTTATCCTGAACTTTTTCCCCTTCATATTCTTTCAGAAAATCAAGATATTCGGTTTCATTCATGGAAAAGTAGGCATAGACTTTACTTATATTACTCACGGTGGTTAATGGTTGAGTACTGGTAGGACTCACCAATGCACCTTCGCGAAGTCTTATGGAACCAACATAACCGTCTACTGGACTTTTGATATTGGCGTAACCAATATTTGCAGCAACACTATTGTAGCTACTTTGCGCCTGTTGCAGTTTTGCTTTTGCTGTTTCCAGCTGAACGTTACTAATAATGTTCTTCTCCACTAAAGGTTTTAGCTTGTCTACTTCTACCTGGGCAGCATTAACGTTAGCTTTCGCTGCAGCTGCATCCTGGTTAAGAGATTGAGTTTCGAGTTTGAATAGTAACTGACCTTTCTTTACTTCCTGTCCTTCATCAACCAGCACATCTGTAATGTATCCGGAAACCTTTGCACGAACCTCACTATTAATGATCCCTTCGATCTTAACGGGATAAGTGGTATAGCCAGTAAGTGTTCTCTGAGGAACCTCTGTCACCGGAAATGGTTTTGCCTGCGGTGCTGCAGCTTGAGTCTGTGATTCTCCTTCATTCCCGCAGCTTGCCAGGACTAATAGTAGGACGAATAAACCTGAGATTGATAACAATTTTTTCATTTCTGCTTTTCTTCTTCGATAATTAATTTTCCAGTTCCTGGTTCATTTGTTCGATCGTACGTTCCAGGTTTTCTTTTTGCAATTTTAAATGATTCATATATAAACGGCCTACACCGCCAGATCTCTTTAACTTCTCTTTATTATAGGTTGAATTGAACTCGTGAATTTTATCAACGACCCTGATCTCTTCTTTCGTCCTGTTCATCTCGTCGTTAAGAGTATTCTTGAGATATGTTCTGCTTGCCCTGAAATAGCGCTTTCTATCCCCGGGTTTAGTGAAGTATTCTACTTTTTTGGTTTGTAGCAGTAAATTAAGTTGTGTAGAGACAGAACTTTTACTCGCCTGTGTGATTTCGATGATCTCATCAAATGTATGACCGTCGTTAGGGGATAGGATCATAATGATGTAGATCCTTGCCGATAAAGGAGCGAGATTATGTATTTTCTCAAAATGAACCCCGATCTCTTCGATTAGTTTTCGTTTTTCTGGTGAACAACAATCCATGCTATAATTTTAAATGAGCTTGCAAAGATACAATTGGTTCTGAATGCACCGAACTAATAAAACTTAAATGTTCGTTAAAAATTTTAGTTTTTAGATGATAGCCATGGTCTGCCCCAATTTCTGAAAAGCAAAACCTACGGGAAGATTATTTTGTTCGCAAGATATTGAGGTCTGTAGATTTAATAACATAACCAATTCTAACCATACTGGTATACTTGTCGTAATCGATAAGACTTTCAGCATAACCAGCGAACCATTCCAGCATTAAATACTGGTTTCCGGAATTATTGAATAATTTGTAGTAAACCTTTGTACCTACAGATCCTTTCCAATCTTTCAATCCTTTCCGAACTGTCACCTCGCCAATCAATAGATCTCTGAAAAAGGTCTGTTGTACTTTGACTTCAGCTAAACCAACAAAATCCAGGAGATCAGGATGATTTTCGGTATAGGCAAAAGGAACCCATGCTTTCGCGCTTAGCATAGTGCGCCTTCCCAGTGGAGTATGAAACATTCCTGAAACTCTATTCCAGCTCCTACTAGCCAGGCTGTCCCTACCATTAGATTCATGTTCCAGCTGCAGTTCTGCCAGAGCAATAATTCTATTTGATTTATCGAATATTGGCGTCCCAACTCCCACGGCGGGATTAAAGTTGATCTCTTCAAAAGGACTGGATTTGTCATAGATATTCCAGAAAGCTTTCTGTGTATAGCTCACGAACAAATAGCTGTTAAGAGGTAGGGTTGCCCGGGAAATTAGCTGCTTAAAACTGATCTGATATTTGATATCAGAATTCATCTTGTTTGCCGACTTGTTCGTGGGAATCCCACTTATCAGATAGTTGTCATGATAACTACTAAATGAAGGCATGCTTTTGATGGTGTCATTAACTTCCTCACGAGACATTCGTTGCGCGTTGACATTTGAAGAATCGCAAAATATAAGAACGATAAGGCTTAAAAGGCCGATCTTTTTTGGAAATGACATCATATTAGGACTTTGTAGTGAATCTTGGAGTGTACAAAGGTAGCTCTTAGTTCGCGTTAAATCTAATTTGATGCATATACAGAAATATAACTAAACTTACAAAGCTCCTGATTCCAGGAGCTTTGTAAGTTTCAAACGATATATTTTAATCGGTGTTATTCTCTTTGTAGATACCCAATTGTAGATCACCTTTCGCATTCATGCTCGCACGGTACATTCCCTCAGTATTAAATTCCATCGCCACATTTCCTCTATGGTCAATAGCGATGATCCCACCATTACCGCCTAAAGCCGGTTGTTTTTTCTGAATAACTTCACTCGCAGCTTCCTGCAGACTCATACCCTTATATTCCATCATTGCTGAAATATCATAGGCTACAACTCCGCGAATAAAGAACTCACCCCAGCCGGTACTGGAAATTGCGCAGGTGGAGTTATTCGCATAGGTTCCGGCTCCAATAATTGGAGAATCCCCAATCCGGTTATATTTTTTGTTAGACATTCCTCCCGTTGAAGTACCAGCTGCAAGATTTCCATCTTTATCTAAAGCAGCACATCCTACAGTTCCAAACTTTTCGTCCTTAACGAAAGGGTCGTAAAAAGCAGTCTTGTTATCTTCGCGGTTCTTTGCTCTTTCCATTGCTTTAAACCTGTTTTCAGTATAGAAATATGCAGGGTCAACAATTTCGAGTCCTCTTTCTTTAGCGAAATCTTCAGCCCCTTTTCCAGATAACAATACATGTTCCGAATTTTCCATGACTTCAAAAGCCAGGTTAATTGGGTTTTTGACGTTTGTAACCCCAGCCACCGCCCCGGCATTTAGATTTTTTCCCTCCATGATTGAGGCATCGAGTTCATTGATTCCTTCGTTGGTGAATACTGCCCCTTTTGCCGAATTAAATAGCGGACTGTCTTCCATAATATTTATGGTTCGTTGTACAGCTTCCACAGCCGATCCTCCATTGGCCAGAATTTCGTGACCCGTTCTAATTGCCTCTTCCATCTTATCCTTGTAGGCCTGTTCCAGACTATCACTCATATTTTCCTTAAGGATCGTACCAGCACCACCATGGATCACAATTCCAAAATTCTGTGTTGTATCGGTTGTAGTTTTATTTTCTTCTGCTGAAGTTGAAACTTCTGATTTATTTTCTGAATTCTGATCACAGGAAAGTAAAGTGACAAAACTGAATAAGAGTAGGAGTTTTTTCATAGGTCGTATTTGTCTGAAAGTTATAAAATTTCAAATTGACTTCTGAAGCAAACTCTTAATTCAATTTTAATAGATGTTGTTCTAAAGCTTTCCGTAGTATTCAGTAATTTTAGAAAAAATCGAAATATGCCTGTAGAAGGACCTTTTAACCTGAATAAGTGGATCGATCAAAATCGCGAGCACTTAAAACCTCCCGTAGGAAATAAGAATTTATATAGAGAATCTGGCGATTATATTGTCATGATCGTTGCCGGGCCGAACGCTAGGAAAGATTATCATTATAATGAAACAGAAGAATTGTTCTACCAGCTTGAAGGAGAGATCGAGGTTCATATTCAGGACGAAGGTAAAAAGAGAACTATGAAATTAGGTCCTGGCGATATGTATTTGCATCCCGGGAAAGTGCCACATTCACCTGAAAGAAAGGAAGGTTCCATTGGCCTGGTAGTGGAACGCAAAAGACTTAATGAAGCTGGTGAGGACGGTTTGCTTTGGTTTTGTGATAATTGCAATCACAAGTTATATGAGGTTTACTTCCCTTTACACGACATAGAAACCGACTTTCTAAGGCATTTTAAACATTTTTATAATAGTGAGGAACTTCGCACCTGCGAAAATTGTGGTGAAGTAATGCCTGCCGATGAACGATTCACAGCACCGGAGGAATAGCCGTTTATTTTTACTATTTTCGCAATAACTACACAAAATAATCGATAAAAACGCAATTTAATGAGCAAAATCGCTGAAGAATTCGGGATTAAACAAGCCCTGAAAGATTTAGGTTTAAATGACGTAAATAACGGAACATCTACCGGCAAAGACTGGTTTAGTAATGGAGATATCATTGAATCATATTCACCAGTTGATGGTGAACTCATTGGGAAAGTGAAAGCAACCACCAGTGAGGATTATGAAAAAACAGTTTCAACAGCTGCCAAAGGATTTAAGGAATGGAGAACATGGCCAGCACCACAGCGTGGGGAAGTTGTACGACAGTTTAATGATGAACTTAGAAGATTAAAAGAACCACTAGGGAAACTTGTTTCTTATGAAATGGGAAAATCCTACCAGGAAGGTCTTGGTGAGGTTCAGGAAATGATCGATATCTGCGATTTTGCAGTGGGGCTTTCAAGACAATTGCATGGTTTGACCATGCATAGTGAACGCCCTGGGCATCGCATGTACGAGCAATACCATCCTCTTGGAATTGTAGGGATTATTTCAGCTTTTAATTTTCCGGTAGCAGTTTGGTCATGGAACACGGCTCTGGCCTGGGTTTGTGGCGATGCCTGTATCTGGAAAGGTTCAGAAAAAACTCCGCTTACTTCTGTGGCCTGTCAAAACATTGCAGCTAAAGTATTTGCGGAAAATGATGTGCCTGAAGGTATTTCCTGTTTGATCACCGGAGACTACAAAGTCGGCGAAATGATGACTAAGGATGAACGTGTACCATTAATTTCGGCTACAGGTTCTACCAGAATGGGGAAAATTGTAGCTAAGGAAGTAGCTGGAAGATTAGGAAAAACATTGCTGGAACTTGGTGGAAACAATGCGATCATTGTAACACCAGATGCAGATATTAAAAATACGGTAATTGGAGCTGTTTTTGGAGCAGTTGGAACTTGTGGACAGCGTTGTACTTCGACCAGGAGATTGATCATTCACGAAGATATTTATGATAAAGTAAAGGATGCTATCGTAAGCGCTTACAAGCAGATAAGGATAGGGAACCCACTTGATGAAAATAATCATGTTGGACCGCTAATTGACAAGGACGCCGTAAAAAATTATCAGCATGCTTTGAAGAAAGTTGTGCAAGAAGGAGGAACCATTTTGGTTGAAGGTGGTGTGCTTGAAGGTGAGGGTTACGAAAGCGGTTGTTATGTGAAACCGGCGATTGCGGAAGCTAAGAATGATTTTGAGATCGTACAGCACGAAACCTTTGCACCGGTATTGTACATTATGAAATATTCCGGGGATGTAAGTGATGCGCTGGAATTACAAAATGGAGTAAGACAGGGGCTTTCCTCTGCGATTATGACAAACAATTTGAGAGAAGCTGAACGTTTTCTTTCTACGGAAGGATCAGATTGTGGAATTGCTAATGTGAATATTGGAACCTCGGGTGCTGAAATTGGTGGAGCATTTGGAGGAGAAAAAGACACTGGTGGTGGTCGCGAATCAGGTTCTGATGCATGGAAAGTATACATGCGAAGACAAACGAATACGATCAATTACACTACTGAACTTCCACTAGCTCAGGGAATCAAGTTTGATTTGTAATCATTATAAACTTATTAAAAACCCGCTTTGTAAGAATAGCGGGTTTTTTATGTTATCCTTGACCGTAAATCGTTAAATCATACTTAAATACGCGACCCAATTTTGAATCAGGCTTAGATAATCTTTATTTTCGAGGATTAGAAACCAAAAGAAGTTATGAGCGAATTTTCAAAAGAACAGGCTGAAAAGGAACATCAGAAAAGAACGGAAGACTTTTCTAAGGAAGATGTAGGGAAGGTGATCGATGAGGAGGAAAAAATTCTCAATAAGTTCGAAACTAAAGGAAAATTGAAACGTTATCTGGATGATGCCATGATCCTTTTTTCCCTGGTTAAAGATTATGCCAAAGGGGATTACAGGGATATTCCATTTAATATCATAGCAGCGGCCGGTGCGGCACTTTTATATGTATTGTCTCCAATAGACCTTATTCCGGATTTTATACCGGTACTTGGCTATCTGGATGATGCAGCAGTAATCGCTTTCTGTCTGAATTTAATGGAGAAAGATCTGGCAACTTATAAGGTTTGGAAACAAAACTTTAAGCAACTTAGCTAATTCAAAAATTTAGGGCTAAAAAAAGCCGATTCGCAAGAATCGGCTTTTTTTATCTTGAAATTTAATATTAGAATCTATAGCCAATATTTAAACCTGCATTGAATTCGATAGCAGAGAACCTGTCTTTCACTTCATCACTAAAATTTCTTCCAATATTAACGAAAGGTCCTATTACGAAAGTATCATTGAAATTCCATTTGTATCCTCCACCAAGTCCAATGATAAAGGAATTCATATCTGTTATTAGATCACCATTAAATTCTGCATCTGGAGCAGCTTCGCTAAATTCGCCACTTCTGTACTTCAGGAATGGATTTACATATAAACCAGATGCGGCGTATTCTTCTCCAAAATAGTAGTTATAACCAACTTTAAAACTATTGGTTTCAAATTTTCTGGAACCACTTTCAGAATGATAGTTGATACGATCATTGATCAGGATCATTCCTTCGATAGATTGATGATCATCCAGGAATCTTTCATATCCAAATTCAACAGACGCGATTGCAATGGTGTTGGCAATATTCAGTTTGATCTCGTTATTCTTTTCTGTGCTCTGTGCTTGTGCAAAATTGGTAGCGACCAGGCAAGTAAGGGCAAAAATTAATTTTTTCATATGGTTCTTTTAGTGCTTTGTAGCATTTGTAGATTTAAAAAACCCTGCAAGTGAACTGCAGGGTTTATATTTTTTATGGAATTTCAATTATAGCATTCCGTTGCTGGAAACCCATTTGAATGTATGAGGATCCTGTGGTACTGCAATTCTACCAGCGATTCTTGTCATCCTTTCTGGCAGGGCCATCAGGTAATCACGAGCTTTCTCTGCATCGTCATTAAGACCACGCATTTTATCAATTTCCCAATAATCGTTTAACTTCTTCAGAATATCGATATAATCCATAGTAGTATATACTCCTAATCTTTGGGCAGCATTTGAAAAGTTTTCGAAAGCTTCAGCAATTCCCTGTCCAGATTCTCTAATAAATTGAGCAGGCATTACGATCTTCTTTTTCATCATATCTACATAAGCCAGCATCATTTCACTTGGATCATGTTCGAAAATGGTCTTTACAAATTCTCTGTAAGCCATGTAATGTCTCATTTCATCCCCAGCAATGATGTTACACATTTTAGCCAGCATCTTATTTCCCTTTTGCTTAGCCAGTTGTCCTACGCGTTTGTGAGAAATGTTGGTAGCCAGCTCCTGGAAGCTGGTGTAAACAAAGTTTCTATATGGGTCTCTCCCGGTTCCAATATCGAAACCATCGCTAATTAGGTGCTGAGTCGTTTTTTCGATCTCTTTCATATCTACTCTACCAGAGAGGTAAAGGTATTTATTCAACGTATCACCATGTCTGTTTTCTTCTCCAGTCCAGTGTCTTACCCATTTAGCCCATGAATTGGATTCTCCTTTACTGGCATCATGTTGTTTTACACCTTCCATATCCATTAACCAGGATTCGTATGTAGGCAAAGCTTCTTCAGTCACCATATCGGCTACTAAAACCACCCAGAAGTCATACCCCAGTTCTTTAGCTTCTTCACGAATCTGGTGTACACCTTCAAAACCATCTTCAGTTTGAAGATTTGGTAGAAGGTCTGTAGGTTGCCAGATGTCTTCCACCGGGATAAGGTATTTGTCGATGAAACCCTGTACAGATTTCTCCACCGTATTCATTACTTCTAAACGTATATTATCCATTGCCATGCTGTAGTTCTTTGTAGATTTTCGAGTGCTAATTAAAGCCTGTTTGTTCAATAAATTACAATAAACGTGCAAATTTTTTTTAAAACTTCAAAATTTGCGAATTATAACCTCAAAAACTTGAACTTCAAAGATACGAATAAGGATAGAGAAGCTATCGTAAATGAATGCTAATTTCTGCCCTGTTCATCAGGATATAACGTATGAACCGGGTCACTTTGCACGATTTCTTTGGTAATAACATCAATTGCTGTAATTGGTCCCTTAAAAGCTGCTCCAGTATCTACATTCCAGATATTTGCTTTATTCACAGGTGTTGTCTCACCAATTCTAGTCACCGGGGTATGTCCAATGAATATTTCATCAAAATGAGCAAGTCTTTTTGGATAGAACATATCACCGGGTTTGATCGAAGAATCCATAGCTAATGCCATTTCCCATAAAGTCCGGTCCCAGTAAAAGCCTTTGTCTGAATACTCATAATCTGGACCATGTAAGTTTGTAAAGCCGGCATGAACAAATAACCGATTATCATGTCGGTAGTAATTCAGCGTATCCTTAAAGAATTGAATATGAGCCTCGATCTGTTCAGGAGTAAAAGTGCGATAAGCATCGATGCTCGACTGGCCACCATGTTCCAGCCATTTTTCGTTCATTTCTCCACCTTCAAGCCACTTTTGTGCAAGATCATCATGATTTCCACGAATAAAAATACAGCTGTTCTGCTGGGCAAGTTTGATGAGGTAAGTAACCGTATTTGCAGAATCGCTCCAGCCATCTACATAATCACCCAGAAAAATCAGGGTATCCTCAGGCATCAGGTCGATTCGTTCCAATAGCTGAATTAGCGCTTTCTTTCCTCCGTGTAGATCTCCAATAGCGAATGTTCTTGCCATCTTAATTATATTTTACTTTTCTTAAAATTCTCATACTGTCTTTGTAGGACTGGTAATATTCAGCTCCAAAATTCTTCAGATAAGGTCGGGCGTCTTCAAGTTTATCCAATGCATCTGAAAAATTGTTCAAATAGCAAAGTAAATAGGTAGACGGTAAATTCCGCAGATCCTTAAGATCTTCAGTATTAAGATCAATACCGTTCTTTAATTTATCCACAAGACTGCGATTGGTATTATAAATATGATATAGTGTCTTTTTATCGAACTTCGGAGCTTCAAAAATAACATTACTTTCAATTTCATAGCTCCCATTATTACCGAAACTAATGGTTACTTCCTCTAAAGGATAGTACTTAAACTGATCGTGTAATCCAAGATGCACATATTCCAGGATCTTAAAACTGTCTTCATTCTGAATAATACTCACCTCGTCAAGAGCAGAATAGAATAGTTTTACCTGTTCGTTGATCAACTCGATATCTACCCGGGAATAATAGGATTGCTGATTGATCTTTTTCTCCCTTCCTGCCCAGCAAACCACAAAATATTCTTTGAAAACCTTGTAACTAGGACTATAATCCTTCCTTTTCCGCATAAAATCGAATACGCCGTCTAAAGTGTATTCTATATTATTGTGTGAATGATTTTCGATAGATGCTACCTGAGCTGAGTTTACATCATGAATTTCTATATCAAAAACCTTAGGCATGGAGATACTTCCATCCCGCATAAAAATGAACCCTCCGTAATATTTCCAGATATTTTTTCTGAAGGAACAGATCTTAGCATGATTGGGCCTAATGGTGACGAGTCCAACCACCAGGTGATCTGGTAGATGTGGAAAAGGAATATTCTCATAAGAGATTCGCGGAGGATTGCTGAGGTAAGCATTGATCAAATTCTGAATTTTACTATCATCAAAAAAATCAATGCCTACTATTTTGCTATCCTCATCTTCAACTCCAATCACGATATAAGAATTGTTTTCCGGATTGGAATTGGAAAGCGCGCAGATATGCTTCAGGAATTTCGCTTTTCCTTCCCGTTCACCAATGTTCAATTGTCGCTTCTTATCGTAAAAGCTATTCTCATCATTATGAGCCAGCAGGTTTTTAATAAGTAGTCTTTTATTGATCATGTTGCAGTCCTGTTCACTAGTTTTTATCTACAATGGTGCTACTGGCCTGAGCTGTGCACATCACGGTAAGATCTGCGATGTTTACGTGGTAAGGTCTGGTAACTGTAAAGTGAATGATGTCTGCGATATCTTCCGGTTGTAAGGCTTGAAAACCCTGGTAAACCTTATCAGCTTTAGCAGCATCTCCTTTAAATCTTACATCGCTAAATTCAGTTTCGGTGAGTCCTGGATTTATTGCACCAACCCGAATTCCGTTGCCATTGAGGTCGATTCGCATTCCCTGGTTGATGGCATCTACCGCATGTTTGCTGGCACAGTATACATTTCCATTTGGATATACCTCTTTTCCCGCAGTAGAACCAATATTGATAATATGACCAGATTGTCTTTCCATCATTCCCGGGATGACCGCCTTACTCATGTATAAAAGACCTTTAACATTGATATCCAGCATATTGTCCCAATCATCCATATCACCAAATTGTATAGGGTCCAGTCCATGTGCATTTCCAGCGTTATTCACGAGAATATCGATTTGCCTGAATTCCTCCGGAAGACTGTCAATATTATCAAATACTTCCTGTCGATTTCTTACATCAAAGTTGAGGATATGTACCTCGGTTTCTACAGCTAGTTCCTGCTGTAATTGCTGAAGTCTTTCCAGTCGTCGACCACAAAGTATCAATCTAAATCCTTCCACTGCGAAGCGTATAGCAGTAGACTTTCCTATCCCGCTCGTAGCGCCGGTTATAAGGGCTGTTTTCATATTTGGAATTTATTTTCTAAAGTAAGAAAGTATTACTTAGCATTAGGTATCCGTGTATTAAAGCGTGGTTAAGTTGAGTTAAAAAGAGTTAAATCGCTTCAATGGCTGAAATTTAGCACGAGGATTGCCGTTCTCACGCTGAACCAAATAAAATCAATATATGAAATACTTAAGTGTAAGTTTTAAAAGCCTACTTGTCGCAACGCTAATTTCTGTTGGACTTGTAAGTTGTAATGATGATGATTCTGATGGATCTTCTTCTGAAATGGCTAATCTAAGCATTAGAATGACAGATGCTCCTGGAGATTATGACGCTGTTTTTATCGATGTACAGGGAATTGAGATCCAGCTTGAAGCCGATGATGATCTGGATGCGACCGATGATGATGGAACAGAAGGTAGCGAATGGGTGACTGTGGAAGATGTAAACACAGGGATCTACGACTTACTTGAACTTACTGGCGGAGTTTCACAACTACTTGCAGATACTGAAATTGAAGCAGGTTATGTAGGGCAAATGAGATTGATCTTAGGACCTGATAACACAGTGGTTGTAGATGGAGAGACTAAAGCTTTAAATACTCCAAGTGCACAACAATCTGGTCTTAAATTACAATTGAATCAGCGTTTAGAAGGTGGTGAAAATTATGCATTTCTTCTTGACTTTGATGTTGAACAATCAATTGTAGAGACAGGAAATGGAGGTTATAACCTTAAGCCTGTTATTAGATTGAGTGCAGAGGCCAATGCCGGAATGGTAGTTGGAACAACCGTTGTTCCTGCCGCTTTAAGCAGTGATGTACAGTCACTGGTTGTACTTACTGGAAATGGAATTACAGTATCGGCATACACAAACAATGATGGTGATTTTGCACTGAATGGAGTTCCTGCTGGTACTTATGATGTGAAAATCACACCTCAGATTTCTTCAGGTCTTACAGTTTATACGGTAAGTGACGTGGAAGTTCGTCCAAACGAAACTACAGATCTTGGTGAGATAGAGCTATAAGCTTTTAAAACATTTAAGTAGAAAAGGCAGTGCTTCAGGGTACTGCCTTTCTATTTTAACCTTTTTTTAACCAACGTAAATCCAATAAAATAACAATTTGCGACGCTTACATGTTGTACGTATATTCACGACATCAAAATCCGAAAAATCATGATGGAAAACGATTCATCTGTTGATATAGCCAGTATTAACGAAAAAATTGAAAGAGAGAGTGCTTTTGTAGACCTGCTAACCCGGGAGATGAACAAAGTCATCGTAGGGCAGAGTCATATGGTCGAACGTTTGCTAATAGGCCTTTTAGGCCAGGGACATATCCTTTTAGAAGGGGTTCCGGGACTGGCGAAAACTCTTGCGATAAACACCTTGTCTCAGGCTGTTCATGGAAGCTTCAGCAGGGTGCAATTCACACCAGATCTTCTACCTGCAGATGTAGTGGGAACCCTCATCTATAATATGAAGGAGAATGACTTCAGTATAAAAAAGGGACCAATTTTCGCGAATTTCGTACTTGCAGATGAGATAAACCGTGCTCCGGCAAAAGTGCAGTCGGCATTACTGGAAGCCATGCAGGAAAAGCAGGTGACCATTGGTGATGAAACTTTTATTCTGGATAAACCATTCCTGGTGATGGCGACTCAAAACCCGGTGGAACAGGAAGGAACCTATCCGCTGCCAGAGGCACAGGTAGATAGATTCATGCTGAAGACGGTGATCAAATATCCGAAAATGGCTGAGGAACAATTGATCATTCGCGCCAATCTCAAAGGTGCTTTTGAAAAAGTGAATCCTGTTGTAAGCCTTGAACAGATCCTGCGTGCACAAAGTGCTGTTCGTGATGTTTATATGGATGAAAAGATCGAAAAATACATTCTTGATATCATCTTTGCGACAAGAACTCCAGAGAATTACAATCTTTCAGATATCAAACCATTAATAAGTTTTGGAGCTTCGCCTAGGGGAAGTATCAACCTCGCGATCGCTTCCAAATGTTATGCATTTATACGTCGTCGTGGTTATGTGGTGCCAGAAGATGTTCGTGCCGTAGTACATGATGTGCTAAGACATAGAATTGGGATCACTTATGAGGCCGAAGCTGAAAATATTACTTCGGAAGATTTAATCAACAAGATCGTGAATGAAATCGAAGTGCCTTAGCGATCAAGATCGTGCACGGCCGAAGATTGGTAATAAATTTACCGGTTCATAAACATTGTTGAAGGAAGAGATGGATACAAAAGAGCTCCTAAAAAAAGTACGTAAAATAGAGATCAAAACCCGCAGACTGAGCGATCATGTCTTTGGCGGGGAATATCACTCTACTTTTAAAGGACGCGGAATGACCTTTAGCGAGGTAAGATCTTACCAGTTTGGGGATGACGTTAGAAATATTGACTGGAATGTTACCGCACGTTATAATGAACCATTTGTAAAAGTATTTGAAGAAGAACGTGAGCTTACCATGATGTTAATGGTAGATGTTTCAGGTTCTGAACTTTTTGGTACCCGTGAGCAGTTTAAAAAAGATGTAGTTACTGAAATCGCTGCTACACTTGCATTTTCAGCAACAAAAAATAATGATAAGATAGGTTTGATGTTATTTACCGATAAGATCGAACTTTATATTCCGCCGAAAAAAGGGCGTTCTCACGTGCTCAGGATCATTCGGGAACTCCTAGAATTCCACCCGGAAAATTCAGCAACAGATATTACAGGTGCATTGAAATACCTATCTAATGTCATGAAGAAAAAAGCGATCGTTTTTATTCTTTCAGACTTTATGGATGAGGGCTATCAGCATACCCTTAAAATTGCTTCTAACAGGCATGATGTGACCGGGATCAGGATTTTTGACAAAATGGAAGAGAGTATTCCAAATCTTGGTCTTGTACAAATGCAGGATGCCGAAAGTGGTAATTATATCACGGTAGATACCGGGTCTAAATCTGTTCGCAATTCGTATTCAAAATATTATCAGGAGCGAATGGATTATTTTCTACAGAGCTTCTCTGTAAGTGGCGCGGGGACCATTAATAACCGGACAGATGAAAATTACGTAAAGAAACTACTGGGCTATTTCAAAAGAAGAGCTTAACGAATGGACTTGAATAAAATCTCCACATATCGCCAATTAATTCTAAGAAACTTACCCGGGCTTCTGGCAATTTTGTTGTTTCAAAATATCTCGGCTCAGGTTACTTCGAGCATAGACTCAACGAGCATTAGGATAGGTGAGCAGATCACCTATAAAATTGAAGTGAATTCTAATCCTGAGGATTTAGTTGTTTTTCCTGAAGGTGAAACGTTTTCACCGCTGGAAATGGTGGAAAGCCTGCAACCTGACACCATTCGGAAACAGGGAAATTATAAATTGCTTAAAGAATATTTTCTAACCCAGTTTGATAGTGGCAAATATGTGATCCCTTCTCAGGAAGTTCTTATTCAGAATCGTACTTACAGAACAGATTCGTTTGCTGTGGAGGTTAAAGATGTCATCGTCGATACCACTAAGCAGAATTTATATCCATTAAAACCTTCGGTAACGGTTTCACCAGGATTCAGTATTCCAGACTGGTTATGGTGGTTGCTGACAATCCTGGCAATTGCAGGTACGGCAGTTTACCTGATTGTACGAAAAAGAAAATCTGATGATAAGGTGCGCGAACTTCCCCCCTATGAAGAAGCAATGGTGCAGCTCAAACAACTGGACAGTTCGGGACTGCTTGAAAACAGGGAGATTAGAGAATACTATTCACAGTTAAGTTTTGCCGTGAGAAAATACCTGGATCGAAAAATCTACGATCATGGGCTGGAAAGAACTACCGGCGAGTTGATTTTATACCTGCAGGCACAACGCGAATCTGGAAAGCTTAATCTTAATGAAGAAACCCTTCGCAATTTTGAAAAAATTCTTAATCGTGCCGACCTGGCGAAGTTTGCTCGTTCCAAACCAGATATTATTACGGCTAAAGATGATCGTACTAAAACTCAGTTGATAATTGATGATCTACGTGCTGCGGTTCCACAACCCACACAGGAAGAGTTGCTGCAAGACGAAGAATATTTAGAAGCACAACGCAAAAAACGTAAGAAACGCAAGATCATTCTGGGGATTCTCGTGGGCGCCGCCATCGTAATAATTGGCGTTACCACGTTGATTGCTACCAAGGGTATTACCTATGTCATGGATACTTATATTGGTCATCCTACGAAAGAATTACTGGAGGGAGAATGGATTCGTAGTGAATATGGAAATCCTACGGTTGCTGTAACCACTCCAAAAGTACTGGTTCGAGGGGAGATCGAAATGCCGGAAGATGTACAGCGTATGATGGTTGGTTCTGAAACCTTTGTTTATGGAAGTCTGCTTAGTAATTTTTATTCCGCAGTAACTACAATTAAATTCCGCGGAGAAGTACAATTCGATCTTCAGAAAGCTGTAGACGGAATTTACACGAACCTGGAAGGACAGGGCGCGACGAATATTGTCATGAAGCAGGAGGAATTTACAACGCTTAATGGTGCGAAAGGATTAAAAGTCTTTGGAACCTTACAAGCCGAAAATCCTGTTACAGGAGAAGCAATCCCGAATGAATATGTGATCTTGAATTTTGCTGAAAAAGGTGGTTTTGAGCAGATCATTGTCATCTTTAATGAAAACGACACTTATGCTGAAGAGATCTCGCAAAGGATCATCAATTCAGTTGAAATAAATAACCTGAAAGAATAATGTTTGCAAATTTCAATTTTGAGAATCCGGAGTTTTTCTGGTTACTGTTGCTGCTTCCGCTGGCAATAGGCTGGTATATCTGGAAGCGAAATAAGCAAACTGCTGCCCTTAAGATTTCTTCAACTAAAGGATTCAATGGGAAATCTGGCTTGCTTCCTAAATTGCGACCGGTACTTTTTATATTAAGATTACTTACTCTGGCTTTGATTATTACGGCGATGGCGCGACCAAGAACGGTTGATGTTTCTACGCAGTCCAGTAGTACTCAGGGAATCGATATTGTCATGGCAATAGATGTTTCTGCCAGTATGCTAGCGAGGGACTTACAGCCAACACGTCTTGAGGCTACTAAAAATGTGGCAGAAGAATTTATCAAGGATCGTCCTGCAGATAGAATTGGTCTGGTAGTCTATGCAGGAGAGAGTTTTACAAAAACTCCCATTACCAGCGATAAGTCTATCGTACTGGACGCCCTGGAAGGAATTGAATATAATAATGTTCTCGAGAATGGAACTGCGATTGGTTCCGGACTGGCCACAGCAGTAAACAGGATCAAGGATAGTGATGCAGAAAGCAAAGTAATCATTCTGCTTACCGATGGTGTCAATAATTCTGGATTTATAGATCCTAACACCGCCAGTGAGCTGGCACTTGAGTTTGGGATTAGAGTTTATACAATTGGTGTAGGTAGCAACGGGATGGCTTTATCTCCAACTGCCATACTTCCAAACGGTAGGTTTCAGTATGGAAATGTTCCTGTAGAGATCGATGAAGAATTACTTACTCAAATTGCATCTACTACGGGAGGAAAGTATTTCAGAGCGACCGATAACGAAAAGCTGGAAGCTATTTACGAGGAAATTGATGCCCTGGAGAAAACAGAAATTGAAGAATTTCGATATTATAATTACGATGAAAAGTACAGACCATTGGTTTTACTTGCCGGTGGATTGTTGTTGCTGGAAGTATTATTAAGAATGACAGTTTTTAGAAGCTTTGTATAATATGATGTTAGAAGAAAAAATATGGTTTTGGTTGATGCTGGTGATTCCACTAGTGATCTTACTATATCTTCTACTGGTATTCTGGCAGAGAAGAACGCGACGAAAATTTGCTGATAGCCACCTCTTAAAAAGTCTTGTTCCCGACCGATCCAGAAGTAAACCTTTTCTAAAACTTTTATTGATCTTGCTAGGAATTGCTGCGCTTGTTGTAGCGCTGGTCAATCCTAAAATAGGTTCTAAAATGGAAACTGTGAAGCGGGAAGGCGTTGATATCGTTTTTGCCATAGATGTATCCAAAAGTATGGAGGCCGAAGATATTGCACCAAGCAGGATCGAGAAGTCAAAACAACTTGTAAGTCAGATTTTGAATAATCTTGGTAGTGACCGGGTTGGGATTATCGCTTATGCCGGCGGTGCATTTCCGCAATTGCCAATTACGACCGACTATTCTTCAGCCAAAATGTTCCTGCAGGCTTTGAATACAGACATGATCTCCTCACAGGGAACTGCCATTAGCGATGCGATAGAACTGGCAACAACCTATTATGACGATGATCAGCAGACCAATCGGGTTTTGTTCATCATTAGCGATGGAGAGGATCATGAAGGCAATGTAGAGGATATCGCGGAACAGGCTGCGGAAGATGGGATTCGTATCTTTACTATTGGTGTAGGAACCGAGAAAGGTGGGCCAATTCCTATTAAACGAAACGGGGTTATTCAGAATTATAAGAAAGATAACCAGAACGAAACGGTTATCACAAGGTTGAATCCTCAAACCCTTCAGGAAATTGCAGATGCTACTGAAGGTGCTTATATCGAAGGCAATGTTACCGGAGATGTTGTGGATGAAGTTTTGAGTCAGCTTCAGAATATAGAAAAAACAGAATTTGAAGCCAAGCAGTTTGCCGACTATGAATCTCAATTTCAGTTGTTTCTGGGGATAGCTTTGGCATTATTTTTTCTAGATATTTTTGTATTAGAGAAAAGTACCGCCTGGTTAAGAAAACTGAATCTTTTTAATGAAGGTGGCAGGAAAAAGGAGAAGAACGATGCAGCATAAAACAGGTTTTAAAATCACACTCAGTATTTTACTGTTCCACTTCGGAATAGTGACAGTTCTCGCGCAGAAAGATCAGGAGAAACTTCAGCAGCAATCCAATGAATATATTGTAGAGGCGCAGGAAGCTCTTTCAGAAAATAAATTTGCGAACGCTGAAGCTTCTTACCGTAAAGCCATTGCGAAGGATCCTTCCAATATGAAGGCGAAGTATAATATGGGAAACCTGTATCACGCTAAGGAGAAATCGCTGAATGCAGAACAGCGCTTAAAAGAAGCTGCAGAAATCGCTGAAAGCAAAGATGAAAAACACCAGATCTTTCATAATCTTGGGAATTCATATATGCAGCAAAGAAATTATCAGGAAGCTGTAAGTGCTTATAAAAATGCGCTTCGGAATAATCCAAACGATGATGAAACTCGTTATAATTTAGCCTTAGCGAAGAAAAAACTGGAAGAGGAGAAGCAGAATCCAGATCAAAACGACGATCAGAATCAGGATAAGAAGGATAATAAAGAAAACGAAGACCAGAACCAGGATCAGAAAGATCAGAATAACGATGGTGAAGGTGGAGAAGACGAAAAGCAGGATCAAAAGCCTAAGGACGAGGGAGAGAACGAAAAGGATAAGAAAGAAGGCGATCAAAACGAGGATAAGGAAAAGCAGGAAGGCGACGAGAAAAAAGAGGATAAAGGCCAGGGTGATGAAAAGCAGCAGCAAAAGCCTAAACCGGCACAGGGTCAGCTATCTCCTCAACAAATCCAAAGTTTACTGGAAGCCATGAATAATGAAGAAAAGAAAGTCCAGGATAAAATTAATGCCCAGAAAGCTAAGGGCGTGAAAGTTAAAGCTGAAAAGGACTGGTAAGAATTTTTAAAATTTCTGACTAAAATTTGCGTTGATACAGATAATGATGAAAACAAAATTATTGATTTTAAGTTTTTTGATGTTTACCGGAGGTTTGCTCCAGGCGCAGGTGCGCTTTGAAGCAAAGGTTAGCAGGGAGAAGCTGGGAATTAATGAACGGCTTCGGGTTGATTTCGAAATGAACGAAGATGGAGACAATTTTAATGCTCCTACCTTTTCAGACTTTACCGTGGTTGGTGGACCTAATCAAAAGATTAGTACGAGCATCCTGAACGGGAAAATGGCTTATTCCAAGACCTACAGCTTTTATCTCCAGCCGAAAAAGCGTGGAACACTTACTGTTGGACAGGCTGAGATCGTTATCGATGACAAGATCTATAAAACTTCACCCATAGATATAGAAGTGACCGCGGCGGTCGACAAACCTACTGATGGGAATAATACTGAATTATCAGTGGAAGATAATTTGCATTTGGTCGCAGAGGTTTCAAAGTCGAATCCTTATTTAAATGAAGCGATCACCGTGGTTTATAAGCTGTATGTGAGTCCGCGAATTAGTGTAAGTAACTGGAGGGAACTTGACAATCCAAAATATAATGATTTCTGGAGTCAGAGTGTGGATATCAAACAACTTCGTGTCGAAAATGGTGAATACCGTGGTGAGCCGTATCGATACGTGATACTAAGAAAAACGATTCTTTATCCTCAAAAAACAGGTGAATTAAATATTGAGCCACTTACATTATCTGTGGCGGTGGATGTTCCTAGCGAACGCCGCGATATTTTTGGAAGCAGGATCTACAAAACGGTTAATAAAACCGTGGCGGCAGATAATAAGAAGATCAAGGTGAAAGCTTTGCCTACGAATGCGCCAGAGAATTTTACCGGAGCTGTAGGGAAATTTGATTTTAGCGTAAGTAGTAGTAAAAACGAGCTCAATGCAGGTGAAAGTCTGCAGGCCAAAGTTGAGGTAAAAGGAAACGGAAATTTGAAGTTATTCGATCTTCCAGAACTAACCGCTCCTTCATCTCTGGAAATGTATGATCCTGAACGTCGTGAAAATGTGAATACGAATTTGAACGGGATGCAGGGAAGTATCTCAAATTCCTATACGATCATACCAACCAGAAAAGGGAAATATCCAATTCCGGCTTTGTCCTTTTCTTATTTCGATCCAAAAAGCGAAACTTATATCACGCATACTTCAGATGAAATGCTGATAAGCGTTGATAGCGGACCTCTAGCAGGATCTAACAATACGAGCAATTCTGGAGTTAATAAGCAACCGGTTGCTTTCAATCACAGTCAGTTTAGATTTATTAAGCTGAATACTAATTTGAAACCACTTAATGATTCCGGTTTCTTTGGTTCCGCAGGTTTCTGGACAGCTTTAATACTTCCGCTGGCAGCGATTCCATTATTTATTCTCTTCGGAAGAGAAAGAGATAAAAGAGCCGCAGATGTTACCGGAAACAAAATTAGAAAAGCAGATAAACTGGCTAGAAAATATCTTTCAGAAGCAAAAAGGAATTTGGGAGAACAGAAGGAATTTTATCTTGCACTGGAAAGATCGATGCATAATTATCTAAAAGCAAAACTTGGAATTACCACCAGTGAAATGAGTAAGGATAGAATTCAGCAAATACTTAGCGAGAAGCAGGTTGATGAGCAAACTACAACAGAGTTTATATCGCTTTTGTCCAGTTGTGAATATGCACGTTATACACCGGCATCATCAGACGCTATGCAAGAAGACTACGAAAAAGCAGCACGAGTAATTTCAACCCTGGATAAACAACTATAACATGAGAAAAGTAACTGTTCTTGTCTTTCTATTTGTTTCCATTCTTGGGTTTTCCCAGAATCAGGAACTTTTTGATAAAGCGAACGCAGCTTATCAAAATGGAGAATTTGAAGCTTCTATCTCTAGTTACGAGAAGATCATAGAAAATGGTGAAGCTTCAGCAGAGGTTTATTACAATCTTGGAAATGCTCATTATAAATTGAATAATGTCGCGCCAAGTATTTATTATTTTGAAAAGGCACTTCAGCTTCAACCAAATGATGAAAATATTAAGAATAACATCGAGTTTGCTCGCAACATGGCGATAGACGATATCGATGAGGTGGAGCAAACAGGACTTTCCGCTTCTTTTGGTAATTTGATCTCAAAATATACGGCTTCTGGGTGGGCAATTTTTGCCATTATATTTTCGGTGATCTTTGTGGTGTTGTTCTTACTTTACTATGTTTCCCGAAGCTCTTTTCAGAAGAGATTATTCTTGGGTTTTGCATCTCTAAGTGTAATTGCCTGTATTGTATCTGTCGTATTCGCGTTCCAGCAGGAGGCCTATGTCGAGGATAACCAGTACGCGATCATATACCGGGAAGTTGTAGAGGTGCGGGATGAGCCTAATTTACGTGGAGAAGCCAGCTACGAGCTTCATGAAGGTACCAAGGCGAAAGTTCTCGAAGACTTTCAGGAATGGTCAAAAATTGAACTTTCTAACGGAGCTCAGGGTTGGGTTAAGTCTCAAAATATCAAGAAACTATAGATAATCTTGATAAAACCTTAACAATTCAGTATTAGAGTCTTCTATTTAATTCTGAAATTTGCGTTAGTTTTGCAATTGTGAAGAAAATCTCTTACATCCTGGCTTTTATATTTACAGCTTTTCTGTGTACTCCAAGCGTAATTGCTTTGATCGACAGAAATGTTGATATTTCTATTGCCTATAATGTGAACGAAGAGGAAAGTACTTCCAAAAACCAGATCAGCCTGGAATATACTATTGAGGAGATGGATTCTAATTACAAAAGCATCCATTATCTTCAAATTAGAAAGCAGGATGGACATAACTACAGAGAAAGCAGGTATAAGGTCTTTCTTTCCATTACCTCTCCACCACCGAAACTGGCATAATACTCCCACATCTATATTCACGATAAATTCGTGAACCCATTTATTATTCAATTTTAAGATTACAGGAGTTCTTCCTGATATAATATATTATATATGTTTAAGCATTTAAATAAAGATTTTCCGGCAAGTATTGTCGTGTTTTTTGTTGCCATTCCTTTGTGTCTTGGTATTGCCCTTGCCAGTGGTGCACCATTGTTCTCCGGTTTAATTGCCGGTATCATTGGTGGTATCGTGGTTGGAGCCATTAGTGGTTCAAGCCTTGGAGTTAGTGGACCTGCAGCAGGGCTAGCAGCCATCGTTCTTGCAGCGATCACTAATATTGGTTATGAGAATTTACTGCTGGCTGTAGTGATTGGTGGTGCGATCCAAATTGGATTCGGACTTCTAAAAGCAGGTATTATTGGGTATTATTTCCCAAACTCGGTAATTAAAGGAATGCTTACAGGTATCGGGATAATCATTATCCTGAAGCAGATCCCTCACTTCTTTGGTTACGATGATGATCCTCAAGGCGACTGGGCATTTTTCCAGGTAGATGGAGAGAATACGTTCTCAGAAATTTTCAATATGGCGAATGGCATTAGCCCGGGAGCAACTTTGATCGCTATCATTGCGATGATCATTCTTGTACTTTGGGAAACTGTATTAAGCGATAAGGGTAAGTTCTTTAAACTTGTACAGGGACCATTAGTTGCAGTGGGAACGGGAATTATTTTCTTCCTGGTTACCAAGGGAAATGAGACATTCGGAATTTCTCAGGAGCACCTTGTAAATGTTCCAGTACCAGATAGTTTTGATTCATTCATTGGTCAGTTTACTGTACCTTCTTTCGAAATGATAGGAACTTTACAGATCTGGATCACCGGTTTTACGATCGCGTTGGTAGCCAGTCTGGAAACCTTATTATGTGTGGAAGCAACAGACAAACTGGATCCGCACAAAAGAACCACTCCTACTAACCGTGAACTGTTCGCACAGGGGACAGGAAACATGCTTTCAGGTATGATTGGTGGATTGCCAATTACACAGGTAATCGTAAGAAGTTCTGCGAACATCCAGTCTGGAGGTCAAACCAAAATGGCAGCAATTCTACATGGTTTTTTACTGTTGATATCTGTTGTAGTAATTCCTAATATTCTTAATTATATTCCACTTTCAGTACTGGCAGCTATTCTATTTCTTGTAGGATACAAACTGGCGAAACCTGCTTTGTTCAAAGAAATGTATTTGAAAGGCTGGAAGCAGTTCGTACCATTTATTGTAACCATCGTTGGAATCGTATTTGGTGACCTTCTAATTGGAATTGGTCTGGGACTTGCCGTTGGAATCGTGGTAATTCTTATCAAATCTTACCAGAACTCTTACTTCCTTCATATTGAAAATGAAACTGATCAAAACAAAACGGTGAAAATGACCCTTGCTGAAGAGGTTACTTTTATCAATAAAGGAGCGATTATCAAAGAACTGAATAAATTAAAAGAGAATTCTTATCTTATCATGGATGTGCGAAAAAGCAGGTATCTTGATAACGATATCATAGAGATTCTTGACGATTTCAGAGTAAAGGCTGCGGAAAAGAATATAGATATCAAGATTATTTCAGAAAGAGGAACTATTGAGAATCCGGATAGTTACCAGGAATTTTTCGCACAAAAGAAGATCAGCTAAAATTAATCATTAGAAAAAAATATAATTATGGATAAGTTTTATAATCAACTGAAAGAAAATAATAAAAAGTGGGTAGAATCTAAACTGGATCAGGACCCTGAGTTTTTCAAAAAATTAGAAAACGGCCAGCAGCCGCCAGTTCTTTGGATCGGTTGTGCGGATAGTCGTGTTCCTGCAAATGAAATTATTGGAGCAGAACCGGGAGAGGTGTTCGTACACAGAAATATAGCAAATATGGTGGTACATACAGATATGAACATGCTAAGTGTACTGGATTATGCGGTAAATGCACTGAAAGTGAAGCATATTATTGTATGCGGGCATTATGGTTGTGGTGGCGTACAGGCTGCATTAAAACACCAGTCTATAGGATTGATAGATAACTGGATTAGACACATTAAGGATGTTTACAGGCTTCATAAGAAGCAATTAGATGCTATGGAAAATGAGCAGGAAAAATGGGATACATTAGTAGAACTGAATGTGAAAGAACAGGTTTTCGGGTTGGCTAAGACTTCTATCGTTCAAAATGCGTGGCATAATAAGCAGGATCTTCATTTGCATGGATGGGCCTATGGAATTGGCGACGGAATTATTAAAGACCTTGAAGTGAATGTGAGACACGATTCTGAACTCGATAGTGTTTACCAACTAAACTTCTAGGGACTATTTATATATAATAGCAATGATAATCCGGGACTACTTCAATGTGGTTCCGGTTTTTATTCAGCCTCCGCTTCAGAGTCCCAAAGGTCTTTTTCCTTTACCTGTTTTATGATCGATGGTAATATGATAGGGGCAATTACAGCTACCGGTTCATAAAGTACAGATTCCTCAAGTGTTTCAGTTTCTACGAATTCTAGCGTTTTATTGCTAGTCACAAAAAACATGATGATCACGCTTGCCACAAAAGCAGATTTCAGTAATCCAAATATAGCTCCCAGGAGTTTGTTTACGATTCCTAGTGCTGCAAAGTCTGCTACTTTGGTAAGCATTTTACCAACTAAGGATACCACGAAAATGATTATTAAGAAGGTGATAGCCAGGCTCGCCAGATTAATGATTTCGATATCCCAATCCACATGTTTCGAAAGAAATTCACCAGCGTAATAGGAGAAGTGAATGGCACCGTATATACCGGCTATAAGTCCTACCAATGAAGCAAGCTCAGTTAAAAATCCTCTGAAAAAACCACGTACCAATCCGTAAAGCAGGAAAATACCCAGGACAATATCCACTGTATTCATACCTCAAATATAATAATTATAAAATCTTAGATGATATCTTTGCAGTATGGCAAGAGATGAACAATTAAAAGAGCGCTGGCAGGAATTACAAAACAAATTATCTAATCAATTTGCAGATGGAGAAATTTTGGAGCTGGATGCTATTATATACTTAATCGGGGTACAGGAATTGGGTCAGGTTCACCGGAAATTCAAGAAAGACCATAAGCTTGATTTGATGCATATCGCAATCTGTACTTTACTGGAGCCTTATGGCTATTATGAATTCGATTATTATGATGAAGACAGCTGGCCACATTTTAAGGTGAAGGAGGAGTTGCCAAGTTTAAAAGCCGGCGAGCAGTCGGTTTTAATGAAGGAAGCGATCGTGAATTATTTTATGGAAAAAAAGTATATTTCATAAATGAACCTTCTGCTAAGTTTTGATTCGTTTCCAAATGATAGTGGTCCTATCTACCAGGAAACAATGGCCGGAAGATTACCGGTGGAGCCGTTCAATACTTTTAGCAACATTTTCTTTCTACTTATCATAATTTACTTTTCGCTAAAGGTCTATAGCGACTATCGTAATCATAGATTTTTAGCCTGGAGCCTACCGGTTCTTTTTATGGGATTTGTTGGAGGTACCGTCTATCATGCTACCCGAAGTCATGACTTCTGGATGTACCTGGACTGGCTACCCATTATATTTCTATGCCTGGCAGTTTCAGTTTATTATACAATAAAACTGGAAATCACCAACCGGAATAGGATCTGGCTAATCGTACTGATTTTGATTCTGGTGTTTGGAGTACGTATGCTCCCCTGGGATAATAGTGTACAAACCTCTGTAGGTTATGTGGGTACAGCGCTGGGACTTTTACTTCCTGTAATCACCTATTTCCTTACCACACGAGCTGAAAACTGGGTTTATATTTTACTGGCATTCCTCAGTTTTGGATTTGCCATCAGCTTCAGGGTACTGGATGGATTTATGTATGTAATTCCTATGGGAACACACTGGTTATGGCACAGCTTCGGGGCACTTTCCGTATTTTTTCTTATGAGCTTTATTTACCGGGACAGGTTGCTCGTAAAGTCTCTTTCTTCGGAAGTGGTTACTTCAGAATAAGCATTTAAAGCGCACGATTTTCGGTATTAATTTTACTAAATTTGCGCTTCTGAAAAGACTAAACCAATGATTGATAAGATTAAAGGGCATATTGCTGAAGTTGAAAGCTTTAATGCAGCTACGAATGAAGAAATAGAAACTTTCCGAATCAAATACCTTGGTAAAAAAGGGATTCTGAACAACTATTTTGCTGAGTTCAAGAATGTTCCAAATGAGCAGAAGAAAGAGTTCGGCCAGGTGATCAATCAGCTTAAGAATGCTGCAACCCAGCGTGTAAATTCTTTAAAGGCAAGTCTTGAAAACAGTCAGGAAGAAAAAGGTGTGTATGGCGACCTTAGCAGACCGGGAGAACCGGTTGAAATAGGTTCGAGACATCCAATTTCTATTGTTAAGAACCAGATCACCGAAATCTTTAGCAATATTGGTTTCAATGTTTCTGAAGGACCAGAGATGGAAGATGACTGGCATAACTTTACGGCACTGAACCTTCCGGAATACCATCCAGCAAGGGACATGCAGGATACTTTCTTTATCCAGACAGATCCTGATATCTTGCTGAGAACACATACTTCTTCAGTTCAGGTGCGTTACATGGAAGAGAACAAACCGCCTATTAGAACAATCTCTCCGGGAAGAGTTTTCAGAAATGAAGCAATTTCAGCAAGATCACATTGTATATTTCACCAGGTAGAGGGGTTGTATATCGATAAGGACGTGTCTTTTGCTGATATGAAACAAACGATATTGTATTTTACCGAGCAACTCTTCGGAAAATCAAAAATTCGCCTTAGACCTTCTTATTTCCCGTTTACCGAGCCAAGTGCGGAGGTTGATGTTTACTGGGGTCTGGAAACTGAAACCGATTACCGAATCACCAAAGGAACGGGTTGGCTTGAGATCATGGGCTGCGGAATGGTAGACCCGAACGTTCTAAAAAATTGTAATATAGATTCACAGGAATACTCTGGATTTGCGTTTGGGATGGGAATTGAAAGAATCGCCATGCTGCTATACCAGATAGAAGATATCAGGATGTTTTACGAGAATGACCTAAGATTTCTTGAGCAATTTAAATCTGCACTATAATGAAAAAATACGCTATCCTCATTATTGGAGCAATAATCCTGGGAATCATCATTTATGTGACCTTCGTGATCGCGGTTATCAAACTGACTTTAGGATTAATCCTGCTTGCCGTTGCAGCAGCACTCCTGTACTGGTTGTGGATAAAGATCAAACACAAAGCTGAAGATACATTTTGAGGAAAGATATCGAAATACCGGAAGTAGAAGAGGTATACCTCGCTGCGGTCTATGTATTGAACGAACAATTCGAGTCCTACGAATGGAATGCCTATTTGATCAATGCTTCTTCTGAAGCTTTGGAAATGGCGCTTATAGTATCCAAAGGTTTCGACAAAAAGAAGGAAACTTCTACGATGCGACATAAAATTGAAGTACTGCCGGCAAAGAATTTCGCCAAGATCGAATTTCTTCAGGAAGATGTTCTAAAGCTGAACAATGAGTTTAAGGTGACATTCTTCCAGAACAATAAGATGTACGAGAAGACTTTTGTTTTTAAGGCGAATAGCATTCGAGAAAATGTCCGGGTGGAGATCCCGGTAATACCGGAAAAAGGAATTCTTGCAAAATGATGACTCGATACTAGAACTAAAAAAGCCTCCATTTGGAGGCTTTTTTAGTTCTGTATATTAATATGATTCTTATTAAAACCTGTCATTAAGATCTTCAAACTCCCCTTCAAGAGCACCACCATCATGAACTTTTACAGTTCCTCCCACATAAATTTTTGAACCTTCTCCAACGAATTCCAGTTTCCCGTTGCTCTGGATATTAAGATCTCCGTGAATTTCAACCATTCCGTTTACTCTAAGCGTACTTCCAGAAGTGATCGTAAGATTTTCAGCAGATCTATTATTACCAAGATACATAGCTCCAGAAACATTCATTTCTCCGCCGCTACTAAGATTAGCACTTTTCTCGATCATAAGTGTTCCGCAGAAATTAAGCGTTCCATTTACATTAAGATTCTTCACGTTCATAACACCAGAGTAAGACTCAGTGGTAGAAGGTGTAATCGTTAGGTTCTTATTACCGTCAAATACCGGGTAATCTGAGCAACTTAGAAATTCTTCCGGGCTATTATTTGGTGCATCTTCCAAAGAAATGATTCGAAGAATTTTCAAACCTTTTCCAGAAGCAACGTAGATATATTCACCTTTCGCCTGTACGAAGTTTGCACTACCTTCAATTTCTGCAATACCTTCAGCAAGTGGAGTTAGATCTTCACCAAGCTTTAAGATATCAAGTCCTGCACCACCGTTAGCCATATATACATAATTCCCATCAGTAGAAACAGCGTTAGTCACAGCATCTTCAGTAGAAATAGTAGCAGCATCAGGATGCATTTTTAGTGGCAGGCTGCCTACTTTAGAATTACTTTCAAAACTATAGATCCCGACACCTTCTGAACCTTCAGAAACAAGAATATTATCACCATACCAGGCAATCGTTCTTTTTGATTCAGCAGATAATGCAGCAGTACTTATTTGAGAATTAAGAGTAAAACCTTCAGCTACATTGAAGTTCATAAGTCCGTCAACGCCACTTAAAACAGCCAACGTGTTGTTTTTTAGTGCAGCATATCTAAGGTCTCCAATTTCTTCTGTAGAGATTCCTTCAAAAGCAGTAATCATTCCAGGATATTCAAATCTTGTGATCGCACCTGCATCTCCACTAATTGCGATAGCTTCACCATCTATAGGCAGCACATGAACACCTGCATTTCCAGAATTCCCGAAATCAAGATTATAGTTAACTTCTACTCGAATGTCATCAACTTCCTGAACGAGAGTGGAAGGTAAATTACCGTTTTCAAGGTTGAAATACGCCATCATCGTGCGATTTCCTGTTCCGCGATTCTCTTTTGCTGAAGCCCCAGTTATTACAAGCACATTATTGTTATCTACGAATAATGAATTAATATCTGCAACTGTAGAGGTCATTCTGTTTACTAAAACAGGATTGTATTTATCCTGAATGTTGATAACATCGACAGCTCCAAGATAAGTGGCGCCTTCTTTATTATAAGAAACATAAGCGAGATCACCTTTTACATCTACATGTGTAGCTCTTAGTTTTACTCCATCAACTTCAGGAGCTTCAAGCGAAGCGATCTGCTCGATACCAAATACGGTGGAAGCATCAGAATTTCTATTGTTGCTAATTGAGGCAAAACCAATAACGCCAGTTTCGTTAAAATTGATCGCAGAGGAAAGTTCTGAAGCATCTGCAATACTGAAATCAGATTCCTGAGAAGTTTCGTCTGAAATACTGCTCTTTTCGCAGGATGCAAATAATAGGATCGCACTTAGGCTGAATCCGAATAATCTTTTATTCATGGTAAATAGGTTAGTTAAAGTATTTGGGCAGGTAAAAACAGCAATTAATCTCTATTTTTAAAATGAAACTGGTTGAATGACAGGTAAGAAACTACCGATAAGAAAATACTGAAAATGAAAAAAGCCAGCAATTTGCCGGCTTTTTAAGTATAACGAAATTATGAATTTTCTAGTGTTCGTGACCGTCGTGATCATGATCTTCCTCACCATTATAGGTATTGTACATACCGTAAACAAAGGAATAATCGGCAGTTCTAATATCTCCCATTACCCATAACCAGTTATTGTCAAGGTCATCATTCAGGAATTGTAGGGTAGCTCCAGAATTCAGGATTAAATCTCCAGTTACGATCAGGACTCCGTTGATATTGAAGTGCCCACCGTAATTGATGATAAGGTCCTTAGGTTCTTCTTCAGATCCTATAATTGCAAGACCAACTGTTGTCATCTCACCGTTACGTCTAATAACCGTATTTTTTTCTGTCTCGATCTCACCACAAATATTCAGTTCACCAGCTACACGCAGGTTTTCTAAATGAGTATGTTCACTAAAGTCCATAGCTTCACCTTTACCTACATGCAGATCCTTAGGACCATCATAGACAGGAAAGATATCGCAATCTTCGAACCCGTTCTTTAAGAAAACTGGTTCGTGGATCCCCTGTAGAAAAACAGGCTCATGGATTTTTGTAGTAGAAGTTTTTGATTCTTTTACTGCTGATGAAGTTTCTGTTGTAATATCTTCAGAAACACTATCAGTCTCACACCCGGTTAGGAATAGGCCAAGTCCTAAGCCGAGAAAAAGTAATTTTTTGTTCATGATAATTTTTGGTTTAAAATGATTTGGTAGGGTAAAAGTACTATATAAGATGATAACCGTGCAAATAAATCGCTGAAAAGTTTGTCTCACAGCGATTTATAAGATAGTGAGTAAGAAAAAACTGATATTTTAATCTAATTTGTCCACTAGTTTATTAAAAACTTTCTTCGGATTTTTTCCCTCATAGAGGATGGCATATACCGCATTGATAATCGGCGTTTTAGCTCCCTTTTCCTGGTTGATCTTATAAGCACTTTCAGTAGCGTAGTATCCTTCAGCAACCATGCTCATCTCCATCTGAGCGCTTTTAACGGTATATCCTTTCCCGATCATGTTTCCGAACATCCGGTTACGACTAAATACAGAATAACCGGTCACCAATAGGTCTCCCAGGTAAGCGCTGTCGTTGATATTACGCTTCATTTTGTGTACTTTCTTAATAAACTTCTTCATTTCCCTGATGGCGTTACTCATAAGTACACTCTGGAAATTATCACCATAACCCAGACCGTGAGCGATTCCTGCGGCGATTGCGTAAATGTTCTTTAATACGGCTGCGTATTCCGTACCAATAACATCATCTGTAGTTTTACAGGTGATATAATCACTTCCAAGATAGCCTGCAACCAGCTGGGCCTTTTGTTCATCCTGGCAGGCAACGGTTAGATAAGAAAGTCTCTCCAAGGCAACTTCTTCCGCATGACATGGTCCGGTTAATACTCCAATGCATTCCATAGGAACATCGAAATACTGATTGAAATGTTCTCCAACGATTAGACTAGTTTCCGGTACGATCCCTTTAATTGCAGAGAAAACAACTTTGTCATGCAAGGGAATGGTTAGTGCATCCAGTTCTCTCTTTAGAAAAGCGGAAGGGATCGCAAAAATGATGAATTCTGAAGCTTCTACAACTTCATTAATATCGTTGCTAAGTGTAAGCTGATCATTATTAAATTCTACGGAACTTAAGTAATTGGGATTATGATCCTGCTTTTTAATATGTTCTACAGCATAAACACTGCGCATATACCAATTCACATTATCAAGATTCTCACATAGCATTTTCACGATAGCCGTTGCCCAGCTACCTCCACCAATAACACCAAAACTCGGAGCTTTATCCATATAATTACATTCTCTTCTTCAAAAATAGTCAATTTTAGAGGTATTAAAAGAATTCTTCGGTATTTCAGCATAAATATTGAGAATGCTATAATCCCACTATTTAAAGATTAACAATTAAAGTTCAATAGCTGTACAATTTGATAAATCTGTTGTCGTTCTAATATTGTGCTTTACTTTTAATTTTGTAAAGTTTACATTCTTAGTTTTTTTGGTTGGTTATTTAGTTGAAAAAAACCGTTTCGGAAGGAGCGGTTTTTTTTATCCCTTGAATTTTGAGAAAACTTTAGGATGTACAAGAGTTGCGAATCTGGAAGGCTTTTGTACATTTAGATAACTAACTATAAATCATAATAATGGGATTATTTTCGTTCATTAAGAATGCAGGAAAAAAGATCTTTGGTGCTGATAAGCCAAAGGATAATGAAGTAAGTACAACAGATAATCAGTTAAAAGAAAAGAAGGAAAATGAAAGAGTTTCAAGGAATCTTGAAGAAACTATTCGCGACCTGAACCTAAAAGCTGATAATCTTCATATCAATATTGAGCACGATATGGCTACGATCACAGGTACTGCTTTAGATCAGGCAACCCGTGAAAAGATCGTACTGGTTGTAGGTAATTCTGAAGGAATTGCGCAGGTAGATGATAGAATGGATGTTGAAAATAAAGAGCCTGAAGCCGTTTTCCATACCGTAGAAAGAGGTGAAACTCTAAGTAAAATCTCTAAAAAACATTATGGAGATCCAAACCAGTATCCATTGATCTTTGAGGCAAACAAGCCTATGCTGGAGGATCCAGATAAAATTTATCCGGGGCAGGTTCTGAGAATACCTCCAATGGATAGTAAAAGATAGATTTCAAAGACTGTTTAAAAGTCCTGAGAATATTAAATTGAGAGCAGTCGACGTTCTTATGCTTGTAGTTCCACAATGAAAAAAGTAGGTTCAATCAGCAAACTAGGATATTCAAAAAACGGATTTTTAAACAGTCTTTACTTATTTGTAAAAATTCATTTCTTCAATATATTTCCAGACATCATCGGTCAACAGAGGTGTCACATTTTTTCCTTCGGAAATAGATCTTCTTATAAAGGTTGCTGAAATTTCAATGATTGGAGCGTCAACTCTGGTTATTTTGGCATGATCTCGAAATCTTTCGATCTCCGTACCTTCGGCTATTCGGGGATACACATACAACTGATGGTTCTCCAGAATAACTTCATAATTCTTCCAGCGATGGAAACTCTTTAAATTATCCTCACCCATAATCAGGCAAAACTCATTGGTAGGAAACCTTTCCTGTAAGTGTGCCAGCGTGTTTACGGTATAATTTGGTTGTTCCAGACCAAATTCAATATTACTGGGTTTGAGGTTTTCGAAAGGTTCACAAGCCCTATATACCATTTCGAGTCTGTGATGATTATCAAGTAAACTGCTTTTCTTTTTGTGCGGATTGTGCGGAGTCACAACCAGCCAGACCTCATCAAGATCTGAATGCTCTACCATATGATTGGCAATGATCAAATGACCAATATGGATAGGATTAAAGGATCCAAAGAATAAACCTACTTTCCTGTTCATTCCTTAATATTATTTGCGCCAACATAATTGGAAACCAGATTATAAGCTTCCTTTAAAGCAGTTCCCAGGTGATTGTTCTCGATAATAAAATCAAATTGAGGTGCGGTGGCAAGTTCAATAGAGGCTTTTGCTACGCGCATATTTATTTTATCGTCACTTTCAGTCTCACGTTTTTTTAACCTGATCTTTAATTCTTCGATACTTGGTGGTTTCACGAAGACTGCTAGCGTTCTGTCTGGATAGATATGTTTGATATCCAAGCCGCCAACCACATCAATATCAAAAATAACGTGCTTTCCTTTCGCCCAGATTCTTTCCACTTCGCTTTTCAAGGTTCCGTAGAAATTATCGCGATAAACTTCTTCCCATTCCAGGAACTCGTCATTTTTGATCTTTTGTTTAAAATCTGACAGTGAAAGGAAATAATAGTCCTGTCCATGTTTCTCTTCACCTCGGGCTTCTCTAGAGGTAGCTGAAATTGAAAAATCAAGTTTCAATTCCTCATGTTTCAGTAAATGTCTAACTATAGTAGTTTTACCCGATCCTGAAGGAGCTGAAAATACGATCAATTTACCGTCGTCCATTACAATACGTTTAAGATCTGTTCCTTAATCTTTTCAAGTTCATCCTTCATTTGGACCACCATTTGTTGCATTGGTGCATAATTGGATTTGCTACCTATGGTATTAATTTCTCTTCCTATTTCCTGGGAGATGAAGGCAAGTTTACGTCCATTGGAATCTGAAGAATCCAGTGTCTTCTGAAAATAATCTAGATGGTTATCCAGTCTTACCTTTTCTTCAGTAATATCAAATTTTTCGATATAGTATACGATCTCCTGCTCAAAACGATTTTCATCGGCTTGCTCCTTTATCTCTTCTATACCTTTCCGAAGTCTTTCTCTTACAGCTTCCACACGATCCGGATCGATCCTGATCACATCCTCAAGCAAGCTTTTTATATTGTTGATACGAAGTTGAAGATCTTTTTCAAGGGCTTCACCTTCATCTGTTCTAAAGTTATTGATCTCTTTTAAAGCATCTTTTACTGCAGTTTCGATCACAATAAATTCCTCTTCATCGATCTCCTCACGTTCAGTTTTAAGAGCATCGGGCATTTTTACTGCCATTTTCAACAGCTCAATTTCGCTGGTATCTACAATCTTCCGAAGTTGATCCATATAGATCTTTACTACCTCAGTATTCACATTTGTAGTAGTTTGTTCTGCGGTAGATTCCACATAAATGGAAAGATCTACTTTGCCGCGTCCAAGAGAATCGGAGATAATATTTCGAAGTTCGAGTTCCTTTTCACGGTATTGCGACGGAATGCGGGCATTCAGGTCAAAATTCTTACTGTTGAGAGATTTGAGTTCAACAGTGATTTTCTTGGTGGGAATTTGTGTAACGCTCTTCCCAAAGCCTGTCATCGATTGGATCATGCCTGAATTTTAAAAGCTTGCGCAAAGATAATCAATTCTATAGCATGTACAATTGTATGCCTGGTAGATGCAATCTAATCTAAAAGGGAACTCATAAATTCGGTAATTCTTTTTTCATGATAATAAACATTACTTCTGGTTACAAAGCCTACATGGCCACCAAAAGCAGGCATCTCAAGATGTATATTTTCTGAATTTTTCGCAACCTCTTCAGGATAACAACCTGTAGATAGAAAAGTATCATTCTTAGCATTTATCAATAAAGTGGGCACTTCTATATCCTGAAGAAAATTCTGAGCGCTCGCCTGAGCGTAGTAGTCATCTGCATTTTTGTAACCATGAGCCCTGGAAGTATAGAGTTCATCAATATCCCGAAGAGAATTGCAGGAGGCTATCTTATTTTTATCAAGATGATCTGGAAACAGTTCTGCACGTTTATTGAGGTGCTGCTTCAAGTTGATTTCGAATCTCTTACTATAGATAAAATTCCGTATTCTATTGATCGCTCCCAGTGATCCTGCCAGGTCACATGGAACGGAAACTCCCGCAGCACCAATGATTTTCTTCGGCCTGCTACGCTGTTCACCCAGGTATTTCATGAGTAGATTTCCACCCAGGCTAAATCCAACCAAAGCGATTTTCTTATATTTTTTCAAGGACAATACATGGGTTATCACTTCGGCCAGATCATCGCTGGCGCCGGCATGGTAACTTTGAAAATATCGGTTCATTTCTTCGCTGCATCCTCTAAAGTTCATGGCCACGGCATCCCATTGCATATTATTGAAGGCAAGTGCCATACCGTGCATATAAGGTCTATCTGCACTCCCTGCTAAACCATGAAGCAGGATCACCAGCAATTCTGAATCTTTTTTGCATTTGCTCCAGTCCAGATCTATAAAATCTCCGTCACTAATAGTGATACGTTCCCGTGTATAGCTTAGCTCTACCTTCCGGAGTTTGCCAGCGTAAATGGTTGAAGCATCTGCATTCTTGAAAATTCCTGTAGGATGATAGTTGCTTGAGAGAAGCGGCATGTATCTATTTTAATATAAACTTAGGTAAAATTTGTTATGCATGCATACTATTTATTGGTAGTTTTGAATAAAAGTAAGATCATGTATACCAAGAAATTCGAGATACGATGGAGCGACCTTGATGCGAACAGGCATCTGGCCAATTCTGCCTATATAAACTTTATGAGCCATACAAGAATGGGCTTTTTGATGGAAAATGGTTTTGGGCAGAAGCAACTCGCTCATTACAATCTGGGACCTATCGTCTTTTATGAGCATATATATTATTTCAAAGAGATATTTGCAGGCGAACCGGTTACAGTAAGTCTAGAGTTAAACGGACTTTCTGAAGATGGGATGTACTTTGAATTTATTCATAAGATCTATGATCATAAGGGAAGGAATTGTGCAACCTGTGAAATGATGGGATCGTGGATAGACCTTGAAGAACGTAAACTTACCACCCTGCCGGAAGAACTTTTCAAGCAGTTGGACAGTACGCCAAAAACGAAAGAGTTCAGAACCCTAACCAAGGAAGATACCCGTAAATACGGCAAACGACCAGATAATTTAAGCAGCGAAGAGCTGGCTAAACTATAAGCAGTATTAAGTTTATAGAAAGGTCTGTATTGTAGATTTATTCTACAATATCAGGCCTTTACTTTTGTCTTTTTCATACTTACCATATACACCCCAACGAATACCAGTGTAGCCGCAATTCCCTTCGTCCAGTTCAGGGAATCTGCCCCAACCATGATGGCGAAGGTGATCGCGATAAGCGGTTGCAGGTATATGAATGCACTTATCGTTGATGCTGAAAGCTGCTTCAGGGCATAAATATTCAGTAAATAGGTCATAAACGTTGTTCCAAGAACCACAAATCCCATTTTCCAGATCGCATCCAATGGTAAATTGTTCCAGTCCACAGCAACAAATTCAGAATAAGTAATAGGAAGATTGATGAATACGGCGATTAAGAATAGCCACTTCATCAAAGTGATCGCATGATATTTTCTAGTCAGTGGTTTTACGAGTATAAGGTATAGACCATAAGAGAAGGCATTGACGATAAAAAGAACATTTCCTAACGGGATGTTCGGGGCGTTCTGGTTTTGATCTGAGCTAAAAAGCACCAACACCAGCGCACCTGCCATTCCTACAATGATCCCAATAGTTTTTAGTAAAGTGATACGTTCTTTTATCAGGATAGACGCAAGAATCAAAACCATTACTGGCGATAATGTAATGATGACCGAACTATTGATAGGTGTTGAAAGACTAAGCCCTTTAAAAAAGAAGAGCATATTAATAACCATCCCAAAAATAGCACAGCCAATAATACGCGGCCAGTCAGAAGTTGCGATCTTTTCTTTCGGTGCAAAAATGCTTATCGACCAGAAAAGGATCGCTGCACCGGTCACTCGAAGTAATATAAAACCGAAAGGCTCGATATACAAAGGCATTAAACCTTTGGCAAGCGTATGGTTGATCCCGTAAATGGTGCTCGCTCCAATGGCTGCCAGAATGGCTAATAATCTGGTATTATCCATGTACAGAACTTTTTGCAGCTTCCACGGTCTTTTTAGAATTACCAATAAAAATTTTGTCTCCGTTAATAACCACCGGTCGCTTCAGGAATGTATAATGCTCCAGAATAAGTTCCTTATAATCAGATTCCTCTAAGGACTTATTTTTTAGATCACGCTCTTTATACAACCTCGCCCTTTTACTGAAAAGACTCTCATAAGAACCAGCTAATAGATGCATTTCTTCCAATTGTTCCTTAGAAATAGCTTCGGTCTTGATGTCCTGAAGTTCAAAATCATCTGGAAGATCCAGCTCCTTCAAGATTCGTTTACAGGTATCACAGGTGGAAAGATGATAGACTTTTTTCATAACTGAGAGTTTTCGGAAAATGCAAAGAACGAATATTTTGTCGGGAAAACATATATTCTACGCCATCCTTAATCTTCAGATAAAACAGAAAGGTGATTGAGATTCCGTTTATTCACCTATTAAGATCATTAAAAAATCTTGATTTGAATTCCTTAATATCATTTAATAGGGTCAAAATTCACAAAATTTGAAGACATCTACGATCTATAAACTCACAGCAGTACTACGATATGGGTTGGAGGATCATGGCTCCTTCTGGCACCAATTCAGCCACTGATGCCCGATGATATCAATGGAGTTTACGAGCGATTTATTTGTAGTCTGCTGGTGATCTGGCCTGCAGTAATTTCTTATTATTTATGGAATTCTGCTAATTTAGAAAATGCGAGTCACAATTAATTTAAACCGAAGCTATTTCAGATTTCTGGTATATTGCTCTTCTATAGTTTCTTTAGTCTTTAGATATTCTGAAATTTCTGCTCTGGAATAAGTCATTCTGAAACTTCCTGCGGAATAAGGAGCAATCTCATAAGCATTATAATGCAATACGATCTTCCCAGGATAGACACCGATATTAGCTGGAAGGTGGAACTTTTCATTTTCAAAGAAGAAACCGGTATTATTGATACTGGCACCTTCAGGAATGTTCTGTTTAACGCGGAAATCCTGCTCTGCTTTTTTGATAAATTCCGAAGAAAAGAGGTCTTCTACGACTAATAGCCTGCCCGTTTCAGCGTCAAAATTGAGGTAACTCACACTATTATAGCCATGTGCACCACCGGTGAACATATCTGTAGTAAATTCCATGGAAACCAGCTCTTCGTTCTGCTGAATTACTTTTCCAAGGATCGTGGCTTCCCAAGGAAGGTCGTAATCGGGAAAGTCGGCGGCAGTTCTTTCATAATTCTGCAAAAATTGATCTACCAGTTTCCGGGGGGATTGTATACTATCCGCCTCTGTGAAATCCACAGTATTCTGGAGGAAGCTTTCCACTTCTAAATTGATCTTTTTCGAGATCTTTCCATCATTTTTTGCGACCGGGTAGCTGAGACTTATAAAAGTGCAATCTCCATTCTCAGGATCACAATTGTTAAAACTCTTCTCAACGGTTTCCTGCTTAAATTCCAGGATTTCTATTTCGTCTTTTTTCTCCTCATCTGCACAGGAGAATAGAATCAGAATCATTAAAGCTGAAAGAATTGCTTTTTTCAAGGCTATTGGTGTTAAATTAGAGGATAAAGGTAAATTGAATTTTGTGAATGCTCAACGAGCTGATTACATTTGTTTACTACGATTTTCAGGCATTGAAAGGCTAATGTTCAAGAATGAACACAAGCACTTTTCGTAATTAAAAATTTTGCAATTTGAAGTTCAATACCAAGACTATACATGGAGGACAGGACAACGTGGATCCAGCTTATGGATCTGTCATGCCACCTATCTATCAAACCACGACCTATTCTCAAAGTTCACCCGGTGAACACAAGGGCTATGAATACTCCCGAAGTGCGAACCCAACCAGAACCGCACTGGAAAAATCACTCGCCAGTCTTGAAAACGGTGAATATGGTTTGGCATTTGGTTCAGGGCTGGCTGCAATAGATGCAGTGCTTAAAATGTTTAAACCAGGTGATGAGATCATCTCCACAAATGATCTTTACGGGGGTTCCTACAGGTTGTTTACAAAGATTTTTGAAGGTCTTGGAATCAAATTCAAATTCGTGGGAATGCAAGTTGTAGGAGATATTGAGCAGCATATCAATGAAAAAACAAAGCTCATCTGGGTAGAAACTCCTACCAATCCAATGATGAATATTATCGATATCGAGGCAATTTCAAAGGTTGCGAAGAAGCACGAACTGCTTTTAGCTGTTGATAATACTTTTGCCACACCATATCTGCAAAGGCCTTTGGAACTTGGAGCCGATATTGTAATGCATAGCGCTACTAAATATCTGGGAGGTCACAGTGATGTGGTGATGGGTGGACTGGTCGTGAAGGACAAGGAACTTGCCGATAAATTATATTTTATCCAGAATGCGAGTGGTGCGATTTGTGGTCCTCAGGATAGTTTCCTTGTTTTGCGAGGAATCAAAACCCTGCATGTCAGGATGCAGCGACACTGCGAGAATGGTCGAGCAATTGCAGGTTTTCTGAAGTCCAATGATAAGGTGAAAGATGTCTACTGGCCGGGTTTTGAAGACCATCCCAATCACGAGATTGCGAAAAAACAAATGTCAGGTTTTGGAGGAATGATCTCGTTCAATACAATAGAAAACACGCTGGAAAGCGCGCGTAAGATCGTTGAAAATTTGAAAGTTTTCACACTTGCCGAATCTCTTGGTGGTGTAGAATCGCTTGCAGGACATCCCGCCAGTATGACCCATGCCTCAATTCCAAAGGAAGAAAGAGAAAAAACAGGTGTGGTGGATTCCTTAATTAGACTTAGCGTGGGAATCGAAGATGAAGAAGACTTAATCGAAGATCTTCGACAGGCTATTGGATAAATAATATTAATTTTAATTTCTGAAACCCCTCAAATGGGTTTCTTTATATATACCACGATGATTAAAACTTCAATTTTCTCACTATTACTTCTGCTAGTTTCAGGCTTTACTACTGCCCAGAATCTAAGTTCTCCAAATGCTGAACTTAAGATGAATTTTAGCCTGACCGATGCAGGTGAACCAACTTACGAATTGACGTATAAAGGTAAGTCTGTGATCAAACAAAGTAAGCTAGGTCTGGCCTTGAAAGATTCAGAAGATCTGCTTAAGAATTTTGAAGTAGAGAATAGCAGTGAAACCAGCTTCGATAATACCTGGAAGCCAGTTTGGGGAGAAACTAAAGATATAAGAAACATTTATAATCAACTGCAGGTTGAACTAATTCAGAAAGACACAGATCGTAAATTGATCCTTAACTTCAGACTTTTCGATGAAGGTCTTGGGTTTCGATATGAATTTCCGGAGCAACAGAATTTAACTTATTTTGTTATTGAAGAAGAACATTCTCAATTTGCAATGGCAGGAGATCACACCGCATTCTGGCTTCCCGGCGATTATGATTCACAGGAGTATGACTATACCGAATCAAAACTTTCAGAAATAAGTTCAAAATTTGATACGGCGGTTACCGGGAACGCTTCTCAGGAACAGTTTTCAAACACAGGAGTGCAGACTTCTCTTATGATGAAATCCAGTGACGGTCTCTACATCAACCTACATGAAGCGGCTCTTGTAGATTATTCGCTAATGAATCTTAATCTTGATGAAGAGAACCTGGTTTTTGAATCCTGGTTAACTCCAGATGCAGTTGGAAATAAAGGATACATACAGACGCCGGCAGTATCTCCATGGAGAACGATCATGGTAAGTGATGAGGCAACAGAGATCCTCGCTTCAAATTTGAACCTGAACCTTAATGAACCAAATAAACTGGAAGATACCAGCTGGATCAAGCCAGTGAAATATATTGGGGTATGGTGGGAGATGATCACAGGTAAAAGCTCCTGGGCGTATACAGATGAGTTACCTTCAGTACAACTAGGGAAAACCGACTATTCCAAAACAACTGCAAATGGTAAACATGCTGCAAATACAGAGCATATAAAGGAATATATAGACTTCGCCGCAGAGCATGGTTTTGACGCCGTTCTTGTGGAAGGCTGGAACGAAGGTTGGGAAGACTGGTTCGGCAAATCAAAAGATTATGTATTTGATTTTGTAACTCCGTATCCAGATTTTGATGTGGAAGCAATTCATAAGTATGCACAAAGTAAGGGTGTGAAAATGATGATGCACCATGAGACTTCCGGGGCGATCAGGAACTATGAACGTCATATGGATACAGCCTACCAGTTCATGAATAAGTATGATTACCCAGCCGTAAAAAGCGGTTATGTTGGAGATATAATTCCGCGTGGTGAACATCACTACGGGCAGTGGGCGATCAACCATTTTTTATATGCTGTAACCAAAGCTGCAGATTATAAGATCATGGTGAATGCTCATGAAGCGGTAAGACCAACGGGATTGAGAAGAACCTATCCAAACCTTATAGGTAACGAATCTGCTCGTGGTACCGAATTCCAGGCATTTGGAGGTTCCAAACCAAATCATGTGACCGTATTACCTTTTACAAGACTCATTGGCGGACCTATGGATTATACTCCCGGAATCTTTGAGATGGATATTTCTAAGCTGAATCCTGACAACAATTCCCATGTAAATAGTACGCTGGCGAATCAACTAGCTATGTATGTAACGATGTACAGCCCATTGCAAATGGCTGCTGATCTTCCGGAAAATTATATGAGATTCCCAGATGCTTTTCAGTTTATTAAAGATGTAGCATTGGATTGGGATGAAAGTGAATACCTGGAAGCGGAGCCTGGCGATTACATTACTGTTGCGAGAAAAGCAAAGGGAACCAGTAACTGGTTCGTTGGAAATGTGAATGGCGAGAAAACGCGGACTTCAAAAATTGAATTTGACTTCCTGGATAAAGGTAAAACGTACATTGCAACGATCTATGCAGATGCTGCAGATGCGCATTACAAGACTAATCCTCAAGCCTATGAGATCAAAAAGTACCGGGTGAATAGCAAATCCAGGTTGTCACAGCAATCTGCTCCGGGTGGTGGTTTCGCGATCAGCATCATGGAAGCCGAAAAATCTGAAGTAAAGGACCTTAAAAAGCTATAATTTCAAATGGCCGGGATTTCTTTAGATAAGTTCCCGGTCATTAAATTTTCATAAGTGAAAAAACTTTTAGTAATAGTTCTGCTATTTATCACGGTTGAGTCATTCAGCCAGAGATACCGGGATTTTGAGGTGGGTCCAAGTTTGAGCTATGCCCATACCTCCCTGTATCTTTCTCAGAATGTTTTTGATAGCGGGGAGAGCGACAGCTTTACCAATTCAGGTTTTGAGCCTAACTACGCGGTGGGAATCTACGCGATCTACTACTTGTTGCCTAAAACAGGCTTTGGAGCCGAACTCTACTGGCAGCGAACTTCAGCTTCAGATCTTAGTGATAATGAACATTACAATTCTTTGACTTTTATGCCCTATGTTAATTTCGACCCCTTTAACCAGATCGAAAATGTACTTTTCGGGGCGGGAATTGGAGCTTCGTTTATTCAAAATGCTCCAGATTACGGGAACGTTCTGGAGGAAGACATTAGGGTGATCACGATCCCGGCAAAATTATCTGTTTCCTACCGGGTTCGTAATCAATTTACTTTTGAAATCTCCGCACAAGCAGAGGTACTGGAAGTAGTAAAGGATCAGGTACGAAGAAACTCCATTTTATTGGGCTTCAAAATACCTTTTAATCGTGTCTTCGGTAATTACCGTTAAGACTTAAAGATCGTTTTAAAAACTTCTATCAGTTTATCAACTTCTTCCAGGGTATTGTAGTGTACCAGGCTCACTCTTACCACGCCGTTATTATCTTCCATCTGAAGGTCCTGAATTAATTTTTTAGCATAGAAATCACCAAACCTGATTCCAATATTATAAGGATCTACTGCTTCTACAATTTCATTACTTCGGAAGTTTTGGTGCAAAAATGAAATGGTAGGCACTCTTTTTTCAGCAGCAGCACTGGGTTGTCCAATGATCTTTATTTCTGAAACTGAATTTAAATAATCCAGAAGTCTTGTGGCCAGCTTCTCTTCATGGGTAGAAATAAGCTCGTAGGTTTTATTCAATTTTTCCTTAAACTGAAGATCTTTTCCGTCGAAATGATGATCGTGCAATTCAGCATAGTAATCGGTAATTCCGGAAACCGCATAGGTAAGCTCGAAATTGAAATTTCCGGGTTGCAGTTTATAGGGAACAGCATCTTTATCTATAAAATAATGGTTGATACTTTCCAGCTCTTTCAGTAAGTCATACTTACCGTACATCATGGCCAGGTGTGGTCCATAAGTTTTGTACCAGCTAAATGTATAGAAGTCGGCATCCAGCTCCTGAACGTCCACTTTTCTATGCGGAGCGTAGGCGACACCATCTACACAGATCAAAGCACCTGCTTTATGTACTATTTCAGCGTATTGCTTAACGGGATTGATCGTTCCCAGCACATTGGAGGCGTGAGTAACTGCAACGAGTCTCGTCTTATCTGTCAATAAATGTTCAAGATCTTTTATATCCAGTTCCAGGGATTCTGGATTTATCTGCCAACTCTTAACTTTGAAGCCAGACTGTTCAAGATCGGTCCATGGAGAAACATTCGCCTCATGGTCTGTATTGGTAACAATGATCTCATCTCCCTTTACCCAGTTCTTACTAATGCTTAGGCTAAGAATTCGCATAAGCATAGTTGTACTGGAACCCATCGCGATCTCCTCAGGTCTGGAAGCATTGATAAGCTCTGAAACAACTTGGGTAGAAGCCTTTAATCTGTCTCCGGCTTCCTGGGAAACAGCGTAAGAAGCACCTAGCTGTACATTGGAATGAAGCAAATATTCTGTGATCTTGTTGGTGACCTGCTTTAAAACCTGTGATCCTCCAGCATTATCCATAAAAACGAAATCCCGTTCAAGCGCAGGAAATTGTTCTCTTACAAATTTGATGTCTATCATTCTTCCAATAGGTTTTCATTAAATAGTTCAAGTATTCTTCGGTATTCATCTGTCCAGCTACTAGGCTCCACGAATCCGTGATCTTCCACTGGATAAACGGCAAGTTCCCAGTTTTCTTTTCCTAATTCGATCAAACGCTGACTTAATCTAACCACATCCTGAAAATGCACGTTTACATCTACCATTCCATGAGCGATCAACAAATCACCTTTAAGGCCTTCAGCAAAATAAATAGGTGAAGAGCGCTTGTAGGCGATTGGATCCTGGGAAGGTTCGTTAAGAATATTGCTGGTGTAGCCATGATTGTAGTGCGCCCAGTCTGTTACAGACCTTAAAGCAGCACCTGCCTGGAAAGTATCAGCTTCAGTAAATAAAGCCATTAAGGTGATAAATCCACCGTAACTACCACCATAAATACCCACTTTTTCAGGATTGATATCATGCTCATCTATAAGATATTTTACGCCATCCACCTGGTCACTTAGGTCTTTTCCGCCCATATGCCTGTAAATACCAGTTCTCCAATCCCTTCCATAACCAGCACTACCACGATAATCGATATCGATCACGGTGTAACCAAGATCAGTTAAAAGGTTATGGAACATATATTCGCGAAAATAACTGGACCACCATTTGTGAGCATTTTGCAAATAACCTGCACCATGAACAAATACGATTGCAGCATCATTTTTCACATCTTCTTCAGGCAGGTATAGTCTGGCTGGAACTTTTGCGCCATCCTGCGCTGTAAATTTAATAAGTTGAGGTTCACGCCAGTCATAAGCCTTAAAGGCTTCAGATCTGCCATCGGTTACCTGGATCGCTTCAGCAGTTGTTGAGGTTTCTTTTAAAAATAGTTCTTCCGGTTTGTTCATATAGGAATAAGTGATCGCCATTTGCGATTCATCTGGAGATAACCGTACATCGTTATTCCCGGTCATGGAAGTAAGTTGCTCCATGTTACCGCCCATTAAAGGCATCTTATAAAAATGTCTTTCCCCGGCATGAACTTTCGAAGAAGTGAAATACCAGTACTTTCCATCATTTGAGATCATAGGATCAAAAACTTCATATTTCCCGGGAGTAAGATCTTTCTTTTTCCCTGTTTTCGTATTCAGGATCACTAAATGAGAATAGCCTGATTCTTCAGTCTGAAAATAAATATGCTTATTATCTGGCAACCATCCCATAGTTTCATATCCGTAGTAAGTATAACCAATTCCCGGTCCTGCGAGCCATGCTTCATCCCTTTGATGGTCAAGCGTTTCAAATGTTCCGGTTTCAAGATTCACAGCCACGATCCAGCGGTCCTTATTATCTGTAGAACGTATATTTACTACCGCTTTGTCTCCTTCAGGACTAAATTTCATGGAAGATGGAATTACCGGTCGCGGCTCTTCTTTCCATTCTTTTTCAGGATAGTCTGCAGTATAATCAGGTAGTTTTGAAATTCCAGGTAGACTGGTGAAATCAAACTTTAGTACCGTATCCTTTTCAATTTGATAAAGCGCCAGTTCTGCGGAATATTTTAGATCTCCAACCTTGCTTCTGGCCGAAAGATCTTCGGTATACCCACTTTCATCTACATAATTAGGAACGCCTGTGTTTTTTCCGCTTTCCCGGTCGATTAGGCTGAATGCAGCATATTTAGCGTTTGGTGAAATCACGAAATTGCTCATGTTCTTGCTGTCCAGGAAAAAAGTGAATTCTTCAGGATCGCTGGTAGATTCGCGGTACTTTTTCGATGCTTCCCTGTTCTCTTTACGCTCTCTCACAACCTGTAAAAGATCAAGGTTCTCGTCCTGAAGCCATTGATCCTTTTCGTTTAGTTTTTTATCTGCGGAAGCTTTTTTCGATCCAGATTTGATATTGGTAAGTTGCTGAAGCGTTCCGTTTTCGAGCTGATAGATAAATGCGTTGTCTTCAGCTTTAAAAAGAATTTGATTTTCTGAAGCTGAAAATTCAGGATCACTTATTCTGAAGGGCAAACTGATCAATTCCTTTTTGGATCGATCATTCATATCGTAGATGACGAGTTTTCCTTCATCTGTATACAGCATTTTCTTTCGGTCACTACTGAATTTACCGTAAGTTGGGATCATTGCTTTAGATTCTTCCGAAGAAACCTTTAAGATCTTTTGAGGGTCATCTATCGTGATTTTATAAAGACTGTCTGCAGCATTCCCTTCAGGATTGTACTGAAAATAGACATTTTCACTATGAATTCCCCAACGAACTCTATCAGGAAAGTTACCCATCCATTGCGGATCCTGCATGATCTTCTGGACACTAAGTTCTGAAGTTTGGGCATTTAGCTGTAAAAATGGGAGGCATAGGATGGCGAGAAACGCGAATCTTTGAAGCATTGGTGAAAATTTACGATTTTGGAAGGCCAATATAGCCAAATTTTAACTCCGCATTAAACGTTTTCGTACCACTGCGGTCTAATTTCAGAGCAATTGTTCTAAAAAGAACGATATTGTAAAATACATCAACCAATCTTTACATTATGACAAAAAAATTATCCTTAGCCTTTTTATTTTTCATCTCCTTTTCGGCTGCATTTGCGCAAAGCACCCAGGAAATGGTGGAGAAAATCGTAAAAGAAGCAGAAGGCAATTCAGAACTTGAAAATCTTGCGCATGAATTACTGGACGTTGTAGGTCCAAGACTTGTTGGGACGCCTCAAATGAAACAGGCTAACGACTGGGCGGTAAATAAATACAAGAGCTGGGATATTGATGCGAGAAATGAAGAATGGGGAAAATGGAAAGGCTGGGAGCGCGGTATCACACATGTAGACCTTATCTCTCCAAGAATTCAGAGCCTTGAAGCACGACAGCTGGCCTGGAGTCCATCTACCGGCAAAAAAGGAGTGCAGGCTGAAGTTATCATCCTTCCGGCAGCAAAAGACTCTATGGACTTTGTAAATAAATTGAAGTCGGTTAAAGGGAAATTCGTGATGATCTCGATGCCACAGCCAACAGGAAGACCAGATGATAACTGGGAAGATTGGGCGACAGAAGAGTCATTCGAAAAAATGAAAAAGGATCGTGATAGTTTAAGTGAAGTTTGGAGAGAACGTACTTCAGCTAGCGGATTATCTAGAAGAGAATTACCTCAGGCACTGGAAAAAGCAGGAGCAGTCGGGATCATTTCGTCTTACTGGTCTCGCGGATTTGGCGTAAACAAAGTTTTTTCTTCGTATACCGAAGAAATTCCAACCATCGATATTTCACTGGAGGATTATGGGATGCTATACAGGCTTGCAGAATATGGTGATAAACCTGAATTAAAAGTAGTAGCTGAATCTCAGGAGCTGGGAGAAGTTCCTACTTTCAATACAATAGCAGAGATCAAAGGTTCAGAAAAGCCTGAAGAATATGTGATTCTTTCAGCACACTTCGATAGCTGGGATGGCGCAACTGGTGCAACTGATAATGGAACAGGAACTATCGTAATGATGGAAGCGATGAGGATTCTTAAAAAGTTGTATCCAAATCCAAAAAGAACCATTCTGGTAGGACACTGGGGTAGTGAAGAACAGGGATTGAATGGATCCAGAGCTTTTGTGAAGGATCATCCGGAAATCGTTGAAAATACACAGGCTTTATTTAATCAGGATAACGGAACTGGAAGGGTAGTAAATATTTCTGGAAACGGATTCCTGCATGCATATGACTATATAGGACGCTGGTTGTACGAAGTTCCAGAAAATGTTACTACGCATATTGAAACCAATTTCCCTGGATCTCCAGGAAGAGGAGGATCTGATTATGCATCCTTTGTAGCGGCTGGAGCACCAGCATTCAATCTAAGTTCATTGAGCTGGGATTACTGGAATTACACCTGGCATACCAACAGGGACACCTATGATAAGATCGTTTTTGACGATGTTAGAAATAACGTGATCCTTACAGCGGTACTTGCTTACATGGCTAGTGAAGATCCTGAAAAGACATCCAGAGAACAGATTAGCTTACCAAAAAGTCGTAGAACCGGAGAGCAGATGACTTGGCCAGAGCCACGGGATGCAACTCGTAGAGGAGGTCTGGACGAAGATTAATAAATTAAAACATTACTAAAGCGGTCAATTTGCCAATTTCTTTTTGAGCACATTGGCCGCTTTTGTATATCCTCCATTTCCACCATCTATAAAGTGGATATGTTCATCTGTCTTTATGTTTCGAACATAGCAGGACATGATACTTTCTTCACTAATATGAAAACCATATTTAATGAGACCCTGTTTTTCAACACTATCAAGGTATTTGAAAAGTTCTTTTCTTTGATCTGCGCTACCGGTGATCACCGTATTAATTCTGCCATCGAGGCTTAGATTATCAGATAATTCCACCATTCGCTTTAAATATGTTTTTCCAAGATTGGTGTTTCTAAGATAAAACTCCCCGAACAGGCTAATCAAAACTCCTTTTAGAAATTCCGGAATATTACTGTCACCCCACTTAACCTTTACATCATTGCTAATTCGGTCAAAACTGGTGGACATTTTAAGCTTGTCTGTAGAGATTGGTCTTCTGCGTTGCGTGGAACCGTAGATCTCGTTGAGCTTTTCGAGAATATCTGAATAAACTTCCGGGTAGTTAGCATCACCGCATCCAGCTATAAGAAGGCTTAAAACTTCCTGGTTTTCCAATGGTGGTTTGATCTTGTCCCATTTACAATCCATCCCGGATAAATTCAGAGAAATTTGATCTTCTTCGATTTGCGGGGATTCAGGTCTTTCTTTGATAAGCTTTTCTGCAATTAGTAATCCCTGACCCATGATAATCGGGATCACCAGAGATTCTGTAGTACTTACGCGAGCTATCTTTAATTCGATCCCATCCCGATAAAGATCTTTCACAGGATAAGTTCCCAATGAAAGTTCAAATTCAAAATTCTTCTGAACGTTCCTGTTGTGTTTCTCAAGAACAGATAAAGCTTTGGTAGTTATACTATCAGGTATTAAAAAAGTAGCTCCATCGCCTCCAAAAAAGAATGGAACGGTGATCCCTTCAAAAATGGACAAATTAAGTATAGCGATCACACAGCCGGTAGCTACCAGGTTCACTTCTTCATGCCTGCCTTCGTTGACTGCTTTGGTAGAATCCCGAATATCTGCAACCAGGACATGCCAAGTTGGTGGAACCTCCTGAAAATTGCTTCTGTCTCGAAAAAGTTCATGAATAGCCAGATCACTAATCGGGACTTCGGTATAGAAATTACGATGCTTGTCCATCATAGAACTTCTGTCGAAATGGATGTGTAAAAATTTCGGATTTTAGAATTAATTGAGCTCAGCACCCACAGCTACTGAACAGTCATGTCCAGGTTGCCCGTGTGGAGGATTAATCGTTGGAGTGGCGCTCTGCATTCTAACAGGGCTAGTGGTCATAGGTTGGGCCGGAGTGTTTCCCTCACTTGTAAGAGGAGCTCCTACCGGTAGTTCACAACGATGACCTTCTACGCCATGAGCAGGATTGTATTTAAGCTCACTGCCTGCTGCCATATTCGTTTTCATCGAATTCGCAGTGCTTATGGTTTCTTTTTCTTCGGAAGTTTTCTCTTCTTCTTTTTTAGTCTCCTCACAAGCGATGAAGGCTATGAACAGAAGGCTTAAAAAACTAAATTTTATCAATTTTATCATATGGCTATCTTATTTAGTAAGTGTATCTAATTCTTCTTCTGAAATATTCAGAAGTCCTGATGCCGGCAATCTTTTGGTCATTTCTTTCCAGTTTTCATCTGTAGCGAAAACTTTCTTGAAAATTGGTCTTGCTTCTTCCATTCTCCCACTATTAGCAAGAGCTACAGCTTTCCAGTATTTCATTTCCAGGTTTTCAGGAAACATTTTTTCTGCAGTACCATATTCCTGAAGTGCTTTTTCCATGTCGTTGGCTTCCACAGCAAGGTCTCCTTTATTCATATGCTCGTAAGCACGGTGCACCTTCAGTAATCTTCCAAGTTCCTTGATTGGAGTTTCGTGATCATCCACTCTAAGATCCACCTTTTTATCTTCCCAGCTTTTTTCGGTTTTTTCAGGACCTACGACAATAAGAGCAGCAGATTGTTTTCCTCGTATATCACCACCGGCTTCCTGCGCGGCCAGCATCACAGCGACCACTCTTTCAGCTAAAGCAAGATCTGAATTCGTAGCATAGGCATTTGCCATGGCAGGAACTACATTCTCATTTAACATCATATTTGCCTGTACAGAAAAATTATTACCCTGTATATCTTCCGCAGCCTGAACGCATTTATCACCAGTATAGGCAGAAACATTTCCGTTTATATCCAGAAATGCAACCTGACGGAAAGCACGGCCTTCATCTTCATCTACCATTTTAGCCAGCGCGATATCTGCAGGCATTCCATTTTCCATTAATTCAAGTCCCTGAGGACCGTAGGCCGGATTTACAAAGGATTGAGTAGCAACCACTCCAACACCAGATTTGCCCCAGGATACTATAGAACCCACCGAAAACCAGTGACTTTGAACGCCTACAGCCATTTCACCGGTGACAGTATCTCTGGCAACAATTGAAAATGTATGCGCAAAAGCGCTTTTTTCATGTCCAATATTCTGTGCGTGAGTGCTGAATATCGATAAACAGAAAACTGCTAAAACTAATTTTTTCATACTTAACGAACTTAAAGTCTAAAGATATAGAATAAGACTGTAAATTTTAGAATTATGTGGTAGCGAAGTCAATGCCGATTTTTATAAATTCGTTCAATGGCCTCATAGTTCAATGGATAGAATAGAAGTTTCCTAAACTTTAGATCCAGGTTCGATTCCTGGTGAGGCCACTGGAAAGGGTATAGCCTTAACCAAAACCTTGTTAATCTTTTGATTTTCAAGGTTTTAATTTTTTTTGATATTATGTGATATCGTTTGAAATCAAGTATTTCGTCACGCAGATCGTCAACATTTTGTCAACAAAAATTCTTATCTTGAGGAGGCGTAAACCTGCGCGATCACTGATTTGACTTTCGTATTAATGTTTCATTTTAACACGTCAAATCATGCGTACTTCGTCAACATTTTCAGTATTGTTCTGGATATACATCCAAAGAGAAAAGGGCGGTGAAGCCCCTATTTATGTTCGTATATCACTGGATAACAAAAAGTTAAACATCAGTTTAAAGCGTAAGATTGCCATAGAATTATGGGATTCCAAAAGGCAAAGATCAACTGGTGTTGACGCTTTCGATTTAGAGCTCAATGAGTTCCTAGACCACGAATACTCTATGCTTTTTCAATATTACCAGGAATTAAGGATAGAAGGTAAGGTTCGATCCCTGGAAAATATCAAGAAAAAATACTTCGGGGAGACTGAAAAATTGTACTCTTTGGAGGATATATTCGAATACCATAATACAACTTGTTTTTCAAAGTTAAGGCCGAATACTAGGCGGCTTTATAATACCAGCCAGAACTATATCCGGAAATTTATTAAACAGGAGTTTGGTAGAAAGGATTATTACCTACAAGAGTTAGACTATAATTTCGTATTGAAGTTCGAAAACTTTCTAAGGATTCTAAAGCCAAAACATTATCAGAAGAATTTGCAACATAATGCGGTTATGAAGCATATTCAACGACTGAAGAAAATGATATCATTGGCTTACCGGATGGAATGGATCGATGAGAACCCTTTTTTAAAGTTTCAATCTACTTTAGAAGCCAGGGAGCGAGAATTTCTATCATCAGAGGATCTTAGGAAGATAGAAGACAAAGATCTTGAATTAGAAAGATTGGAAAGGGTACGGGATTTATTTGTTTTTAGTTGCTATACCGGGATAAGCTATGGAGATTTAAATTTACTGAAACCTGAAAATCTAACTATTGGCATTAATGGCAAACTATGGATTGTAACCAGAAGAATGAAAAATGGAAATTCTGTAAAAGTGCCCTTGTTGAGAAAGGCCGTTTCAATTATTGAAAAATATAAAAACGATATAAGCTGCCAGGTAAATGATTCTTTATTGCCTGTGATCTCTAATCAAAAGGTCAATCAATATCTAAAGGAAATCGCAATAGCTTGTGAAGTAAAAAAGCATGTAACTTTTCATTTGGCCAGGCATACTTTTGCTGCTACGGTAGCTCTATCTAACGGAATGCCTATTGAAACAGTATCGAAAATTTTAGGGCATAAAAACTTTCTACTACCCAGATCTATGCAAAGGTTGTGGAGAGAAAATTGAGCGATGATATGGATTTTCTCCAAAAAAGACTCGATGGAGAAAATGGAGATATTAGTAAAGAAGTTTCAATTAGCTGATTTTCCAAAAAAGAGGGAATATTGCATTGGCTGATGGCAGCAGGTCTTTGTTAGTTAATTTGATAAATCCGGTTTCGTTTGTTTTAGCTTGTTGAAAACATGTCTAATTATGGCACTTAGCGATTAGTATATTAGAGAGATACTTCCTCTCTTTTTCCTCATAAATTAAAACTCAATGAATCAATTTTTTTATTAAAATTCTTCTGCTTTATGCAAGAGAGTTAAATTTTTTTCTTCGATTTCAATCCTAGTTTCTAAATGGAATGGTCTGGAATTATTTCCTTTAGTGGAGCAAGCATGTCCAATAATCTAAGGTGAGGTTTAAAGAAACACTCACTAAATGCGTAGAGCATATACAACGCGTGGGTTACTCTTATTTTACATATTACCCTCAATATATCTTGCTGATTTTGGACGTATTTTATATTGAAATCCAAATTGCAATCCTATTCTAAAATAAGATAACTCATAACTGTAGGCACTATTATTATCTAGCAAACCAAGATCATATTCAGTTCGTAATTTTATACTGTAGGAAAATGAATCTGTTATTTGTTTTTCCAAACCGAACTGTCCTACCAAGCTGAGCTTTTGCTTTGAGAAAAATTCATCTTCAATCACACTTTTAACCATATCTTCATTTTTATTATAGAGTGTTCTTTTACCATTCTCAATGGTTATAATCTGAAGACGATCCTCAATTTTCAAAAAGTAATCGTTCAAGCTTAGAAATTGACCACCTAAACCAAAAGATATCCTAGTATCCTTTTTATATCCCATTGCCATCCATAATTTATTAGTAATGGAACTTTTATATAACTTAATTCACTAAGATAATGTGATCCTTCTTCAACAAAACTAAGTGCCTTACCGTTATAAGTTTTTTCCGAATACTGCATTCCCCCTTCTACCTGCCAGGAATCTGATGTATTATATTTAATTGAAATACCTAAATTATATCCTCCAGATAGGCCCTCACTTTCTACGTTAGAATCGCTCTCTGAATTTAAGGCTCCAAGAAAAAATGGGTTTAAATTAGCTTCCAATCCCCATTTGTTTTCCTGGGCTTTGACATTTAATGAAATCAAAATTATAGCAACTATGCCCATTTTTTTATCATCTATTCAATATAATTTGTTGGTTCGATTCATTTTTACCGGTAATTATTCTTACACCAGATTCGCGGTACAGAGGCTGTATCAAAAATGCACAGGCACTGGTGCGCCTTGGTTGCATTTATAAGACAAGCAGTGTACCATTACTGTATTGGCACTGTACTACCTGTGAACAAATACTGGAATCTTTTATAAACAATACAAACAGGCAAACAATAATAAACTGCCAAATGACTGGCAGGCATTTTTTACAAATTTAATTCTTTTGAAAAAAGCCCAGAGTCCAGGATTAAAGTTTCCATCTCAGGATGATTTTAGATGCTATTTCTTAGCTTTTTACTAGCCTTTGATGTATGATTATACTGATGAATAAAAAAATCATTAATTGCCCTTAAAATGCCGTATTTAAACGTTTAAATGTTTTCCATTTTATTAGGTTTAATTTATAGCAATTTGATGTTCCGCTAGTCATCAATCATGAATTCTCAGCTATTTTTTCTCCATTCAAATAGCAATTTCGGAGTAATCCTGAATATCTAAATTCTAGATGCTCCAAAAAATGTTTTATTGATAAAAGTGTATTCTCAAACTTTTTACAATTAGTGCTTTCTTTTTAGAAAGTTCTGTTTGTTAAAAACAAGAATCCTATTTCATGGTAATTGCATTGCTGAAGAATGAATTAAATTACAAAAATCATTTACTTTTTTTACCTGGCGCATTTTCCTTTTGCTCTTCATTGAATTTTGCATTCAGATCAAAATGAAACTAATAATGCCTTTTATAATTTACTTCTTTCAGAGCTGTATGCATTACCTTTTGATGCATGACGGCATTTCAGGATTTGAAATTAGAAAAGGACTTATAAAAAGCGAAGCGGCTTTATGCAGTCCGCTAATTTCAAATGCTATTGATTTGGCATCAAAAGGTAAGGCTATGAACGATCAGAGAATTATGAATGATTGATCGGTCTTTTACAGTGAGCCCTTAATTATGGAAATCTATCCAGCGGACTTAAGTCATAAAAGTTCTTCGATTAAGTACTTTAGAAATCCATCATACTTTTTTGACTTGGGTCCAAGACGTTATGAATGAACCTCTTTTTCTGAAACGTAGCATTTGCGAAGAGAAAGGAAATGGGGTGAGTGGGATACTCTAAAATATTGTTTTTCCGTGAAAAATATATCCGTTTATAAGGCCTTCGAAGGTTTTTCCGTGAAAAATTTTAGAGTAGAATTTCTAATTCATTCAATTTGTAGGCAATAAACAACAAATAGGCTCAAAACTAAGGGGGAATGGATTGTAACGGGGCTTTGCCCGTTACCCTCTTGCTATTCCATTCCTTCATTTCATTTTGGAATTCTCATATTAATTACCTAAACCTAATAGTTTTTAGAACGGAATTTCCATCATTGAAAAGAAGGAACATTAGAACCAATTCTTCACTTAAAAACTTCAACACTTTAATAGGAATTATTTAATTTTTTAGAATTAGATAAATTTTTTTCTACATTAACCTAATTTACTTTCAGGGATTTAAATTGATCATAATATGAATATAAGTACTTACTTATTATATCCTGAGCATTTTCCTATTTTCAAGCTGAAGTTGTTTTTTCTAGTATTTAGACTAAATCCAGAACAACCAATCCTCTCTATTTAATTTCTATAGCCTCTATAATCTTTCTGCTAATATCTTAAATAACACTCACAGCAGTCATGTAAGTAATCTAGGAGATGGAAGATTTTAAAAGTCTCATTTAAAACCAATCGAGCTATTTGGAGATTTCTAGGAGAACTTCCATAAAAAGTTTTTCCAGTTTTTAAGGAGGTTCAAGATTTGTTCAATGAAGCTCTGGTTCCAAAACGAAGTCATGTCGTAATAGAGGTTGATGGGGTTTCGGGTGTCATTACAAGTATTCTCTTAAAGTTTGTTCCTTTCATTGGGCTGAGTGTGTGTAACTCAGGTAAAGGAAGTTAAAGGGATCCCATTTATTGATCTCGTAAAAACTAAAAGGGTTGTGATAAAAATCACAAGGAAATTGAGAATAAACCTCTAGAAAATCACCTTAGGAACTCCTTAGCCAGGCATTCTTTGTTATAATCACTATGAACAGCTAGTTAAAAAGGCGTAAAATCTTCAGTAACAACAATTGAAATAGCAATTTCCGAATTACAAAGATTTTTGAGTGATCACAGACATTATAGGGAGACTTACAATTACTTCCCTCTGAAAATTGAGAAACTATTAATGGTAGTGAAAGTTTGTCCTAAATGGATAGTCACTGGTTAAAAGCTTTTCTTTTTACTAATTTTATAAGCTAAAAAAAAGCCTATGATTTTAATCATAGGCTTTAAATGCGAATTTGATCTATTCCAACTAAAACATTTATTCGCATATTAGTTTTACCGTGAAAAAAGAGAAATGAAACTAGCTCCATCAGCTTCAAATTTTAGCTCTCCATTTTTCGGCTTTAATGATTTGCCTTTTTTAAAAGATTCCTTGCTATTAGTAGTATATAGGGTAAATGAACTTACACTTTCCGGAATTCCAATAATAGTAATTTCTCTAGTTGCGCTTTTATTCACCAGATGAAGAGCATATTCACCGTTTTTTTGATCTCCGAGGGCAGTAGCAGTAATCATTTCTTCTTTAGAAATAAGAGGAATAACGTTTAGTCCTTTAGGAGTGGTGCCCAGTTGTTTCAAATTAAAAAAGCGTTGTGTGGGATGTAATTCTTCTTCATCATTACCAAACACTCCACCGCCCGATAGCACCGAATAATCTGAGGTCAACTGCCACTGAAGAATACTCAATGGCTGGGCTATTTTCAGTATTTTTAGGTAAATGCGTATTTCCTCAAGGGCATAAGTAGACTCTTCAAAGATTTGGGGATATCTCCATGCCCCTGCATCAATACTACCTTCACCAACAAAAAGAGGTTCATCAACACGATTCGCAATATCATGCCACTTTATAAGGTTTTCATCAGTCCAGCCTCTCCAGGAATGAAAAGAGACACCACCAATAAAGGGCAGGCTTTCCGGATTTATCGACGCCTGAGTGGTAAAATCCCAACCATTGGCATCTGCCGTATCTCCAAGCAGAAATTTGGTTTTTACGCCTGCATTTCTAAAATACTTTCCAAGCTCTTCTATCAATTGATCGTGTTCCTCAGGCGTTTGTCGCACATCAATTCCAAGGTCCGATTCGTTAAAGGAGAACATCACGGTCTCCACGCCATATTCTTCTTTTAAAAATAAAATATAGGCAGTAATTGATTTATAAATTTCTTCCTTTTTGGACTGATCTAATTGATTCCCCCGGCTTCCGTCAAGATTGACTCCCTCTGCTCTTTTACCTATTATAGCCCAGTCTGGGGCAAACCAGGCAGCCAGAATCACTGGAATACCTTTTTCATCGAGTCGTTGCGCCATTTCCATGGAAGCTTTTACTTTCGGATCTAACTTTCCTTTTTTCGCCTCAGCTATTGGATCCTTGTCAGGGTCTGGATGCCACTGTTTCCATGGAAGTTCTACTCTGCTCCAGGCCACCCGTAAATTTTCCAGTGCATAATCTATCACCTGAGGATCTGCTTTCGGATTTTGTAAACGAAAGTTGCCTCCGATTCCATCAAAAGCATTTCCTTCCTGATCTGGATAAAGTTTCAAAGTCACCGGGGAATTATCCATTTCTCCGGAAACTTCAATATCAAAGGAGTTTTTATAAGTTTTATTTGCTGCAATATTTCCAGTTGCGATAGCAAAATTTAACTGGTATTCTGGATTTAGAGAGTCTGCCCCAGAAGTAATAATTAATTCGGTGGCCTCTTTTACGATAATTGTGATTTCCCGGTTTTCTGAATTGACAGTTACAGATTTTACAGGAGCTTTATATTCAGCATTTTTAAATTCTGAATGAAAATTTGAAACAGTAATCGTTTCGGGATTGCTAATTTTGAAACTGGCGTTTGTGCCAAATGCTTCCGGTAGTTTTATTCTGAAATACGCTCCCTGCAGAAGCGTGTCTTTTGGGGAAGTGAAATCTACCTGAATATTGGCTTTTCCTTCTCCGGTTGTTTGAAGCTTTTGATTCCAGCTGATGTCACGCATTCCGTAATTGAAGGTTTTAACTCCATTTTCCCTTTTAAAGTCCGTTTTCTGACCTTCCTTCCGGGTTTCCCACTCGTTACCGTTTTTATTTATAATCACAAGACTGGAGTTAAAATCGAAAAAACCGTTTTCCGTTCGAATTCCCGTAAGGTTGCCCCAGGTCTCGAATTCAGCCTGTGCTGAGACTTCCTGAGCCACACCCGTGACAAATAGTAGCAGGATTAATGTATGCTTAATTCTTAATTTCATCTTTAGTTAATGTATTTGAAAAATTATATATCTCTTTTACCCGTTTCGGGCTATTTGCAGTTTGTAGCCAGTTAGACCAGACCATAAACCAGGACCATTTTGGCTGTTTTTCCAGAATGTTTGGTTTTGGTAATTCACCCACTTCTCCAAGAGCAATAGGTTTACCCTCTGCGAGTTCCAAAAGTTCCTCATAATCTTTCTGTTCGTAATCATAATGATAAACATCGGTGGCCAGTATATCCACAAAATCAGCTCCCGGATAAAAATCTTTATACGGAAATGCTTCATCGTAAGGAATATCCCGGGGAGCATTCGCATTCCAGACCCAAATCAAATTATTAAGCTTATGATAATTGGTTAAACGGTCGTAAAGCATTTTCCAAAGCTTTTTATATGCATCCGGATTATTTCCCCACCAGAACCAAACCCCGTTCATTTCGTGGTAAGGTCTCCAGAGAATGGGTACGCCGGCTTCCTTTAATTCTTTTAGATGCTGAGCAAGATTGTCTACCTGCTTTAACCAATTTGTATGTGTAGTAGAACCGAGTGTAAGCAACTGATGCCATTGCTCATCGCTAAATTCATTCTGTACACTTTTACTCCAGTTATAAGGAGGATTTTCGGATGGTCTCCCCACATGCCACATAAGGGTTATTATTGAACCTTCGTTATGTTTTTTGATGGTCGCTTTTACAATTCTTTCTCCCGGATCTTTTTCCCCATTCCAGTAAAAGTCGGTTCCCCATACCGCCGGATATTTACCGGTAATTTCCTGGGCGAGATTATAAAACTTATCGGGGTCTTCGTTATAACTATGCTGCCCGGCTAAAATTTTGCCATTTAAGGAATAAATATATTCTAACAACTGTTTTGTTTCAGGACCGGTGTTTGGATTTACGGGTGTTTGCCCATAACATAGAACAGAGGCAAGCAATCCGACAAAAAGGATCATTTTTTTCATTTATTCTGATTTAAAAGTTGGTCTGCAGCGAGTACTAAAAAGATATAATCTGTAGTGCCGCCTCCTAAAACATATTCGGTTTGTTGCCAGAGAAATGGCCATTCCAGTAATTCAGGAAAATCCGGTCTTATTAAAGCTGTTCCAGATCCAATTCCACCCGGAATAAACGAGAATTCCCCGCGATTCACTCCATAGGCCTGGGTTAATGATCTCGAGCCAACTCCAGATGCGAAAGAGGAAGTATTCACGCCCGGGTGAGAACCAAGCACAAAATTCAGGGCATTCAGCATATATTTCTTCGGAAAGATTTCGGGATAGCTCGTATGGAAATAATATTGTTTCATTCCAAAATTCTGAATTCCCCAGCCCGCGCCCCAGATATCCGGTTCATAAGGCATTCCGTAAGGTGTTTTTTTACCTAACTCTACCACCTCTTCATAATATTCCTGAACAGCAGCCTTTATCTGATTCTTAAAATTATCATTTTGGATTAGCGGTAGGGCAGGCCCGACGATCCATCCGGTATTGCTAATATTAGCTATTATTGCTTCCGAATTGTTCACAAGAAAATCTGAATATTCCTGTTTATTAGTAGTTCGAAGCATTTCAACGGCTAGTTCGCTTTTTTGAACAAATGATTCTTTCTTATGTGTGTTCCAGATTGATTCGGCGATCGATAGGCATTCTTCAGCAAGTTCTGGATTAGAATTTTTCAAAACTCTAGAAGCAGCTGCAAGGGCTGCAGCGGTAGAAAGTTCTCTCCCCGGATTTTCTTCAGTAAAAACCCAGCGATCATCTGGAGCTCCCTCTAGGCCTACAGGAATCTGTTCATCTGCTTCAGAATTCGAAAAAACCTTATTATCGCTATGATTTACGGGGTCTCCCAGTAGAATGTATTGTCTTTTGGTAGGCACGATGATTCCGCGATAAAAACGCCCCATAGACTTGTAACCTCCAACGATTGAAAGAACACCGTGTTCTATTTGCTGTAACATATCGGGTTTGCCGTCGGGTTGAAGAATTTCTACGATCCGGGTATTTTCATCGATGCTGGTATTGTCGTAATCTACCCCGAAAAGTTCATAAATATGAGACAGTCCCTGAACCGTTGAAGCCTGGGATTCCACTCTAAGGTCATAATCCCCTGCATCGTGCCAGCCACCAATATTTATTCCGGGCACGTGCTCTCCGGATTCATACTTCGTAAGAGTTTCAGATCCTTGTAAATAACCATCAAAATGGTTATAATCTGTAGGAGCCATTCGCGCATCATCCATATGGCAGAGGCCATGCCAAACCTTATACCGGTCGTTCACGCGCATATGACACATCTGGACAGGTAAAAAATACTCAAGCGTTGGTTGCCAGACGTTCCTTTGAAAAACCTCTTCACTAATCTGAAAAGCTTCAGTGGTATAGTCCCCATATTGAACCACATACATCCCGGGTTCTTTGATGTGAGTAAAATCCATTTGATAATATTTATATCTAAGGAAGTCGCCCCATTCTTCAGGTCGTTTCGAAATCACTTCAGTATAACCGCCTTCATTATCAATTCGAAGTAGTTTTGCTTCTATTTTTCTGCTATCATTTGGATCTATTTCAATAACCGCTATTTTTTCCTGGGCAGGATGGTAACCCACCTGGGAAACCTGTACTACTGGGGAATAAATGAAGTCCTTTAGCGTATTTGGAGTAATAAGCCATTCAATAGCATTTTTAGTTTTTCCTGCGGGTACCAGCGATCTTACTATAAACCAGCCGTTACTATGAATAGCTCTGCCATCTAATAATTCCAAGCTATTTTCACCTAAATTTTCAATATTTATGGTTTGTTTTGGAGTTCCGGGTGCGATAACGAGCTTATTTCCCCTGGCCATAGGTTTTAACCGGAATTCATCTTCATCAGTATAATAACCGGGTCCATTGGCCTGCCTGTTAAAAATCCCAAAATCATCATCCATATAAAAGGATTTTCCGAAGAGGATTCCGGGGAAAAATTCAATATTCATTCCTACTTTTCCTATCCATTCTTCCGGTAGAGGTTTATCGAGATCAACTATGATTTTAAAGGATTTTCCCTGAGGAATTACCTTAAGTTCGTAGCTCATTTCAAGCTCAGGGTAGATAATGGGATTAAATCCTTGTCGGTCTTTGGAAGGATCTGGATAGCTCATATGCACGCTTATTTCCTGCTTTTCGCGATCAATCTGTCGCTCTCCAACCTTCGGAACAGGCTGCCATTGGCCGGGAGCAGGTTCAAGCCTTAGATCTCCATTGGTCGCGACACGAATCCCATTCTGGATAATGCCAACTCCGCCCTGATGACTTTCCGGATAAAAATCGTGGGCAAGCATAACGTTTGCTCCCCGTCTTTCCAGGTATTCCAGGTCATTAATCCTGAAAATATCTATAGAATCGGAAGTTTTTTGAGCATAAATATTTGCTATGCCTAAAATTGAAAAGAGTAAAATAAAATTTCGCATCATCTAAAATTAGAAACTAAAAATAGGCCTATGTACGAAGCAGGACTTAATACTTTTTTATCTATTTCCCATAGGATATTTTCAGCCGTCTTTCTTATTGAAATCATTGCTATATATTTAATCTGAAAAATATTCCTTTATGAAAATACGATACTTTTTAGGACTCATGTTTCTTTCGGTTAGCACTGTTTTTTGTCAGGATAATACCTCGAATGAAGAATTCATCGCTGAAATGAAAACAGACGCTAAAGAAAATTTACTTGATAAATGGTATCCTCTGGCCATTGATAATGAGGACGGAGGTTATTACAGTGAAATCACCTATGATTTCAAACTGGGGGAAAAACATGATAAAATGATCGTGACCCAGGCCAGGCATATCTGGACCAATTCAGTAGCTGCTGAAGTATTTCCAGAAAATGCTAATTACCTTCAGTATGCCGAACATGGATTTAAGTTCTTAAGGGATGTGATGTGGGATAAGGAATATGGAGGTTTTCATAACCTGGTTTCTAAAACCGGGGAGCCAATTGCTAAAAAAGGTGAAGAGAAAACGGCTTATGGCAACGCTTTTGGATTATATGGTTTGGCGGCTTATGCCAGAGCTTCAGAAAATAAAGAAGCACTAGAGCTGGCCAAAAAGACCTTTTACTGGCTGGAAGAGCATAGCCATGACTCAATTAGTAAAGGATATTACCAGTCCTTAAATATGGATGGATCACCAATTATAAGAGATTCCAGTTTTGATTCCACTTCAGACGTTGGTTATAAGGATCAGAATAGTTCTATACATTTGCTGGAAGCCTTTACGGAACTTTATAAAGTGTGGCCGGATGATCTTGTTGCAGAAAGACTGGAGGAGTTACTATTACTAATTCGTGATACTATTGTAAGCGACAAGAATTATATGAATCTCTTTTTTGAAAAGGACTGGACGCCGGTTACTTTTAATGATCAGTCAAAAGAAGTGATTGAAAAGCACTATTATCTGGATCATGTTTCTTTTGGACATGATGTTGAAACGGCTTATTTGATGCTAGAAGCTTCCGAAGCTTTGGGGCGTGAGGACACAGAAGAAACCTTGGTCAAAGGTAAAAAGATGGTAGATCATTCCCTGGAAAATGGATGGGATCCTGAATTGGGTGGATTTTATGATGGGGGCTATTATTTTGGTTCTGATAAAAATCTTACGCTGGTAAATAAAAATAAAAACTGGTGGTCTCAGGCTGAAGGTTTGAATACACTGCTTATTATGGATCATTATTTCCCTGAAGACGAACATGATTATCGTTCTTATTTTAATAAGTTGTGGGAATACACAAACACCTATTTTATGGACGAGCGTTTTGGGGGCTGGTATGAATGGGGACAGGATAACAAACCGGAAACAAAAGATGACCTGAAAGGACATATTTGGAAAGCTACTTATCATAATTTCAGGGCACTCATAAATTGCATGGAAACTCTAAAGAAATAAGGTGATTACTGAAAAATGTATATCCGTTCTTCGTCATAATAGTTATCTCGTTACCCTGAATTTATCTTAGGACCTGAAGATTCTGAAACAAGTACAGAATGACGTATTTGGTCAAATTCAGGATAATTTATGGACAATCAAACTAAAAAATAAGGAGGGCAAAAATTTCAAATTTTCGCCCTCCTTATTTTAAATCATTTCCTCTTTACTTTTTGCTTAGCCTAAGCGTGATCACATCATGAGGTGGCACGACTGCTTTAAAAGGGGACTGAGTGTTTTTCAAATTTTTGTGTTTCCAAAGGTCTCTAATGCTATACGTTTCTGCATTAAAATCGACAGCATAATCAAAATCCGGATCCTTAACCATATGATCTTTCCAATTAAAATTTATTTCATGTTCAGTATCCGCACGATTTAAGAAGGTCACTGCCCAGTTTCCACCTGCTAAGGGCTTAAACCAGGTTTCAAGGCCGTCTTCACTGCTATATTTAAATCCCTGCACTCCAAGAGTATCCTGGTCTATAGCGATCACCTCTTTATTAGTAAGGATATTCACTGTTTCTTCACTCATATTACCCAGATCATTTCCGGCAATTAGTGGAGCAGCCAGCATTGCCCACATAGTAAAATGCGCCCGGTCTTCGCTCACGGACATTCCATTTCCAACTTCCATCATATCAGGATCATTCCAGTGACCGGGGCCGGCGTATTTTCTTAATCCTTCCTGCATATCAAGAATCCTGAGCACTCCCCAGGAAGACCAATCACCATGGTCTTCTTCACAATCCCAACATGGGTAAATATCTCCCGTTGTCCTCCACAAATGCCCAATATCTTCAGCCCATTCCCAGGGTTGACTATCACCCCATTCACAAATGCTAAAAACAATTGGTCTCCCAGCTTCGTATAATGCATCTCTCATGGTAAGATATGCACCTTCAGCCTTTAGACTTTCTGTATTACACCAGTCGTATTTTAAATAATCAACACCCCATTTAGCGTAAGTTTGAGCGTCCTGAAACTCCCTTCCCCGGCTGCCGGGTTTACCTCCACAGGTTTGCCATCCGGCATCTGAATAAATACCAAATTTCAGTCCTTTAGAATGTACATAGTCTACCAGTGCTTTCATCCCCGAAGGAAACTTTTCCTTATTTGCATGAATAAACCCGTTCTCATCTCTTTCGCCATGCCAGCAGTCGTCAATAACAATATATTCGTAACCGGCATTTTTCATTCCGCTGGAAACCATTTCGTCAGCTGCTTCCTTAATAAGCTCTTCGTTTATATCACAGGCAAATTTATTCCAGCTGTTCCATCCCATAGGAGGAGTTTGAGCAAGATTTTCAAATTTCTGGGCATACGTGTCGTTGAATCCTGTAATTACTAGGAATAGGAAAAGGAAATATTTTAATGTCATTTTTTGAAATTTTATGTCGAATATTTATTCATATAATGTTCTTATAAAAGAAATTCCCTACAGTGAACTGCAGGGAATAAACTTATCAAGCAAAAACTAAGCTAACACCAAACAAGCTTATAATTTCTCAAATCTTACATTGTCTATTGCAAAATTAAGTAGAATGTCTGCCCCTTCGAAAGCCATCCCAAATTCAGCATCTACCAGGCTGAAGTCTGGCACTCCTAGTGCGGTAGCGGGAATACTTACCGTAATCCAATCACCATCAGTATCCAGAGCATTTCCAGTTTCGTTCCATGGTTGCCAGTCATAAAATGCATCTACTCCATCTGAGTCATTAAATCTAATCCTGAACATCCCTGCATTAATAGGTTCGAAAGTATTAATTTCAAATTTTAATACATATTCATCTAGATTAGAACCCACCATGTTTGCACCATAGAAAGTAGCATCATTTCTCCAAAAAAGATCCTGCCACCCAGTTCCTCCAGTTTGAAAATTAGCTCTCCCATAATTACTACCATCAAGACTAATAGCTGCATCATTTTCAACACCTACATTTCCCCAATATGGATCTTTTCCATCCCAATCAAAGAAAACTGCTTCTACATCAGCTACAGGTTCGGGACCACCACATCCAGGAGTATCAAATCTTACGTTGTCTATAGCAAAGTTAAGAAGGATATCTGCATCTTGGAATGCCATTCCAAATTCTGCATCAACGATACTAAAATCTGGTACTCCAAGCTCAGTAAGAGGTATTTCGATGGTTTCCCAACCATCAGTAGTGAAAGGTTCCCCTGTATCTTCCCATGGAGCCCAATCATAGAAAACATCTTCTCCAGTTGAGGCATTGAATCTTAACCTAAATCTACCTGCACTTATAGGCTCAATTATATTAATATCAAACTTAATTGAATAAGCTTCCAGATTGCTGCCAACCACCTGAGCACCATTAAAGGTTGCTGGGTCATTTCTCCAGAATAAATCAATAAATCCTGTGCCTCCAGTTTGGAAATTTGCTCTACCATAATTTTCTCCATCCAGTGAAAGAGAAGGATCATTTTCTGCAGTAACATTTCCCCAATATGGATCTTTTCCATTCCAATCAAAGAATACCAGGTTTTCATCCTTTACTGGACACTGTCCAGTTTCAGAAGATTCTATTCCAAGGACGCTTACCAGTTCGGCAGGAATTAATACTCGATTTATTTCATGTAGAATACCATTAGTTGCCCCAATATTTGCATTTACAAATTGAGCAGGAACAGCTTCCTCAAAACTTGATCTCAAGCGGGCATTATCCCCGCTTAGATCTGCTGTAATATTATCGCCGTAAACTGTTGTTACACTGCCACCATCGATTAACTGACTTGACAATAATTGTCCGTCGTATAAATGATAAGTTAGCAATTGCTTTAAAGCTTCAATTTCCTCAGGAGTATCAAAATCTTCCAGGCTATCGAAATTTGTAATTAGTGAGAAAAGGGCGTTAAAGGCATCATTATTAGGAACAAACACAGTAAACTCTTCAGTCTCCAGTTGTTCCGTCAATCCAGCTTTTTCAATAGCTGCCAGGAAAGAAGTAAATCCTCTATCTTCACTTCTCTTTTTTAAATCTAACGTTGCACCTAATATGTCTTGGAAAACAGTCTCCGGTATGAGAACTTTATTCACACCATGTACTACACCATTAACACCCTGGATATCTGTTAAAGTAAAATTTGCCATATCATAGCTTCCGTCCTGTATTACAGAATTATCATCAATCATAAAACTATTACCCTGCATTGTAACCTGCTCCGTACCAGAAATCATGGGAGCAAGTGTATTACTTCCGGTAACAACATGATACATTAATACTTCCTGAAGTATTTCCGTAGGAATTTCACCTAGAGAAGTCCATCCAAATGCTCCATTAAGTTGCATCATAAAACTTTCAAATGCGGCATTAGTTGGAGCAAAAACTGTGAATGGGTAAGTTTCCAATTCAGGATCTGTCATTGAAAGAGTTTCAGAAAGGCCTGCTAATTCAATAGCTTCCGCCAGTTTTGAAAAATTTGGATTTGCTTTTGTATGATCCAAAACTGTAGGAGGAGTTAATAGGTTATCAACAACATGTAAAACACCATTTGTGGAACCTACATCAAAGGAGCCTTGTACCGGAGTCGCCATCCCATTTAACTTCAAACCACCATCAGTATTAATAAATAGACTCAAATTGTTATCATCTGGTCCCGTTGCCATGGTGGGCGTATAACCCGTGGTTAGAGTAGAAGAGAAATCTGCGGTCGTGGTACTAAGTACATGATTCAATAAAAAGTTAGTAAGTTCCTCTTCACTCATTGAAGACATATCAAAATCACCAAAAGCTGCATTATTTGGAGCGAATAAGGTGTAAGTTGAAGTCGATCTCAACGTGGAATCCAAACCAACCTGGGTTAAGGCCTGGGCTAAAGTGGATAAATTCGCGTCATCGTTAACTATTTGAGTAAGATTTCTTGGGTCATCACCGAGTTGTGGATAAATATCATCATCCTCATTACAAGAAGTTACTCCGGCTAAAAGAATTAGCATTACCACATAATATATTCTGGATAATTTCATCTTTTTTAATTTATTTCTATTTGAAAGAGATTCCAGAATTTCTAAATTCTGGAATCTTTATATTTTAAACTAACTATCATCAATTTAAAGAAGCCCAAAATCATCTACGTAAAATATATACTGAGCTTTACCTGTACCCGAAGCTTCCTGGAAATCCAGCCTTGTAATGGTAGCTGGTGCACCTCCATTTGGATAAAAACTTGACAAGGGTACCACGAATTTATTCCATTGATTCGGAATCAACACAAGGTTTACCTGAGCTGCAAAGTCATTTATTGCAAGATTTACAGAATCTCCAGCATCACCAGTTCCGTAGATTGAAAAGGTAAGGGCCTCATAATCATCAAATGGAATATTCGGAGCTAAAAATGATAATCCTGACCAGGCTTCTCGGGTACTTTTAATTGAAAATTGACCCAATGCAGGACTGGTGTTTTCAAGATCGAAAGTTCCGCCCCACTGGCTCATTTCCCAATCTGGATTTAATGCATCGATATAAATTGAATAACTAAATCCATAAGAATCAGATTGTGTAACTGCTCCTCTGGAGGTTTCCAGGTAAATAAATGCCTGTTCAATACCAGATGGCACTATAACCGTAACTTCAGTTTCGGAAACTGAAAGTATATCTGCCTCTATTTCCACGAGGTTCCCGTCTTCCTCTGAACCGGAGACGAAAGTTACCGAGTTTGTCTCTGAAAAATCTCCACCTAATAATGTTACTGTTTTAACTCCATCTATAGTAGCTTCGGTGAAATCATCTATAGTTAACAGTGAAAAGTCATAACTCGTAGACCCTGAAAGGTTCTCCAGCACTAACTCATTAGACTGCCCAACATAAGGAGCACTCTCAGGTACAGTTGCAAAAGTAAGATTATCTGTAGTAAGCGCAAGGTTAACACTTGCCTGGACACCATTGAAGTAAATAGCTTTAAGGGTAGAAAAATTTTCACCTCTAATGATATAGGTATTTTCCAATACACCCTGAGTAACTGCTACATCTTCCCTTGCTTCACTTACGCTGGTGATTACCGGCGGACCATCTCCGCCCTCCGGACTAATTACATCAAAATCACTGTCACATGAAAACAACAGACTAGCAAACAAGACCATGAATATTGGTTCAGCTATCCTAATTTTTATTAATTTGTTTTTCATAATATTTTTTTAAAAAATTATTCATCATCACTAAAATCATAAGGCACCGGTGGCTCCAATAAAGCAGGGTTATTCTGAGTTTCGTTACTTGGATAAGGGAACAAAAGATCGTCCATAGTAGGTGTATACATTTCAGAATTTACAGTGGGCGGAGTAGTGTCATCATTAAAAGTACCTCGCTCCGTATTAGCTAGAAAATCTAAAGCAAATTCAGGTCCCTGACGAACTACATCATACCAGAATTCGAATTCAAAAGCTAACTCAATCCTTCTCTCGTGGAAAACATCTTCTAGAGTAGGATTTGCAATAGGGTCTAATCCGGCTCTTTCCCGAACTTTATTAAGTGATTTAACTCCTTCTTCATATGATCCCCCGCCGTTTAAAGCAGCTTCAGCATGTATTAAAAGTAGTTCTCCATATCGTAATATATAGGTGTTATTAGGATAGCTTTGCTGAGCCCCACCACCATTAGTGGCAGCATTACCTACTACATACTTTTTAATACCCACGTTAGTACCTTGATGGTCCACATTTTCGGAAACGGTGTAACCTCCATTTAAATCCGGATAAAAAGATCCCGGATCCATAATCGTGGCATAATATCTTAAATCCTGTTCTTTGTCTTCATACGCATCCTGCAAATCCAAGGATGGTCCAATGGCTGAATATCCATCGGAAAATCCTGTTATTCCAGCCTGAGCAAACAAGGACTGGATACCGTTACCTTCAGAATATTGTCCAGAAGTAGACCATTGCAGCGCAAAGATTGATTCAGGATTGTTATCGTTAGCGGTTAGGAATAGATCATAATAACTTCCAGACGGATCTCCATCAGCTCCAGTACCACCATAAAGCTTAAATTCTCCCGAATTTATAACGTCATTTGAAAGTTCATATGCCCTGGCCCAGTTTTCTTCATAGAGATAGATCTTGGCGAGCATAGCTTTAGCAGAACCGCTTGACACTCTAGCATTCAAATCGTAGTTGGAACCTCTGGTTTTATCATAGAGATTTTCCATTGCAAACATTAGATCCCTCTTAATGAATTCATACACGTCCTCAACAGGGTTTCTGGGAACTACAGGCTCCAAAACATAATCGGTATTATCAGCTATAATTGGCACAGAACCGAATATTCTTACCAAATAAAAATAAGCAGTTGCTCTAATGAACCTTGCCTCTCCCAACGAATTATTTACTACTTCCTGAGGAACACTCGGATCAACGGAATTAGGCAGAGTATTGATGAGAGAGTTGGATTGAGCAATGACAGCGTAAAGAGATTCCCATGATTGGGTTAAAGTATTATGTTCTCCAGTAATTGCGAAATTGTCAAAATCTGCATTTCTTGCATCCCATGTTCTTCCATTTCCAGAACTTAGTTCTCCAATGGCCCAAGCAACATTTGAAATAAAATTGTACCAAGGCCTGGAATAAAGATGATTAGCCGCGGCCTCTACCTGGTCCGTTGTTTTATAAAAGGTTGCTGCACTATAAGAATCCTCCGGAGGTCTCTCCAGAAAATCTTTGCTACATGAAGGGAAGCATAAAAAAGCAGCGATCACTATTATAGTCTTTGTTTTTAAAAATTTCTTCATCATCATATAATTATAATTCTACGTTCAGTCCTATTGAAAAAGTTCTTGGGGATGGGTACCTTCCATTATCAACCCCAAGTAAAAGGGCGTTCTGATTGTAAGCCCCTACCTCAGGATCGTAACCAGAATAATTTGTAAACGTGTATAAATTTTGAACACTACCGTATACTTTTAATTTTCTCAATCCTAATTGATCTGTGGTACTTGAAGACAAGTTATAACCTAAGGTCAAATTTTGAATTCGTAAATAAGAACCGTCTTCGATATAACGGTCTGAAATATTAATATTCGGAGTGTCATTTCTAGCCAACCTAGGAGCACCTGCATTTGGATTATCAATGGACCAATAATCTAAAACTGATGGCGATTGGTTAACATAATAACTATTTGCCGCGGTAAGAGTTCTTTTTACAGCATTAAAAATATCATTCCCATAAGATCCCTGTAAGAATAAGGAAAGATCAAAATTTTTATAAGAGAAATTATTTTGGAAACCAAATGTAAAATCTGGATGAGGATTACCTATAACTGTGCGATCATCATTGTTGATTAACCCATCACCATTGATATCCTTGAATTTAATATCACCAAGCCAGGTAGTTGAAAATAAAGCATCTTCAAAAGGTCTTCCAAATTGTATTGGAGCTCCTTCAATATCATCTGTTGTTCTGAAAAGTCCCTCAACCTGGTAACCATAAAACATACCAACAGGTTCTCCTACCTTGGTAAGTGTTAGGTTCTGGTTTGACTGGTTTAAACTAAGATCTCCGTTAATTGTTAGATCTCCCAATAGCTCGGTGACTTCATTCTGATAATGAGAGAATGTTAAAGTAGATTGCCAGTTGAAATCACTTTCTCCTAATGTTGAATAATTTATGGTTAAATCTACTCCTTTGTTTACCATTTCACCAAGGTTAACCCAAGGAGCCGTTATAGCTCCAGGTGAATTACCCCCTGTAATAAAATCGGTCACAGCTAATTGATAAAGAAAATCTTTTGAAACTTTGTTATATACTTCTATAGTTGTATTCAATCTTGAATCAAATAATCCAAAGCTCAAACCTAGATTCGTCTGAGTTGATGATTCCCAGGTAAGATCAGGATTTTCAAAATTGGCAAATTCAAAGCCTGTACCCAGTCCAGTAGATATGGTATTCAGTCTTACACCATACGCGAAATTTGGAATAGCCTGATTACCAACTTCCCCGTAACCACCATATACTTTTATATTCTGAATCGATTCAAAATCTTCCATAAAAGCCTCGTTGGAGAGTCTCCAGGATCCAGATACCGATGGAAAATACCCCCACTTGTTACCTTCGGCAAATTTAGAGGAGCCATCAGCTCTTAGGGATGCTGTTATATTATACCGATTATCGTAGGAATAAATCAGCCTTCCAAAATAAGATTCCAAAGCAGAACTTCCTATATACTGATCGTTAAAGTCATTAGCATCACCAGTTCCTAAAACTGGAATATCATTACTAACAAAATTACCATCCTGAGCTATAACTCCCTGCCATTTTGATTCTTGAACCTCCTGCCCCAGTAACATGGTAACATCATGTTTTTCATTGAAAGTATTATCATAAGTCAATAGGTTTTTAATAATCCAGAAATCATTATTTTCTCTTCGAACGTTTAAGGTACTTTCCCCTCTTTCCAATACTCCGTAAGTAAAAGTAGGTTGAAACCGATCACTTAAATTATTACCAAAATCTCCACCAAATTCCGTTCTGAAATTTAAATTATCAGATATATTGAACTGGGCAAAAATATTTCCGAAAATCCTATTTCTTGTTAAGGTATTACGGATGCTTAAAGCTTCTGCGATGGGATTACGAATTCCAAAAGCGATTTCATCGGCCGTTTGCGGACCAGCAAAAGTCCCGTCTGCATTGTAAACAGCAGTAGCAGGATTGTTCAATAATGATAAAGAAATGATACCATTACTAGAACTATTCAAAGTAATATCATCATTAGTTCTACTAGCAGTAAGAGCAACTCCAGTACTAATCCAATCATTTAAATCAGCATTAACATTCGTTCTAACTGTAATACGATCAAATCCAGAACCTATAACAGTACCTTCTTGATCGGTGTAAGAGGAAGAAATAAAATAATTAATCTTATCTGATGCTCCAGAAAAAGATAACTCGTGATTCATTTGCAACGCATCATCAAAAATCTGCGCCTGCCAATCTGTTCCAGGACCCAATAAATCTGGATTTAAGAATTCAATTTGTGGATCTAAACCATATATTTCACCAATAGTATTTTGAAGTCTTGCATATCCCGGCAGATCAAGCACATCAATCTTATTTGTAGGTCTTTGCATCGCAACATATGTGTTATAACTAAGTCTACCCGCTCCTTTTTTACCTTTCTTTGTTGTAATAATAACTACACCATTAGAACCTCTCGAACCGTATATTGCAGTAGCAGATGCATCCTTAAGAATATCAACAGATTCAATATCATTTGGGTTTAAAGCAGCCAGCGGACTTACATCTGTTGCTCCCGTACCATCTCCAATTCCACCATCGGCAGTTGACCTTCCACTGGTTGCGATATTTCTAGAATCTCCAGACACTGGCACACCATCAATAATATAAAGAGGTTCACTCGATCCTGTAATTGTATTTACCCCCCTAATTTTTACAGAAACTGCGGAGCCAGGTTGGCCTGAGTTTTTAGTTACCATAACACCCGCTGCACGTCCCTGCATAAGTTGATCTACGCCAACTTGAGGTATATTTTCAAATTCCTCGCTACTTATACTGGATACAGAGCCACTTATCTCTTCTTTTCGTTGAGCACCATATCCAATAACTACTACTTCATCTAAACTTTCAGAATCAGTATCCAATGTAACACTCAGTTTCTCACCTCCCGAAACACTCACTTCCTTAGTCAAAAATCCAACAAAACTAAAAACAATGACTGCATTATCATCTACACTAATTTCAAAATTACCATCAAAATCGGTAGTGGTTCCATTCGAGGTGTTTTTCTCAATTACATTTACCCCTAATAAAGGTATACCTTCCGTATCAATCACTTTACCGGTCACAACGTTCTGCGCGAGACCAATTTGAGTGAAGGCACAAAAGAAGAGGGCAAAAAATAATATTTTGCTTCTAAGGCTACAGCTGCCTTTACATTGAAGTATCTTTCTTCGCATAAGAATTAAATTGGTTGATTTATATAAAAAATTACGGTATCAATAATATGAAAACAAAACAATTGTTATATTAACAAAAAAACACCCATATTTTTCCCATACTCAAAATTAGAAGGAAAGTTAAGGTCTTGTTAATATTATTTTATCAAATATTAATGATATTTTTTCCTAACTAGATTAATCTGGAATGTGCTAATATTAATTTTATACGAAACTGGTAAGTTCAAAATATATTCAGCAGAAAAATAATAAAGAAATAGTGCTATTCAATAATTTTGGATCTGACATATTTTCCCGACTTACTAAGATTAGATAAGTCCTTTAATTCGTTATGCTTAGTACCAGGTTTAAGGGCTGCAGATGCTTCTTTTTTATCAGCTATAGACCAATTACACCATGACAAATTATTGTCATCCATAAAGTCTAACCATTTTTGAGTTTCCTCATAAAAAACTTCCCCATTACCATCGGCATTTGTAGTTCCAAATTCAGTAACAAAAATTGGTAGATTTTTCTTCATTGCATTAGCAGCTGCCTCTCTAAGTTCTTCGTGATGAGTACCTGCATAGAAATGTAATGTGTAACCAATATTAGCCTCATTAATAGGGTCTTTTGCTGCGTAAACAACATCCTGTGACCATCTAGGTGTGCCACATATTATAATATTATCGGGATCGTTCTTTCTAATTGCTGAGATGATTTCCTGATGATATGGTTTTAGAACTTTACTCCAGGAAACTTCTAACGGCTCATTATAAGGCTCATATATTAAATTAGGGTATTGACCATATTTATCACTTAATTCAGAGAAAAATTTCTTTGCTTCTAAAAGATGATCTTCAGCATGATGATCATGCCAGTCTACGATAACATAAATTCCAAGCTCAATTGCTGCATCTACAACTTTATAAATTTTTCGCTTCTCTTTTTCCGGATTTTCCAGGAAACCTTCGTTTTCAATAGCCATAGCTGCTCTTATAACACTAATCCCCCAATATTCTTTCAATTGTTTTAAGGTGGTTTTATTATAATACTGCGGTTGCCATTGGCTCCAGAACAAAGACATCCCTTTTAACTGAACAACTTCTCCATGCTCACTAACCAATTTAATCCCATCGAAGCTTAACTGACCATACTTGGCTACCGGAGTCAAATTTTCTGTATTTAATGCTTTAACGGCAGATCCTTCGTTGTTTTTCTCTCTGGATGACGAATCCATATTCATAGAAGAACAACCGCAAATAATTAATAACGGAAGTAAGAAAATAGTTAACCCAGATATGCTTTTCATGAAGCCTTTAATAATATTTATAATACTCTTTTTATTCCACTAAATTCCTCCCTGTACTGGCTAGGTGTACAGTCCTTATTCTTTTTAAAAACACGATTAAAATTTGCAATATTATTGAACCCGCATTTAAAGGCAATTTCGGCTATACTTAATTCCTTCTCAATTAACCATCTTGCGGCATAACCAATTCTGGTATCATTAACGTATTCAATAAAGGTTTTTCCTGTCCTGCGTTTAATAAATCGATTAAAAGAAACCGGGCTCATATTTACAACATCCGAGATCTCCTTCAAGCTTATCTTTTTTTGATAATTCTCCTGTATATACTCATATATTTTCTTAATCTTATCACTGTTTTCAAAGTTTTTATTTTCTGAAATATATGATGAAAGAAGGTGTTGATTTCTGGAATTTGCAAGGTCATGTAAGATGGAAATCAGCTCCAGAAAATAATCAATACTATCTATTTTAGATAATCTAAGTATTTTTGGTTTTATTTCTTTTGAAATCTTTTCTGAGAACAATATTCCGTGAGCAGACCTTTCAAACATATCCTTTATCGGTTTCATTATTCTTCGGCTTAACAGCTTATCATCAAAAAGGTCGTTATGAAATTGAATTGTTATTTCGTGAATTTTCTTATTGCTACAGTTGTGGATTTCCCAACCATGATTCAGGTTTGGCCCCACAAGTACTAATTCTATATTATCAATTTCCTCCAAACTATCACCCACTACTCGCCGAACACCTTTACCATTTAAAATAAAATTAAGCTCATACTCAGGATGAAAATGAATTGGAAAATCAAAATCATCCTTAATTCTATCAAAAACAAGGAAGCTATCTTCAGGGGCCAGGGGTGTAATTTCCCGGTGTATCTCCTTTTGCATATTCTTTTAATTACGATTGAGAAAAAATTTAATCAAGAATTGACAATATTCTATTAAAGTTCAATAACCTTGAAAGTTAAATTTGATATTTCTTAACATTTCAGGCGATTTAATTAAATTTTCCTTAAAATTTAGAGATTAAATATATAATAAGACAAAACTAAAGATAAAATATTTTACCAAAAAAATTCAAAATTCACACTTATTACATGAAATATATTGTCAAAATAGGTATTCTTCTAACATTTATTGTATGTATGACATCATGTAAAAGTACGTATCGAATAAATTTAGAGGACATTCACCTTGCAAATATTAAGGCATCAGAAAAAACTAAAATTTTATATGAAAGAATAAAATCCATTCCCAATGATGGTTTCGCTTTTGGACACCAGGATGCTACCATATATGGCATTAACTGGAAACAGCCAGATTCTCCTCTTAAGTTAAGAAGTGATATCAGGGATGTTTCTGGAAAGCTTCCTGCGGTTCATGGGTACGATCTTGGGCACATTGAGTTAAATCATTCTTTCAATCTCGATACCGTTTCCTTTGTGCTTATGAGGGATCAGGTAAAAAAAATGTATAAAAAGGGTGCGATTATAACTTTCAGCTGGCACCTGGATAACCCGGTGACAGATGGGAGTTCCTGGGATACGACGGCAGCAGTTTCCGAAATTTTAAAGGGTGGTTTAAAGCGAGAAAAATATGAAAAATGGGTATCACGACTCTCGATTTTCTTTAAATCCTTAAAAGATGAAAAAGATCAGCCTATACCAGTAGTTTTTAGACCCTTTCATGAAATGAATGGCGGATGGTTTTGGTGGGGAGAAGGGAATTGCAGCGCAGAAGACTACAAGGAATTATGGAGACAAACTTTTATGCTACTTCAGCAAAATAATGTTCACAACCTATTATACGCCTATGCCCCTAATATTATGCAAAGCACCGAAGATTTTGAAAAATATTATCCCGGAGATGAATATGTAGATATTCTGGGGGTAGATATTTATAATTACGGCGGAAAAGAAGCATTTATAAAAAATATTAAAACAAATCTTGAGATTCTAAAATTAGAAGCTCAAAAGAGATCAAAACCCTATGCACTTACCGAAACCGGAAATATAGATCCTGGATCTGATCCCAAATGGTGGACAAAACACTTATATCCCGGAATTAAAGATTCGGGAATCGCCTGGGTACTTCTTTGGAGAAACGCCAGATTAGATCATTATTTCTCTACCTATAAAGATGATGTAACTGCAGAAGACTTCAGAGAATTTGAAAAACTGGAAGAAACTTTATTTTTAGATCAGGTAAAGAAAATAAACTTTAAACTTTAATTTATAATGCTACAGGGCCTTGATGTCATTATCATATTACTTTATCTCACAGGAACTATTCTTATAGGATTAGCGCTTAGAAAAAGAGCGCAAAAAAGTAAGGATGATTATTTAATGGGTGGTAAAAGCCTGCCGTGGTATATGCTTGGGCTTTCAAATGCTTCAGGGATGTTTGATATTTCTGGAACCATGTGGCTGGTTACACTAACTTTTGTGTATGGATTTAAAAGTGTCTGGATTCCCTGGTTATGGCCTGTTTTTAATCAGGTCTTTCTAATGGTATATTTGTCGGTATGGCTTAGGCGATCTAATGTAACTACCGGTGCAGAATGGATATTATTTAGGTTTGGTAGTGGAAGAGGAGGGAGACTCTCGCATAAGATTATAGTAATATTTGCCATACTTAGCTGTTTGGGCTTTTTAGCTTATGGATTCATTGGGTTGGGGAAATTTGTAGAGATATTTATTCCATGGGAGGTTGTTTCAGGCTATGTGCCTTTTAATGTACCGGCCACATATATACCTCATTTCTATGGAATAATTTTCACCATGTTTGCCGTTTTTTATTCGGTTTTAGGAGGGATGTCAGGTATTGTATGGACAGATCTTTTACAGTATACGGTAATGACCATTTCATCTATTGCCATCGCAGTAATAGCATGGCAGGCCATGGGCGCCAATACTTTAAATGTTCCGGACGGCTGGATGAACCCATTTTTTGGCTGGGAACTCAATATGGATTGGAGTGGGATTATAGATGAGGTTAACACAAAAGTTGCTTCAGATGGATATACGCTTTTCAGTATTTTCTTTATGCTCATGTTATTTAAAGGAATTTTATCAAGCATAGCTGGTCCTGCACCCAATTACGACATGCAAAAAATCCTATCTACAAAATCTCCTTTAGAAGCGGCAAAAATGAGCGCATTTTCGATATTAGCACTCATCCCCACACGTTATTTAATGGTTGGAGGCTTTGGAGTCTTAGCTGTACTATTTTACGATCAATTAGATCTTACCACAGCAGGGGTCTTGGATTTTGAAAAAATACTGCCTGCCGCGATTGAACAATTTGTTCCTGTTGGCTTACTTGGATTATTGCTCGCAGGCTTATTAGCTGCCTTCATGTCAACATTTGCAGGAACTCTTAACGCTGCCCAGGCCTATCTCGTTAACGATATTTATCTCAAACACTATAACCCCCAGGCAGCACATTCCAAAGTGAAACTGATGAACTATGGAAGTGGAATTCTTGTTGTAATTATTAGTATAATTCTTGGTTTCTTCATTCAGGACGTCAACTCCATACTTCAATGGATCGTTTCTGCATTGTATGGAAGTTATGTAGTATCCAACGTCCTCAAATGGCATTGGTGGAGATTCAATGGAGCAGGTTATTTCTGGGGAATGCTTTCGGGAATGCTTCCCGCTATGATTTTTCCGATTTTCACAGATACACTGGATTTATATTATTTCCCTGTCATTCTTTTAATTTCTATTGCGGGAAGTATTATTGGAACTTATTCTGCTCCACCTACAGAAGAAGAAGTTCTTAAAGATTTTTATAGACGTACAAAACCATGGGGCTTCTGGAAACCAATCTTTGAAAAAGTAAAGACCGAAGATCCAGCATTTCAAAGAAACAAGGCTTTTGGACGTGATATGTTTAATGTCATTATTGGAACTATTGCTCAAACACTTCTGGTAGTAGCTCCGCTTTATCTTATTCTGCACAAAAACTTACCATTACTGGTTTCACTTGCAGTTCTTGGTGTTTGCATATTAATCCTCAAAAAGAACTGGTGGGATAAAATAAAAATTGAAAATAATATTAGAAGTAAATACTAATACAATGGATTTTACGCAAAAAAACAAAGACGCCGGGAAAATGGTTAATTATGACCGTTTATTGAAAAATCATACGGAATTGCTCGAAAGACCAAATTTCCCTGAGGAATATTCTAATGGAATATTTGAAAGATACACTAATCCGGTCGTGACTGCAAGACACACTCCGCTAGCCTGGAGATATGATTTTAATCCGGAAACGAATCCTTTCGGTCTTGAAAGAATTGGTATCAATGCCACATTCAACCCGGGAGCTATGAAGTGGCAGGGAAAATATATTCTTGCCGTTAGAGTTGAGGGTAACGATAGAAAATCATTTTTCGCGATGGCGGAAAGTCCAAATGGCGTAGATAACTTTAAATTCTGGGAGAAACCAGTGGTTATGCCACAATACGGTGAGCCGGATACCAACGTCTATGACATGCGACTCACCCAACATGAAGATGGGTGGGTCTATGGTATTTTTTGTACAGAAAGAAAAGATAAAAAGAATGGAGATACTACCGCAGCTGTTGCCAATGCCGGAATAGCAAGGACAAAAGATCTTATAAACTGGGAGAGACTGCCAGATCTTGTTTCAAATTCCGGTCAACAGCGAAACGTGGTGATGCATCCCGAATTTGTAAATGGGAAGTATGCTCTTTATACCAGGCCTCAGGACGGCTTTATTGAAGTGGGAAGCGGTGGCGGAATTGGCCTTGGATTTATTAAGGATATCACCAATCCTGTGTTGGAAGATGAAAAGATCATCAATCAAAAGGTGTATCACACTATTTATGAAATGAAAAACGGTCTTGGCCCGGCTCCTATCAAAACGGAAGAAGGCTGGCTACATCTTGCTCATGGGGTACGGAATACCGCAGGAGGATTACGATATACATTGTATCTATTTATGACCGATTTGGACGATATTTCTAAAGTTACCTATCAGCCTGCGGGTTATTTTATGGCTCCAAATTATGAAGAAACAGTGGGAGATGTTCCGAATGTACTCTTCGGGAATGGATGGATAAAAGATGACGACGGCAAGATTTTTATTTATTACGCCTCTTCAGATACCAGGTCACATGTGGCAGTGTCTTCATTAGAGAGACTTCTGGATTATGTTAAAAATACGAAGCAGGATGAATTTACCTCTGCTGCTTCGGTTAAAAACATTCTGTGTCAAATAGAGGAAAATAAAAAGTTTAAAAATGACTGATCTCTCTTCCGATATAAAAACTGAGCTAAATGAAGAACTGAAAAATATCATTCAGTACTGGAAAGCAAATAGTGTGGATGAAAAACATGGCGGTTTTTTAGGAAAACGAGACCATTTTAATAAAGAAGTTCCTTACGCAAACAAAGGAGCTATTCTAAACACCAGATTGCTTTGGACTTTTTCAGCCATAGAAAATTTTCAAACGGATGATTCTTGTCGGAAACTTGCTGAAAGAGCCTATGATTATTTAAAAAAGTATTTCTATGATGAGGAGTACAAAGGTATTTTCTGGGAATTAGATTATAAAGGAAATCCGGTTAACAGGAGAAAACAAATCTATGCTCAGGCCTTTGCAATTTATGCTTTAACAGAATACTATAAATTAACCAATGATAGGGACGCTTTAAACTGGGCTAACCACTTATTCGTATTAATAGAAACAACAGCCCGTGATCGGGAAAATAATGGATATCTGGAAGCTTTTCAACAGGATTGGTCACCCATAGAAGACATGCGACTGAGTGAAAAAGATGATAATTCAGCGAAAACAATGAATACCCATCTTCATATTCTGGAAGCCTATACAAATCTTTTTATTGTTACTGAAGATACTTCCGTAAAAGGAGCATTAATAAACCTAATAGAGTTATTCCTCGAAAAATTCCTGGATACCGAAAACAAGCATTTTCAATTGTTCTTTAATACTAACTGGCAACGAGCGAACAACAACGTTTCTTACGGCCATGATATTGAGGCAGTTTGGCTAATTATTGAAGCCTGCAAAGCTGTTGGAAGTAAAAAATTCCTTGAGAAAGCCGAAATAGTGGCGATTGAAGTAGCTGAGGTTTTTCTTAAAGAGGCCTATGTTCAAAATGCAGGAGTGATCAATGAAAAAGATCTGGATACTGGAAAGGTAGATGAAGACAGGCACTGGTGGCCTCAGGTAGAGGCGATGGTAGGCCTGGATTATGCCTTTAAAATATCTGGTGAAAAGAAATTTCTACTCGCCAAAGAAGATATCTGGGAATACACTAAACAGCATATTAGAGATCATGCCCACGGAGAATGGTATTTCCGGGTAGATAAGAATAATAATCCCTACGAAACTGAAGATAAATTAAGCATGTGGAAAGCTCCTTACCACAATTCAAGAGCCTGTATGATGCTGCTAAAAAACTAAAACAATGAAAAAACATCTATTCCTATTCGTTTTCGTATCGGGTATTTTTCTTTCCGGTTGTTCCAAGGATGAAATTATAGAAGAACCTGTACCAACGCCACCAGAAACCGGCGAGAATCCAGAGGAAATTCCTGAAGAAACTCCAGATGAAGCATTATCAATAAATTTTTTTCCATCAGAAACTCCTGCTTTTATGGTGGATGCTGGTGCTACTGCTGAAACCGTTGCTCTTTTTTATAACCTAAAAGCAATTTCCTATTCCAAATTTATTGTTGGGCAACAGGATGCATTTTCTTCATTTTATAATAATAATGACGGTTTTTCTGATATGAAAAAACTAACTGGTAGCGATCCTGGAATGCTTGGCTCAGATTTTATGTTTATTACAGACGATCAAAATAACGGCGAAGCCAATAACTGGTTCTACCAACAGGAACAGCTTATCAAGGAAAAGACGATAGAAGCCTATGATAAAGGTATGGTGAATATATTCTGCTGGCATTTAAGGGAACCTTATGAGGGTGATGATTTTTACACTTCGGAAATGACAGCTTTCCAAAAGGAAAATGCCTTTAAAAGTATCCTTCCGGGAGGAGCAAATCATGATTACTATAAACAAAAGCTTCAGAAAGTAGCAGAATTCGCAAAGGGCCTTAAAGGCACAGATGGAAGTGTGATCCCCATAATATTCAGACCATTTCATGAATTTGACAAAGACTTTTTCTGGTGGGGAGCTCCCTATAGTACGCCACAGGAATTTATTTCCCTATGGAGGTTTACCGTGGAATATTTAAGAGATGATCTTGGGGTTAATAATATTCTTTATGCTTTTTCTCCGGATAACAGCTATTCTACCACCACATCCTATCTTCAAAGATATCCAGGTGATGAATATGTAGATATTGTGGGCATGGATAATTACGGAGATCTTGCCAATCAACAAGGTGCCAATCTTGCAGCTGCTAACCAGAAACTGAAGGTCGTTTCAGATCTGGCAGAAGAAAGGGTTAAAATACCTGGTTTTACTGAAACTGGATATTTTGTAAGTTCCGGAACTACTCTGGCCTCTAATTTTTATTCTAATAATCTTTATCAGGTTTTAACCGATAATGAGATCAATATTGGTTTTATGATGTTCTGGCAAAATTCTGCCGATTCCTATACCGTTCCAGCTCCGGGAACAGATGGCGCCGCTGATTTTATGGATTTTGTGGAAAAGGATAAAACCTGGCTATTAGATGATATGCCAAATATTTATGACCTCCCTGAAGATAATAACGCCTAGAATGAAAATATTCAAGATCTTTTTTTTCATCTTTTCCCTGGTACTAATTTCCTGTGGAGGAATACAGGAAGTCACTGTTAAAGATGGAAAATTCTTAAAAGGTAACAAGCCTTATTATTTTGTAGGAGCTAATTACTGGTATGGCCCACTCATCGCTGCTAGCAATATTGGCGATAGAGAACGACTCATTAAAGAGCTGGACCTGATGGATAGCCTCGGAATTGACAATCTCAGGATCCTTGTAGGAGCTGAAGGCGGCAACGAAGACTTCCAGGTGAAACCAGCTTTACAGCCGGAACAGGGTAAATATAATCAGGATCTTTTGAACGGTTTGGATTTTCTTCTTGCGGAAATGGCTAAAAGAGAAATGTACGCCGTCCTGTACTTAAATAATAACTGGATATGGTCTGGTGGGATGTCAGCCTACCTTAATTGGAATGGATATGGTGAAGTCGCTAATCCTTTTCTTGAAAAATATAGCTGGCCAGATTATTTTGAATATACCCAGCAGTTCCATACCTGTAAGTCCTGCAGGGAAGCTTTTAAAGATCATATACGCTTTATTGTTGGAAGAACCAATGCTTATAATGGCAAGAAATATACTGAAGACAATACCATCATGTCCTGGCAGGTGGCGAATGAACCTCGCATATTTACTGAAGAAGACCGGGAACCTTTTAAAGACTGGTTAAATGAAGTGGTAAGCATTTTAGAAGAACTGGATCCTGATACATTGATTTCGACCGGTGCTGAAGGGAAAGCAAGTTACCTTCAGGAAATTGAAACTTATAAAATTCTACATGAAAATCCTGATATAGATTATTTAACCATGCATATGTGGCCCAAAAACTGGCAATGGTATTCTCCGGAAAATGAAGTAGAAACACTTCAAACATCTATCGGAAATGCAAAAGAGTATATTCAGGAGCATATTAAGGTAGCTGAAGATCTCAACAAACCCATCGTGATATCTGAATTTGGATTTCCAAGAGCCAAAGAGAGTTTATCGCCTGAAGCTTCTGTGAAGAATCGCAATGATTTTTATGAGGCGCTTTTCTTGGAACTAAAGCAGAGTTTTGAAAACAAAGGAGTGCTAGCCGGAGTGAATTTTTGGGGCTTTGGTGGTTTTGCAAAAACAAATCCTATCACCGGGAAATGGGAGAAAGGTGACGATTTTAGTGCAGACCCTCCTCAGGAACCTCAGGGGCTGAATACTGTTTTTTCCTCAGATAAATCTACGCTGCAAATAATCAAAAAATATAATAAAATTGTTAATCCAGAAGCGGTAGAATAGATGACAAAAAGTAGAAATAATTCTTTGGTTTTCTTTTTTTCTTTGGAAAAGCCAAGGCTCTTTGTTTTGCTTATATTCTTAATGTTTTCACAGTTTTATTTTTACTCTCAGGAAATGCCTTTTTTGAAGGTTAGTAATGACCAGCATTTCCTGGAAACTGAATCTGGCGAACCTTTCTTCTGGATGGGTGATACTGCATGGGAGTTAGTACATCGCCTGGATAAGGAAGAAGTTTTAATCTACTTAAAGGATCGCCGGGAGAAAGGTTTTTCTGTTATTCAAACGGTGATTTTAGCTGAGCAGGACGGGTTGAATGTTCCTAATGCTTATGGGGAGAAACCACTTTTGAAAAATGATCCTGGCCATCTGAATGAGAAATACTTTGAACACCTGGATTTTGTTCTAAACGAAGCTGAAAAAAGCGGACTTTATGTAGGTCTATTACCAGCGTGGGGCGACAAATTTAATAAAAAATGGGGAGTTGCTCCCGAAATCCTTACTCCGGAAAATGCCGAAGTCTATGGAGAATTACTGGGGAAAAGATATAAGCGCTACCCAAATATTATCTGGATCTTGGGAGGTGACAGGATTCCAGAAACTACAGAACATTATAAAATAATACAAAGCCTGGCTCGAGGTATAAAGAAGACAGATAATAATCACTTATTAAGTTACCATCCTTCGGGCGCGGAAATAGCTTCAGATTATTTTGAGGAGGACTGGTTGGATATTGATATGTTTCAAAGCGAGCATTCCAGCCTTGCAAAAGAATATAAATACGTTCTAAAAGCGACAAACAAACAACATGTTCGTCCCGTGGTGAATGGAGAAGCCCGTTATGAGGATATACCCGATCGTTTTTGGAAAGATGACAATTTCGGTCGCTTAAACGAGGCCGATGTAAGAATTTCAGCTTATTGGAGCATGCTTGCTGGTGCTGCTGGTTATACTTATGGCAGTAACGATGTTTGGCAAATGTACTCCAATGAAAGAACTGCTATAATTGATGCGCAGATAGGTTGGAAAAAAGCCCTGCAACTTCCAGGAGCGGAACAAATGAAATTTATGAAGGAGTTTTTTACATCTCTGGAATGGCAGAAAATGAGCTATGCTCCCGGACTAATTTTAAGTGAGAATCCAGAAGACACAGCTTATATCATTGCCGCAAAAGCATCGGAATTTGCTCTTTTTTACACCCCTGAAGGAAGATCGTTCAAAGCTAATTTGCAACAAGTGAATTTTCAAAAAATTAAAGCTTATTGGTTCAATCCGCGCACAGGTGTTTTGGAAAAAATCCAGAAATCAAAGATTCTCAAAAGTGATATTTTTGAACCACCCTCTTCAGGGAAGGGCAGAGACTGTCTGCTTGCATTACTTCCAAAAGCAAAAACTTTTAATTTGAATAAAATTCCGTAAAATGAGAAAAAAACTACTGTTATTTCTGCTGTTAAGTTCAGGGATTCTTCTAAGCAGTTTTTCTATTAAAAAAGATCTTAAGATGATAAATAATGATTCTACTAAAGACAGTACCGATGTTAAAGTAGATTCTCTTTTAACTATTATGACCCTGGAAGAAAAAGTGGGTCAGATGAATCAATATAACGGGTTTTGGGATGTAACCGGCCCTTCTCCAGAAGGTGGAAATGCCGAAAAGAAATATGACGACCTTCGAAAAGGAAGAGTTGGGTCCATGCTTACGGTAAGAGGTACAGATCAGGTAAGAGCAGTGCAAAAAATAGTGGTTGAAGAAAGCCGTTTGGGAATTCCGTTGATTATAGGATTTGATGTGATTCACGGCTATAAAACCTTAAGTCCAATTCCTCTAGCCGAAGCCGCAAGTTGGGATTTGGAAGCTATTAAAAAATCAGCATCGGTAGCAGCGGCTGAAGCGGCTGCATCGGGTATCAACTGGACTTTTGCACCTATGGTTGATATTTCACGAGATCCGCGCTGGGGTCGTGTGATGGAAGGTGCCGGGGAAGATCCTTTCCTGGGAAGTGCCATAGCCAGAGCCAGGGTTCGTGGTTTTCAGGGAGACGACCTTTCCGCAGTAAATACAATCGCTGCGACGGCTAAACATTTTGCTGCTTATGGTTTTGCCGAGGCTGGCCGGGAATATAATAAAGCCGACATAGGAACGGTAACCCTTCATAATATCGTATTACCTCCTTTTAAAGCTGCTGAAGAAGCAGGTGTCAAAACTTTTATGAATGGTTTTAATGAATTGAACGGAATTCCGGTCACCGGAAACGAGTTTCTTTTAGGGGATATTCTTAAAGAGAAATGGAACTTTGAGGGATTCGTGATTTCAGATTGGGCTTCTATTGGAGAAATGGTTACTCACGGTTATGCAAAAGATATGGCCCATGCGGCTGAAATTGCTGTAAAAGCAGGGGTTGATATGGACATGGAATCTTCTTCTTATGTAGATGAACTCGTGGAATTAGTAAAAGCTGGCCACGTAGATGAAGCATTGGTAGATGATGCGGTTCGAAGAATCCTTCGGGTGAAATTTGAATTAGGCCTGTTTGATGATCCCTATAAATACTGTGATCCTGAAAGGGAGGAAACTGTCATTGGCAGCAAGGAAAATCAGGAGGCTGTTCTGGATATTGCTAAAAAATCTATCGTTCTTTTAAAGAATGAAAACAATCTATTGCCCTTAAAAAAGACTGGTCAGAGAATAGCGGTAATTGGTCCGTTGGCAGATGATAATAATAGTGTATTGGGAAGCTGGCGTATCGCTTCTGAAGATAATAGCGGAATTTCGATACTGGAAGGTTTAAAGCAATACTCGGGAAATGAACTCTTATTTGAAAAAGGAGCAGAACTGCTTACCAAGAAGCCTACGTTTATCAATGAACTGGAATTTAATACCACCGATAAAAGCGGATTTGAAAAGGCAATTACTGTCGCTAAAAATTCAGATGTGGTAATCCTTGTATTGGGAGAACACGGTTTCCAGAGCGGAGAAGGTCGTAGTCGTACAGCTCTCGATTTACCAGGCATTCAGCAGGAACTGATGGAGAAAATTTATGAAGCCAACAAAAACGTAATATTGGTTCTCAATAATGGAAGACCTTTAGTGCTCAACTGGGCCTCAGAGAATATCCCCGCAATCGTGGAAGCCTGGCATTTGGGAACTCAAACAGGAAATGCGGTCGCTCAGGTGCTGTATGGAGATTACAATCCTAGTGGAAAATTACCTATGACCTTCCCCAGAAGTGTGGGGCAAATACCTATCTATTACAATCATAAGAATACCGGAAGACCAGTAGATCCTCAACCCGGTGATAATATGGTGTTCTGGTCGCATTATATCGATGAAGAAAGTTCTCCACTCTACCCGTTTGGCTTCGGATTGAGCTATACATCTTTCAATTATTCAAATCTCAAAGTAGAGAATAGCTTTGCTGTAAATGAAGAAGTAAAAGTGAGTGTAGAACTCAGTAATACCGGTGATTATGACGGTAAAGAGGTGGTGCAATTATACATTAGGGATCTTTTTGCAAAAGTAGTAAGACCGGTTAGAGAGCTCAAAGGTTTCCAATTGGTAGAGTTGAAAAAAGGTGAATCTAAAACTGTAAACTTCAGTCTTACTGAAAAAGAACTGGGGTATTATGACCAAAATGGTGATTTTATCGTCGAGCCTGGAGATTTTGAAATCTTTGTGGGTACAAACTCAAATGCGAGTCTTAAAACAACTTTTAGCCTTCAGCAATAATTATTCAATTTCTATAGTAAAACTGGAAGAGGGTAATCCTGCATCGTTGGAAATATTAGGAATACCGGTATTTGTCCAGGAATAGCGAACGAAAACCGGGTCTTTCAGTTTTCCTTTTTTAAGGACGATCTGCTCATCTTTAATTCGGAAATCTACGGGGTGAAATTCCTTATCTTCTCCGGCAATTTCAAACTGACTGGCTTTATTATGCTTATCAATTTGTAAACCTTCTGAATGGTTGAAGCTTAGGATAATGTTGTTTTTTTGAATCACAGCCTTTTCAATTATGGGAGCATAGGCTTTCACCTCTTTTTTGAATTTATCGGCCAGCACAAGATTAGCAAATCGAATACCAACTTCCTTCTTATTTTTAGGATGAATGTCATCGATATTTCCAATATCACCTGTCATCACCATTCCCGTATGAGGCAGTTTTAAAGCCTTTCGTTGCGCATCTCTTATCTTGACTCCGGAAAATTCGGTTTCGTAATTAAATGGTGCTATTTGGGCAAAATAGAAAGGCAATTCGTCCTGGAATTGAGCTCTCCAACTTTTTATAAGCGCGCTAAAAACTTCTTCATAATAATCGGCATTTGCTGTATTCGATTCCCCCTGATACCATAAAATGCCTGAAAATTTAAATTGTTTGAAAGGATTTACCATTGCGTTATAAATCAAACCCGGCTTGCTTGGTCCCCATTCCGTTTCCGGAAGAAGATCTGCAGCTTTGTTTAAAGTGCTGTCATTTTTGATCGTACTAATCGGCATCCAGGGCTCGGCAGGGGTGCCTCCCCAGGTTGCATTTACCAAACCTACCGGAACGTCCAGTTCTTTACTCAGTTTCTGGGCAAAAAAGTAGGCCACAGCACTAAAATTTTTCATCGTTTCCGGAGAACTTTCGCTCCACTCACCTCTTAGATCATTTTGAGGATACTGTGCCGTGCGATGATTCACGGTAAAAAACCTAATATTACTGTTTTCCGAATTTTTTATAGCCTCTTCTCCACCTTCAATACCAGCACCCGCAGTCCATTCCATATTAGATTGTCCGGAAATTAACCAGACTTCGCCCAGCAAAACATTTTTCAGTATCACTTCGGTGTAACCCTTGATGCTTATGGTCTGGCTTCCCCGCTCTTTGTTTGTTGGAATTAAAGCCTGCCAATTACCATTACTATCTGGCTTTACCTTGAAATTTTCTTGACTCCAGCTTACACTAATTTGAATTTCCTCTCCCGGTTTGGCCCAGCCCCAAATTTTTACTTCGGCATTACGTTGAAGCACCATATTATCACCAAATATTGCAGGTAAACTTACATTTGAGTAGATAAATCCCGGGATTAATATTACTGCAAAAAGAAGATTAGAAAATTTAGGTTTCATATAATAATTTAAATTATTCGTTTTTCAGAACCTTCTCCAGAAAGGGAGTTAGCTGATCGGCCATTTTCTTATGATCCTCAATATCAGGATGACCGCCACAACCGTTCGGTTTCATTTGTTCGAATTCAAAGACAAAAACCGGTTTATCGGTAAAATGATCTCTCACTTTCTGAAGACTTTCCAGCAAAATACCCTGTTCATTTTCACCAATCATTGGGCTGGTAAGCAGCGTAACTTTTGTCTCAGGAAAATACTGAAATATCTTTTCTACAAAGCCAATATAATTTTCTACGAATTTATCCTGGCTAAAGTCGCTTCTTTCCTTTTCCCCATCACCTAACGAGAGATCATTAGTCCCCAGTGCTATAGAAACCAGATCTGGTTTTCTATCTAGACTTACTGTTTTGGAGGAATCGACATTTAGCCTGAGATTATCATAAACATCTGGCATAACTGGCTGGTCTTCATCATTCCAGTTTCGGTACATTCCCATCCCTGAAACACAGCTTAGCCGAAAATCGGCTTCTAAAGTTCTTGCTGCTCTTGGGCCATATGCCAGGTAAGCGTTATGCTGATCGTACCATTCTGCGGTATCACATGGAATTTCTTCTCTTTGAGCACCCATTCCGCACGTGATGCTATTACCAATAAATTCAATTAAGGGTTTTTCTTCCGCTTTCGCTTCCAATAAATTTTCCGCCAGGATTTTATTGAAGATAATATCGCCTGTGGTGGCCTCAGTAGCTTTATAAATTTTTATGTTTGAGGTATCAGATGATGTTAATTTGAGTCCAATGGGATTTTCATCAACGAGAAACCTGCCTTTATAGTCTTCATTTACCTCAATCGCGACGTAGGAGTGATCCTGATTTCCATTAGAAATAAAAAAGGTGCAGCTGTCTCCTACAACTTTCATTTTGGCATACGAACCGGAACTTATGAGAGCGACCGCAGAGTCGTTTAGCTGATCGGTTCTGCCTTTATATAAAATAGAAGAATTCCCGGCTAAAAAATATTCAGAAACTTTCTTTTCAGTCTTACAACTTAGTGTTAGAGTCGTTAAAATAATTAAGGCAAAATAACTGAACTTCATAAATTGATTGTTTAGACTAAGGTAATTATCTCCTGCCTTAATTTGTACACTTATTTTTTCAAAGACTTATCATATTATAACAACCTAAACGTTAAGTTTTGTTTTAATTAAATTAAACGAGAGCAAAAAGATTTAATATTAGATGATTATTTTTAATCCAGATTTATTGAATCGGTGAGTTAAAAATTCGCAGATCGTCAACAATCAAGAGATTAGCATTGGGAAAGCCTATAAAGACTAGGCTACAAAGCTAGGGTGTATAGCCCTGGTGAGGCTACAATTTCTTCATATAAACTCGGGTCCATTGTTTTCAATTGATTCTAATATTTCACATCAGAATTATATTTGCAAAATATATATTTTAGAAGATGATGCTATTTGCTAATTTTATATACAGCTAACTAACTGGTGTCTAACGTCATCTATCTGATTAATCTGCACTTAATCGAAATTATTGCAAAGTGTTAAATTGTTTATAAGTCAGTTTAGTCCAGTAAATATCAATCATTCGAAGTTTTATGCCTGTTAATATCCTCCTGATTTAAATCGACAATTGTCTTCTAGTCAGTCTATTAGATCAGTAAATTAAGCTATCCAAATAACCCTACCTGGACAGAACGTATTATTAACCAGTAGTGCCCTATCTGCTACATAGTATTTTAGCTATGAAATCAAGCGTATTTTCGAATCCTCAGGACGAAATAAAAATCGACAAACAGGTTCAGTATTTCTCTGTTCTAACCAAAGTTCTTTTTTCAATCGCAATTAGTCTTCTCGTGTTTCTTATTACTTCAAGTACGTATGCAGATGCTACTTTGATAAAACAGGAACAGATCTTTAAGGAATCAAAGGTAAGGGCGTCGCCTAAGCTCAGTCCGCCAGCTCCTTACTAAAAAAGCTATTTAGTTTTAGAAATCTCAGCTCAAATTTCGGGAGTAAGATTCGTATTTTTAAAAAAAATTATGAAACTTACTCCAAAAGCCCTCATTTTCGATGTAAATGAAACCCTTCTTGATCTGTCTCCGTTAAAGGAAAGCATCAATAAAGCTCTGGGTATTGAATATGCGGCTGATATCTGGTTTGCTGAACTTTTACAGTATTCATTGGTAGAAACGGTAAGTGATTCCTATCACAACTTTAGCCAAATAGCACAGGAGGTATTAAGAATGAACGCCTTAAAATATGATTTAGATCTTTCCGAAGAAGAATTACAGAAAACCTTGAAACCCATCACCAGTCTTAAAGCTTATCCAGATGTGATGCCAGGTTTAGAGGATTTAAAAAGTTCAGGATTTAAATTAATAGCTTACAGCAACGGTAAACCAGATGTACTTCGAAAACAACTGGAATTCGCTGAAATTGATCATTTCTTCGATCATATTGAAAGCGTTGAGAATGTGAAGAAATACAAACCTCATCTTGATAGCTACCAATACATTGTAGATGCTTCCGAAGTAAATAAAAGCGATTGTATGATGGTTGCAGCTCATGGCTGGGATATAGCCGGAGCAGGAAGGGCTGGATTGCAAACAGCTTTCGTGCGCAGGCCTGGGAAATTTCCATTTAAGCTGGCGAAAGATCTTGATCTCGTGGTAGAAACTATAGAACAACTGGCAAAAGAATTATAATAAAAAAGCCACACTGTTAGGTGTGGCCTGAAATTTATAGTATCGAGTACTAGAAGTCAAAGTTTACGGTGAAGTTCAAACGACCTCCTTCGTCTCCTACGTAGTAACCTATATTACCGGTAAAAGCTTTGAATGCGTTGATGAAAATCGATCCACCCACATTAGAATGCCATTCATTACTATCATCTTCATCTACCCAAACTCTACCGTAATCGTATCCAATGCTGGCTCCCATACGAATTGGGATAAAATTAGTTCTGAATTGAGCGATCCCACTTCGAATATCAATATTCTGATAGAATGCATATTTACCATTAAAACGTTCATTACGATAACCTCTTAGCGTATTTCTATTTCCACCGCCAAGTGTCGCCGCATGATAGAATTCGTACTCATCTCCCAGGATCGCTTCACCACCTATTTTTGTCGCAATAGCCGCGAAACCACTTTCGTGTAATGGATAATTCAAAGATAGCATAGGTCTCACATAAGCGAATTTGTTATCAAACTCATCAATATTGCTCTTATAACCCGCGGTTAGATCCACTTCAATTCCTCTTGATGGAAATGCTGCTCTATCCTTATTATAATAGTTGTAATTCACCTCTGCACCAGCATAAAGTTGTTCTTCGAAAACATCATTATCCTGATCAAAAGTTTCTGCTACAATTCTATTTGCATCGTAAGAAACCTGCTTGGATTCGATCATAGGTTTAATACTGAAGAATACATTGTTGTTCTTTCTATAAATAAGTGAGGGCGCAAGTCTCCATTGTTCAATTTTCACCCGGTTGAAATCTCTGGAAACATCGTCGTCATCATACTCTGTATCGTTTCCTGTTCCAAAATAGTTAATTACGAAATTCGGACTCGAATAATAGGCATCTACTCCTAAATTCCATTTGTAGAATACGTTTGCGAATTCGCCATAGTATCCAACATCAAATCCCTGGGTCGCAAAATAGTAATTTGCAGAGAGATTATGTTGAGATGTAAAAGGATTACGAACCAGACCATAGGTAGTAAAGGTGTTTTTAACTCCTAAACTAAATCCCTGGTCAGAATTAAAGTCGGCACTAGGAAAAAAGGTGAATTGGTTACTTTTTCTCTTCTTAGGATCGTAGTTGTTAATATCATAAGAATCTACAAGCATTTTATTGGCGCCTGAAGTTTTTATCGTGTTATCCTTACTCTTATAATCGTAAAGTTTCGCCTTTCTTGTATTCTGAAAGTCGTAGATATCATTCTCTTCGCCACCTATAACTTTTAGTTTTACCAGAGAAGAACCTTCGCCTACAATCTTAAATTCATCATCGCCATCAAGTCCATAAATCCATACTTCTTTGGTCTCGTCGCTGTTGTAAGTTTTTTGAGCTACTACTTTCCCATCTTCATTGGTGAGCTCTATTTGCGTAACACCGTCAGGTTTACGAGTAATAAGGAAAACATCATCATCTTCAGTTCCAAGGAAAATATCAAATTTCACCAGGTAATCGTAGTATTCGCGTGCGATCTCCATCATATTCCCTCTTCTTACCTCAAGAGTGCTTTTGATGTCCTTTACATATTCATCATCTGCTATATCTGCAGGTAATACATCGAAAGCTTCCTGAATAACTTCATCTGTAAGTGTATTCTGAAGATATTCAGCCTGCTCCTTCCAGGTATTCCAGTTATTATCTCTAATTACGGCTTTATCTAGTGGATATCCAGCATGATTAAACCATTTTGGTCTTTTCACAGTTTCTGTAAAAGGTTCCATCGCTCTAATTTGAGGGAAACCTACTCGAAGTAAGGACAGTATAAAACCGTCTGTTTTCGAAAATACCTGGTCACGGTCCTTTGCGATAGGCACATATTTTTTCTTACCTTCTTCGTCCTCGAATTCTGCCCATTCGTATTGTCCTTCATGTCTGTCCCAGTCACCCAGGAACATATCGAGAAGCCTTGCTCTAATGTACATTTCTTCATCTACATAAGCCTCCTTTGATTCCTGCATTTCCAGAAGTAGATCTGATGAGTTCATAATATCTTCAGCTCCATCAAAAATTGGTAGATCTTTATTTTCTCCTCCAATATGTGCTTCGAACATATATAGTTCGTCACCATATTCCTCATTATAAACTCCAAGTGCTTCCTGCTTCGGAACATAGTAAAGTTCAGAATTCGGGTGGAAAATATTTAATTCGTCCATGAATTTTCCTGCCGGGAAAGTACCGTAAGGAAATGCTGTAGTGTAAAAATCCTGTACATAACGCTCAGCTACCGTGTTTTCTAAATAATCTTCTACATAGTGATTTGTGATCACGGTAGTTTGTAAAAACTGAAGTGCGCTTTTCTTCAAAGCTCTCATGGTGTATTCGTGACCATCGTCATCTATAAAACCAAGCGATCTTGATTGATGTCCACCTCCAGCACCCAGTACTTTCATATTCCCTGGAATAGTGTCTAAATAAAGAACAGGGAATTCGAACTTTTTGCTGTAAAGAGATCTATAATGTTCTCCCCAAAGTGCTTTGTAAAGTCCATCTTTATCGGTTTCCTCTGCAGTATAAACAGAGGTGGTAGTAGTTTTACCTAATTTGGTGTCTGGCCATTCTACTTCGTCTAAAGTTGGCCGTTCTCTAGCTATTTCGTAGCTATAGATCTGCTTTTCACCTTCTGGTGAAACCGAGAAATATTCTACGTTTGAAGATCCATTCTTATAGATATTGACCCTGGCATAACCAAGTTCATAACTCACGAAGTCACCTTCTTCTTGATCTGGTCTTGCCTTCGCAATTTCTTTAGTGACACCAGTAATAATTTGTTCAATCCCATCATCTTGTACAAACTGAAGATTTTTATCTTTTCCAGATAAGAAAATCACATCATTATATTGTCTGGCAAGTGCTTCAAGACTACCCATTAATTCTTTTAATTGCGGGTTACGACTTGTTTGTGTGCCATGACCCAACATCTTTTCCATAAAGCCGATTTTGGTTTGTGTCATCACAGGATGATGAACCGCAACAAGAATCGTTTTTCTCTGGCTATCTTCTAATTCATCATTGAATTCATCCAGAAACTGAAGTCTTGTCTTGATCTCACATTTATTGTTGATATAAGGGTGTTTATCCCAGTTTTCAATATACCATTGTGAATCTATCATGATAAGTTGAACGTCGTCACTAAGACTTTCACTCTCTATAGGGCAACCGTCATTGGGCCAGAAATCAGATTCCAGGGTATCCTGTAAAAAAGATTCCAGGTCATCTATATTATCTGGGGCGTCTTCCTGCCACTCATTATATCCAGGAGTGTATATTATTTTTCCGTTGAAATCTTTGATCTCATCCAGTAGATTTTTCTTAAGATCTTCTTCAACTTTAGAACGTCCATTATCTTTATCTGGAAACCCACCTTCTGGAACAATATTACCAACCATTACCAGGCTGTTGGATTCATTCGCCTGGGAAGATTTCACGATTCGATCGAGTATCTGCTTATTATCTTCGTTAGAACGAAGTCCTGTATTGGAAGTGACATAAACCGAATGCACGACTTCTTTAGAATTCGTTTGAGAAAATCCGGTCAGATTCCCCAGAAATGCTAATACTATTCCAAGAAATAAAGTTTTGCTGCCGACTTGTGTTTGTAGGGTTAGTTTAGTAATTATGCTCATTGAAGGTAGGAGTTTGATTGAATTCAATATGGTAGTAGTATTCTGCTAATAACCTTCAAAAAAATTCAATTAATTTAGGATGTCATAACTCTTTATAATACTTTAACAACCACTCCTAAAATTTTTACTAATTAAGGCACATCTGCAATTGTCCAGGCTTCAGTTTAATCTTAATTTCTTTGAGATCCAGCATTCAATAATGTTACTCCTGCTTATTGTTAGCGGACTGGCCTTAGGTAATCTGCCGGCATATGGACAGGAACTCCCACCGGTTACCAATTTCAGCCCTAATGATTATTCCGCAGGAAATCAGAACTGGATGATTTCCCAGGCTGATAATAAGAATCTGTATTTTGCAAATAGTACGGGTCTTCTGGAATATAATGGCGAGCGCTGGAGATTGTTCCCGGTTCCCAATAAATCTATAGTTCGATCTGTAAAGGTCGTTGAAGGCAAAATTTTTACGGGAGCTTATATGGAAGCTGGATACTGGACTCCAACAGATAGCGGAGAGCTGGTTTTTCAGAGTCTGATTTCAAAATTCCCTGGTCTTAGCGATGGCGAACAATTCTGGGACGTCGAATATATAGATGGACAGGTTGTTTTTAGAAGTTTTGCGGGCATTTACCTCTACGATCTCGAACGAAATGAGATTGCGAAAATGGTCAATCCAGGTGGGAAGCCTATTTCCAATATTTTCAATTTTGAAGATGATCTTTATTTTCAGCTTGCAGGTGATGGATTGTATAAATTTGAAAAAGGTCAGCCGAAACAAATAATTACTGGTGAGCAATTAGGAGATATTGCGATTATGCATTTATACGACCTGGCTGATGATGGTCTGTCTTTTATTACCGGGAATTCTGAATTTTATAAAATTCGAGCGGGTAAGCTTGAGCAGTTTAATATACAGCTCAGTGAAAGTATTGGGAAACCAAATGCACTTGACGCACTGGATCTTGATAATGGAAATCTAGTCCTTGGAACGGTAGGAAGTGGTGTGCTTGAAATCGATCGGGATGGTAAGATCATTGGTAGATTTGATCAGAATAATATTCTTCAAAATAATACAACTCTGGATCTGCACCTTGACCAGTCTGGGAATGTATGGGCAGGACTTGATCATGGAATTAGTGTGATTGATCTGGGATCTAGCTTCAGATCCTTTCAGGATAACCGGGGAAAAGTTGGCTCCGTTTACGATTCCTTTGAAAAGAACAATTTGTTATATCTGGGTACAAACCAGGGATTGTATGTAAAACTGGATGGTTCCAAGGAATTTCAGCTGATCCCTGGAACTAATGGACAGGTCTGGTTTCTGAACGAGATCGATGGAAACCTGTTTTGTGGGCATAATAGTGGAACTTTCCTGGTGCAAGGGGCTACTGCAACTAAGATCAGTGAGCGTCTAGGGACCTGGATCGTCAAGAAATATAAAGAGGATATCTATATTCAGGGACATTATAATGGGATCAGTTTTCTACGGAAGCAGGATTCAGGATTTGAAGATCTGCCCATGCTGAATAACTTTCCACATTCCTCCAAAAGTATTGTGGTTGCAAAGGACCTCAGTATCTGGATAGGTAACGAGCATAAGGGAGTTTTTAATCTTCAGCTCAACGATACTCTGAGCGCTGCTTCTAAGACCTCCAACTACAAATTTGACGAGGAATCTGGAATAACTTCCGGAGTATTTCAGTTTAATGATAGTCTATATTATAGTAGCCTGACCAATATCTACAAATTTGATCAGGTTGAAAATCGATTCGATCCAGATAATTCGTTAAATCTTCTAGTAAGCGATGTGGAGAGAGTTTCCGGTAGAATGATCGTCGAGGAAGATGATGTTCTTTGGGGTTTTTCCGAAGAAGGGATTTTTTCCATTGAGCCTGAAGGAATTGGTAAGGATTATCAGCTCGAATATATTTTTATTGATCAGGATTACAGAAATATCGCGGTAGGATATGAGAATATCACTAGATTAAATAATGACAGGTATCTACTTGGAGTTGCTAACGGTTATGTAAGTTTCAATGATTCAGCTGCAGACTTAAATTTTGCCGATTTCGAGATCAGCATAGATAGAATAACTGCAAGCTCCATAGATTCACTTGGAGTTTCTTTAAATTCTTCGGAAGAGATAGAACTTCCATTCCAGAAGAATAACCTGAAATTTGAGTTTAGCGCGCCGGTCTTTAAGAAATACACCAACACTAAATATAGTTACCGTCTCGTTGGTCTATCTTCAAACTGGAGTGCATGGACTGAAGAACATGAGGTATCATACGAGAATCTGAATTTTGGAGATTATATTTTTGAGGTTAAAGCCCGGGTTGGTAATGCCGAAACTGAACCTGTAAGTGTACCATTTAATGTAGAGAGACCGTTTTATTTAAGCACTACCGCCATCATTTTATATGTTCTGAACTTTCTGCTCATCCTGTATGCAGTTCATTTAATGAATAGGAGGCATCATCGCAAATACCTGGCAGAAAATGAACGAGCGCTTAAATTGAAGAACCTGGAAGCCGAAAAAGAGATCATTAAATTAAAAAATGAGAAACTGGAACAGGATATGGCAGGTAAAAACCGGGAACTTGCGGTAACGACCATGAGCCTTATCAAGAAGAATGAGTTTCTAACCAAGATCAAGGATCAACTGAAGGAGTACGAAAAAACCGGAAAGGTGAACTCGGTGATACAAACTATCGATAAGGACATTAGTGAAGAAGACAACTGGAAATTCTTTAAGAAAGCATTCAGCAATGCCGATAAAGATTTCTTTAAAAAGATCAAATCGAAACATCCGGAGCTAACTTCCAACGATTTAAAATTATGTGCTTATTTAAGACTGAATCTTAGCTCTAAAGAAATCGCTCCTCTGCTAAATATTTCGGTGAAAAGCGTGGAAATTAAACGATATCGTTTGCGTAAAAAGATGAATCTTGATCGCGAAACGAATTTAACCGAGTACATTCTCTCTCTATAACCTTTACAACTGTAGAAAATAACTCTACATCACCTCTACATTCTGCTAAATTACTAAAGTTTAACACATTAGGCAATTTGTTTTAATATGGCATCTAATGCCTGTCCTTATTGCGATTTCTATAATTCGAGCCGCTAAAAATTGATAAAACTATAATTGTAGATATTTTGTAAAGGTTGAAAATCCTATCTACGCACTTCATGTTAATATATTGTAAAAGCAAATTTAATTTTAAAACACATGAGGAAATTTACCTGTCTTTTGATTGTATTTCTAAGCGGGTTTTTCGGTGCTTACGCGCAATCGTTTTCGGTTAGCGGAACTATCATCGATGAGAACAAAATGCCTTTACTTGGAGTAAATGTCATCGTAAAAAATGAGTCAAGAGGTACTACTACAGATTTTGACGGAAATTATACGGTACAGAATATCTCCTCTGGAGATGTACTTCAGTTCAGTTATTTAGGTTTTCAAACCCAGGAAATCACAGTAAATGATCAACAAACGATCAATGTAACGCTTCAAACAGATTCAGAAGCATTAAATGAAGTAGTAGTGATTGGGTATGGTACTCAGTCAAGAAAGGAAATAACTGGTGCGGTAAGCGTAGTAGGTTCAGAAACCATAGAGGATTTGAACCCGGCACGAGTGGAACAGGCCTTACAGGGTCGAGTAGCAGGGGTGAACATCACATCTACTTCAGGTTCTCCGGGAAGTGCTTCCACTATTAATATTAGAGGTATAAGTACCAATGGTGATAACCGACCTCTAATTCTTGTGGATGGTAACGTGATCGAAGATCTTAGTGTTATTAACCCTAACGATATAGAAAGCATCAATGTATTGAAAGATGCAACTGCTGGTATATACGGGGTTAGAGCTGCCAACGGGGTAATTCTTATTACTACTAAAACAGGTTCTTACAATGCAGATTTTCAGGTAGCATTTGATGCTTATACAGGTGTTCAGCAAACTACACGAAGATTGCCTGCATTAAATGCTACCGAATATGCAGTGATCGTTAACGAAGCTTACGCAGCAGATGGTCAGAATCCTCCTTATCCAAATTATAGAAACCTTGGAGAAGGAACAGATTATCAGGATGAGGTGTTTACAACAGCACCAATGTCTGATATGAACCTGAATATTTCTGGTGGTGGAGATCGATCAAAGTATTCCTTTGGAGCTTCCTATTTCAACCAGGATGGTATTGTGGGTGGAAGTAAATCCAATTACGATCGTTTTACAGGACGTGTAAACTATAATCTGGAAATTATAGATAACCTGAAACTTAACTTATCAGGGATTTATACCAATAGTAACCGTAAGACTTTAGCTGAAAATGCCCTTGGGTCTGTACTTTTTAATGCGGTGAACATGAATCCAAATATCCCTGTACGTGATGCAGATGGAAATTTCTCTCTTGCTGAAGGGCTCGGAAATGAAGTGATCAATCCGCTAGCTCAGATCAACGATGCTTTCAATGATACACGAGTAGACAAAATTAGTGGTGTTGGTGGACTTGAATATACTATATGGGATAAGTTAACCGCGAAGACTCAATTCCAGTTTAACTATTCTGAAGTTGATGGAAGATATTTCTCTCCAGAGGTTTTCTACGGATCTGGAAAGGTTTTCAACGTAGACCGTAACAATGTTACCGAGAACTTTGAGATCTACAGAGATTATACCTGGGATAACTTTTTAACCTATACTGACAGCTTTGGTGATCATAATCTTAAGTGGTTATTGGGGATGTCTGTTTTTAAAACTACCGGAGATCTTGCTTCTTTAACAGGATTTGAACTTCCATCTAATGAATATGGCTCAGCGAGAGTTTCAAATGCTGCGGAAGTTGTAGATAACTATCAGAATGGTGGAGATACTTTCGATACCCGTTTATTGTCTTACTTCACACGAGTTCAATATGACTATCAGGGAAAATATCTATTTTCTGGTTTGATAAGACGTGATGGCTCAACCGCTTTTGGTCCTGAAAACAAGTTTGGATGGTTCCCTTCTGCTTCTGTAGGTTGGGTAATTTCAGATGAAGATTTTATAAATGACAACGGCGCTTTAAACTTCTTAAAATTAAGAGGTAGTTACGGGATCATTGGAAACGATAGAATTCCTGCTTTTAGATATGCCTCTCTACTAAATGGTGAAGGTGCTTATGTATTTGATGATGAAATTATCTTCGGAAAAGCAAGTGGAGCTCTAGGAAATCCTGAAATTAAATGGGAAAAACAGAAGACACTTGATATTGGACTTGATGCCAGGTTCTTTAATTCCAGTGTTGATGTTACTATTGACTACTTTAAAAAGAAAACCGAAGATCTTCTTGTGATTCCGCAGGTATCAGGAATCTTAGGAGTTGCTGCTCCAGGATCTTCTGCTCCATTTGTAAATGGTGGTGGAGTCGAAAACGAAGGACTTGAATTCTCTATTGGATACAATCAGGTTGTAAACGATAATTTTAAGTTCAATGTAAACTATAACCTTACAGCTCTTAGAAATGAAGTGCTTTACGTAAACAGTGAAAGCGGATTCATTCCCGGAGGAGTTTTTGGAATAGGGCAGGAGCCGCCGTCCAGAATGGAGCCAGGAAAACCAATCGGATATTTCTATGGATTAGAAACCAATGGAATTTTCCAGACACAAGCTGGAGTTGATGCTGCTGCAACGCAGGCAAATGCTGCACCTGGAGATATTCGTTTTGTAGATCAAAATGGTGATGGAGTTATAGATAGTGATGACAGAACAGATATTGGAGATCCAATTCCGGACCTTACCATGGGTGCAAATATTGGGTTCACCTTCAAAAACTGGGATTTCAATGCATATGCTTTCGCTTCCCTCGGAAATGAGATCGTAAGAAACTTTGAAAGAAATCAGCCAAATACGAACAGAACGAATGCATTCTTAGGTAGATGGACAGGACCAGGAACTACAGATAGTTTCCCAAGAGTGACTGTTGGTGCTACCAGTAATAATCAGTTTTCAGATTTCTTCGTAGAAGATGGTTCTTACCTAAGATTACAAAACGTACAGATTGGATACACACTGGATTCAGATCTTATTGCAAATACCGGTGTAGAAAAATTCAGAGTATATGCTTCAGTAAATAATGCATTTACACTTACAGAGTACAGCGGTTATGATCCTTCAGCTTCTAATGGAGCTCCAATTGGTGGTGGTATAGACCAGGGATTCTATCCTGTACCAAGAATTTATATGTTAGGAATTAATATGAAATTTTAATTAAATGAGAACGAAATTATATACAATCAATTGGATACTCGCCTTTGCTTTTCTGGCGCTATCTGGATGTAGTGATGACTTCGTGGATGTAGACAGCCAGGATGAAAATTCTGAGGATTTCTTTAATACACCCGAAGATTATGATCTTGCATTGGTTGGAGCTTATGACCTGCTTCAATCTACTTACCTTAATGTGATGCTGGGCGAGATCGCTTCAGACAATACCCTGGCGGGTGGTGAGAGTGCGAACGATACTCCTGGAATTCAGGAAATAGACAATATGGAGCATACTCCTGTAAATGAGCAGCTAAGAGATATCTGGAGCTGGATGTTCGCAGGTGTGAACCGCGCGAATTATGTATTGGAATTTCAGGATGCTCTGGATTTTGAAGGTAAGACTGAAATCATTGCCCAGGCAAGATTTCTTAGAGCTTATTACTATTTTGAATTGGTAAAATGGTTTGGAGATGTGCCGTTAGCGGTAGATAACAGAATTCAGTTTGGAGAACAATTCGATATTCCTAGAACTCCAAAAGGTGAAGTTTATGCTCAGATCGAACAGGATCTTATGTTCGCTGCGGCAAACCTTCCGGCTGTACAAAGCGTAAAAGGTCGTGTAACTTCAGGAGCAGCTCAGGCTTTGCTTGGAAAAGCCTATTTATTTCAGAATAAATTTGCTGAAGCAGCTACTGCTTTCGAACCTGTAATTAGTGGACCTTATTCCTTAGTGCAGGATTATAACTTCATATTTGAGCCAGAAGGTGAAAATAATGCGGAGTCAATTTTTGAAGTTCAGTATTCAGATGAAGAAGGTGCCGGTTTTGGATGTCTTCAATGTTCAGAAGGAAATGTGGCTGTTGGATTTAATGGTGTAAGAAACATTTCTTATCCTAATCCAGATGATGCTGTATTTGATTCTGGATTTAGTTTCAATGTTCCCGTGCAGGAGGTAGTTGACGAGTTTTCAGAGGATGATATTCGTAAAGATGTAGCTATTCTTGATATCGAGGCACATGCTGCTGCAACTGGAGCAAGCTATGCCATAGGATACGAACATACGGGATATTATAACAGAAAATATATCGCGAGGGCTGGGGATTTGAATACCGGTGACCAAAACCTTACAAATCCAAATAACTACCGCGCAATTCGTTTCGCTGATGTGCTACTAATGGCTTCGGAGGCTAATTTTAAATCTGGAAATGAAGATCGTGCAAGAACTTATTTGAACAGAGTAAGAGATAGAGCAGGACTGGAAGATGTTACATTTTCAGGAAATAATCTGCTAAATCAAATCTATGAAGATCGCAGACTGGAACTTGTAGGAGAAGGACATCGTTTCTTCGACCTGGTAAGAACAGGAAGAGCAGCAGATGAAATCGACGGTTTCGTTACAGGAAAACATGAATTATTCCCTATCCCGGCTATCGAAATTGAGCTTGCAGGAAACAATTGGGAGCAAAATCCAGGATACTAAGAACTACCATTAAAACGAATAAAAATGAAAATATTCAGAATTTTAGCAATGCTTACCATCTCGCTTCTGCTTTTTACAGGATGTGAAGATGATGAAATTACGAACTACGCGTTCCAGGAAATCTCTGCTCCAACAGATGTAACAGCAGATTTTGATATTAGCCAGGATGATACCGGTACGGTAACTATTACACCAAGCGGTGTAGGCGCTCAGACTTTTCAGGTTGACTTTGGAAATGGAGAAACAGCTGAACTTGCCAACGGAGAAACTGCAACTACTGTGTACGATGAAGGTGTTTACCTTGTAAAAGTTGTTGCTGTAGGCTCTACTGGTCTAACCAGCGAGTTTAATCAACGTCTAACTATCGCATTTAAAGCTCCGGAGAATCTGGAAGTGAATGTAAACCAGTTACCTGCAAACCCTGCAATGGTTGAAGTTAGCGCCACTGCAGACAATGCAGCAAGTTTTGATGTGTATTTTGGAGATACAGACGATGAAGAGCCAACTCAGTTAATGCCAGGAGAAACTATCTCTTATACTTATGCTGCGGCTGGAACTTATACAATTAGAGTGGTAGCTAAAGGAGCTGGTGCAGAGACTGCAGAAGAAACTGTAGAAGTTGAAGTGCCTGAAGCTTCAGATCCACTAAAATTACCGGTGACTTTTGATGATCCACTAGTTGGGTACGCCGTAACTCCATTTGGAGCTGCAGAGACTGCTTTCGAGATCGTTGCAAATCCTCAATTATCTGGAACTAACGATACAGAATCTATGGTGGGTGCTATCACAAAGGCAGGAGCTCAATTTGAAGGTGTGACTTTCAATCTTGGTGAAGCCGTGGACTTTTCTGGTGATAATAAAACACTTACAGTAAAAATTTATTCTGAAGTAGCTTTTCCAGTACTTCTTAAATTAGAAACTGGTGTTAATAGCGAGCGATCTAATGAAGTTGATGCACAACACGCTGGAACAGGTTGGGAAACCTTAACCTTCAATTTCGCTACAGAAGCCACAACAAGTTACATAGATAATAATGACACCGGTGGAGCTGCGATTGTTCCAGATGGTCAGTTTGATAGAATATCCTTAATTCTTGACCAGGGTGGATCTACAGCTGGAATTTTCTATGTTGATGATCTAATGCGTGATGGCGATGTTATTGGAGCTCCAATGGCTGCTGAAAATCTTCCAATAGGATTTGAAGATAACACAACATTATCAGGTGTATTTGAAGGTGGAAATGTTACTGGAACGCCAATTGCTAATCCAGATATGAATGGAAATAATTCTGCTACTGTTTATGAATTCGTAAAAGGTGCAGGTTCTCCATGGTATTCAGGAGTTTTCCACATATTCCCTCAAAATATAGACCTATCACGGGGAACTACATTCAGTTTTAAAATGTGGTCTCCAAAAGCAGGAATTAATGTAAGATTCCAGTTGGAAAAAGAAGGTGAAGAAAATCCTGCAAATGTTTTCATTGATGAAACAATTACTGAAGCGAACCAATGGGTAACTTTAACTTATGATTTTTCAGCATTAGTAGATCCGGCTGATGGCTATGATAAATTCGTAATCTTCCCTGAGTTTGATGATGCTGCACAACCAACAGGTGATGGTTCAGTTTATTATTTTGATGATATCATGCAAGGTGAAGGCACAGATGGTGGAGAACCAGCTGCTACAACTACAAGCTTCCCGGTAGATTTCGAATCTGCGGCGAATGGCGGACTTTCTTCAAGCTGGAGAGTTTTCGAAAACGGCGATAATCCTGCTTTGGAAATTATCACAAATCCTGACATGACTGGAAATACATCTATGAGCGTTGCTAAATTTACTGCACGACCTGAAGGTCAATCTTACGCTGGTACTGTTACTACGCTCACTACGCCATTAACATTAGATGCTTCCAATAGTATCGTAAAAGTGTGGGTTTGGAAAACGAAGATCAGTGATGTAGGAATTAAGTTTGAAAATGGAGCTGGAGGCTCTACAGGAGAAATTAAGGTTGCCAATACTAAAACGAATGAATGGGAAGAATTAACTTTTGACTTTTCTGTATTTATTGGAGATCCGAACAATACTGACATTACAGGACTGGTCGTATTCCCAGACTTTGAAGTGAGAACATCTGAATCTATTACATATTTCGATAATATTACTTTGAACTCTTCTACCGGAGGAGGTACAGATGGTGGTTCAGCTAGTGGAGATTTCGCTCTGCCACTTGACTTTGAAAGCGATGATTTCACTCTTGGTGCTAACAGTGTTCCTTTCGAAATAGTTACAAATCCTGAGCAATCAGGAATCAATGCCACGGCAAATGCAGTAGGGAAAGTGACAAATAATGGAGGTCAGTATGAAGCATTATCATTCATTTTAGATGAAGCAATAGATTTTTCAGGGTTCAATAAGACGATCACAATGAAAGTTTATTCAGAAGTGGCTTACCCGGTACTTTTTAAATTAGAAACTGGAGTAAACGGTGAAAGAGCAAATCAGGTTCAGGCACAACATGGTGGAACCGGATGGGAAGAACTTACCTTCGATTTTGCAAACGCTCAAACGAGCTACATAAGTGAAGCAGATCCGGGAGGAGCAAACTTTATTGCCGTTGGTGAGTACGATGAGATCTCAATCTTTCTTGATTTTGCTGGATTTACTGCTGGTGAATTTTATATAGATGATATCGAACAGAACTAGAAAAAGAAAAAACTATGAGATATATTAAATTAATAAGCTTCCTGTTTGCAACTCTCTTTATAATGAGTTGCCAGGAAGATGATCTCACCCTCGATACGATCGTAGTTCCTACAGATCTTCAGGTGAGTACAAATATTAGTGACGATGGTTCTGGCATGGTAGAATTTAATGCTACCGCCAACGATGCGATCACTTACGAGTACAATTTCAGCGATGGATCTTCAGCTGTTGCTCCAAGCGGAAACTATACAAAACGTTTCACGAGAACAGGACTTAATACGTACCTCGTAACCGTAGTAGCCTACGGTAAGGGTGGTGTTAGTAGCTCGATGTCTCTGGAAGTTGAGGTTGAAAGTGATTTCAATGACCCTGAAACTAAGCAATTCCTTACTGGAGGAAGTTCTAAAACCTGGTATGTGGCAGCAGTAGAAGCTGGTCACCTGGGTGTTGGACCTAATTTTGTTGCGGATGGTGTAGCAAGTGCTTTTCCAGAATATTACCAGGCGGCTCCTTTTGAAAAAGCGGGTGATGAGATCTCTTCGTGTTTTTATACCGATGAGCTTACTTTTACTGAAAGTGGCGAAAATATTACCTACAACCAGGATAATATGGGTCAAACGTTCTTCAACGTAGACTACGTGACCGAGTTTGGTGGCGGCGGTGGCCAGGATGAATGTATCGATTATGATACTTCTGGTGATAAGTCGGTTACCCTGGCACCTGCGGAAAATGGAGTTCCTGCCGATGCTACGACCGGAACTGAAATCCAGTTAGGTGGCGGCGGCTTTATGAGCTACTATATTGGAGCAAGTAACTATGAGGTTCTTAGTATTACTGAAAATACCATGCATGTAAGAGCAATTCCAGGAAGTAATCCTGATCTTGCTTGGTATCTAAAATTCACTACAACTCCTTTTGACCAGCAACAAGCTGGTACAGGTGGAGAAGAAGAGGAAGAGGAGGAAGAAGCATTTGTTTCTCAATTCACTGAAATCTTCTGGAGTGATGAGTTCGATGGAGATGCACTGGATACTACTATCTGGAACTACGAAACCGGAAACGGAACTAATGGCTGGGGTAATGGCGAATTACAATATTATACTGAAGATAATGTGTCTGTAGCAGACGGAAGTCTTGTGATCACAGCTCGAAGAGAAACTGAGAGTGGATTTGATTTTACTTCTGCAAGAATTACTACTATGGACAAGTTTGAAGTGACTTACGGTCGTGTAGAAGCTCGTGCCAAGATGCCTGATGGTGGTGGAACATGGCCAGCGATCTGGATGCTTGGGGCCGATTTTGATGTAGTTGGATGGCCTGCTACAGGTGAGATCGACATCATGGAATTTGTAGGAAACAAACCAAATGAAGTTTCTTCAGCATTGCATTTTCCTGGAAATTCAGGAGGGAATGCAATTTTCGAAGCAACCGATATTCAGAATGCAGCTACAGAGTGGCATACATACGCGGTAGAATGGACAGCAGATGAAATAACTTTTCTGGTAGATAATGAAGTGAACTTCACGTTTACCAATGAATCTTCTCTGCCATTTAACAAGGATTTCTTCCTGATCATGAATGTAGCAATGGGAGGCGCCCTTGGCGGAAATATCCCTGCCGAATTTAGCGAAGCTTCCATGGAAGTGGATTACATCAGAGTATATAAATAGTTTGTTTAGCTAACAACTCCCGGGATCTTTCAGGTTCCGGGATTTATTTTTTAAGATTATGAGAAAGTTATTCTTAAGTACCCTTTCACTTGTGCTTGGGACCATAGGGCTGCATGCCCAGGAATCAGGTCTCAAAAGTTCAGTAAAGAATGTCGAAGCCAAAGTAGATTCGGTTTTGAACATCATGACTCTGGAAGAGAAAGTAGGACAGATGATCCAGTACAACGGAAGTTGGGATCTTACAGGACCCGCTTCTGAAACTGGTAACAAACAGAAAGAAGATAGGCTTAAAAAAGGTCTCGTTGGATCTATGCTGAATGTGCTTTCAGTAGAAGCGACCGAAAAAGCACAAAAACTTAACATGGAAAATTCACGCATCAAGATTCCGATTATTTTCGGATACGATGTGATCCATGGATACAAAACTATTTTTCCTGTGCCGTTGGCAGAAACTGCCAGCTGGGATATGGAAGCTGCAAAGGAGTCGGCTCGAATTGCCGCTTTAGAATCTGTTGCAGAAGGTGTGAACTGGACGTTTTCTCCAATGATCGATGTTTCGCGCGATGCTCGCTGGGGACGAATCATGGAAGGTTCCGGGGAAGACCCTTATTTAACTTCCCAGGTTGCAGTTGCCAAAGTAAATGGATACCAGGGAGATGACCTTGCAGATCCTACTACGATCGCAGCAACCGCCAAGCATTTTGCCGGATATGGTTTTGCTGAAGGTGGAAAGGATTATAACACCGTAAATATTGGTAAGAACGAACTTCATAACGTCATTCTGCCACCGTTTAAAGCTGCGGCAGATGCCGGAGCGGCAACTTTTATGAATGCCTTCAACACAATTGACGGTATTCCTGCGACTGGCAGTGTAAGCCTTCAGCGCGAGTTGTTGAAAACTGAATGGGGCTGGGATGGATTTATAGTATCAGATTGGGGTTCTATTTTAGAAATGATACCTCATGGATTCGCCCGTGACAAAGTTCATGCTGCAGAAATTGCTGTAAAAGCAGGTAGCGATATGGATATGGAAGGCGGAGCTTACCAGGCCGGACTGGAGCAATTGGTTGCTGAAGGAAAAGTTGATGAAGAGCTTATTAATGATGCCGTTAGCAGAATCCTGAGAGTGAAATTTATGATGGGTCTTTTCGAGGATCCTTATCGCTATATCAATGCTGAAGTAAAAAAGGAAGTGCCTTACGAGCAGCATCTGGAAACAGCACGTGATATTGCCAGAAAATCCATCGTTCTCCTGAAGAATGAAAAGGATCTTTTACCAATGCCAGCTTCCGCAGGAAAGATCGCGGTGATTGGTCCGCTGGCTAACGACAAGGACACACCAATTGGTAACTGGAGAGCCCAGGGTGAAGCTAACTCTGCAGTATCTGTAGTAGAAGGTTTAAAAAATCAATTACCAGACTCTGATATTGTTTATTCTGAAGGAGTAAAGTTAGGGATGGGAGAACGTAGCTTTTTAATGCCGCTTAAGATCAACAAAACCGATACTACAGGAATGGGTGAGGCAGTTAAAAACGCCAGAGATGCTGAAGTTGTGGTCATGGTTCTTGGTGAAGATGCATTTCAATCTGGGGAAGGTAGAAGTCAGACAAATATTAGTTTAGCCGGATTACAACTGGAGCTACTGAAGAAAGTTTACGCTGTAAATAAGAATATCGTTCTGGTACTTATAAACGGAAGACCAATGGAATTAAGCTGGTCTGCTGAAAATATTCCTGCTATTGTTGAAGCCTGGCAGCTTGGTTCTGAAAGTGGAAATGCAATTGCAGATGTACTTCTTGGAAAGTATAATCCTTCCGGGAAATTACCGGTTTCTTTTCCTAGAGCTGTAGGACAGGAGCCATTGTATTATAACTATAAAAACACAGGAAGACCATACAGCGAACAGCATGTAACGTATTCTCATTATACAGATATCGAAAACGGACCTTTATTTCCATTCGGTTATGGGCTTAGTTACACAGCTTTCGAATACGCTAAACCAACTTTGAGTTTAGCTACACTAACTTCAGGTGAAACTGCGACCTTGAGTGTTGCAGTTACAAATTCTGGTGATACCAAAGGGAAAGAAATTGTGCAATTATATGTGCGTGATATGGTAGCTAGCACGAGCAGACCTGTAAAGGAATTGAAAGGTTTTGAGATAATCGAAATGGAAGCGGGTGAAACTAAAACTGTAGACTTTGAAATTTCAGAAGAGATGCTTCAGTTTTATACCGCTCAGGAAAAGTGGGAAGCAGAAGAAGGAGAGTTCAGATTGATGGTTGGAACCAATTCAGAAGAATTACAGACAGTGACACTTAATTTTCAGAAATAATGAGAGGACCCTACTCCTTTTTAACCCTGTGCCTGGTCCTGGTTTCTACAGCCTGTGCACAGGAAAAAATAATTTTCGAAGAAGATTTCAACGCAGATACTCTAAATATGGAGGTCTGGAATTATGAAGAAGGCAACGGTTGTCCTGATCTTTGTGGTTGGGGGAACAACGAAAAGCAGATCTATAACCGCGATTATATTGCCCTGGAAGATGGTAAACTGGTGATCACTGCAGAAAAAAAAGGTGATACCTACTACTCCGGAAAGATTAATTCTAAAGACAACGTGGAATTTACTTACGGTGTGATTGAAGTAAAAGCAAAACTTGCTACGGGCAAAGGTATCTGGCCAGCTATCTGGATGTTGGGTGCAGACATTAGTGAGGTTGGATGGCCTGCCAGTGGTGAGATCGATATTCTGGAATATATTGGCAGAGAGCCGGGAATCGTTTTTACTTCCCTGCATACTCCGGCAAGTCACGGGAACACGATCAATACTAAGAAAACGAAAATTGCAGATATCGAAGAAGGTTATCACACTTACAAAGCTGTGTGGACGCCAGATTATATCAAATTTTTGTAGACGGTGATCAGTTATATCGCTTTACTCCGGAAAACTATAATGAGGAAGAGTATCCTTTTAAAAAGGATTTCTATTTCCTTATCAATATGGCCGTTGGAGGAAATCTTGGAGGTGCGGAAATAGATGAGTCGGCATTACCAGACAAATTCTATGTAGACCATATCAAGGTCACGGAACTACCTGCAGATTATTAAATTAAAAGCCCCGATGTCGGGGCTTTTTTAATTCAGATTTCTTTTTTCTATAAAAAAACGCTTCAGTAAGGTAGAAGCCTCTTCTTCCAGGATTCCCGAAGATACTTTAGTTTTTGGATGAAGCTGGACTCCGTTCTTTCTATAACCTCTGGTACTATCTTCAGCAGCAAAAACGATCTTTGAAATCTGACTCCAATATAAAGCACCGGCACACATCTGGCAGGGTTCCAGGGTGATATACATGGTACAATCCTTAAGATACTTTCCGCCCAGAAAGCTTGCTGCAGCGGTGATAGCCTGCATTTCGGCATGAGCAGTTACATCGTTCAGCGTTTCTGTAAGATTATGTCCTCTTGCAATGATCCTGTCGTTGATGACCACGACCACTCCTACGGGAATTTCCCCTTTTTCGTAAGCAGTTTCCGCTTCTTCCAGCGCTTTCCGCATAAAATAAGTGTCATCGTATGGATTGATCATTTCCGGGTTTTTGTGCAAGATATCAATTTTGAAAATTCCGTTTTCGTTTCAGGTTTATAATTCAGTTTGCATGATGTAACTTTGTTGCAAATGACCAGAAAACTATTAGATACCATTAATTTTCCGCAGGATCTGCGAAAGCTTCCCGAAGCCGGACTACAGGATCTAGCCAGGGAACTTAGAGAATTTATCATCGAAATCGTAGCAACCAAGGAAGGTCATCTTGGGGCAAGTCTAGGTGTTGTAGAACTTACCATCGCATTACACTATATTTTTAATACGCCTGAAGATCTGCTGGTCTGGGATGTTGGTCACCAGGCTTATGGTCATAAAATATTAACTGGAAGAAAAAAAACTTTTCATACCAACCGACAGCTGAATGGAATTAGCGGATTCCCGAAAAGAGCTGAAAGTGAGTTCGATACTTTTGGAGTAGGACATTCTTCTACTTCCATCTCAGCAGCGCTTGGGATGGCAATCGCTTCCCGACTTAAAGGCAATTATCAAAAACAACATATTGCGGTGATTGGAGATGCTTCCATTGCCAGCGGAATGGCTTTCGAAGGGCTAAATCATGCCGGAGTAACCAAAGCGAACTTGCTGGTTATCTTGAATGATAACGCGATTGGTATCGATCCCAGCGTTGGGGCCTTAAAGGAATATCTTACCAAAGCAAGAGTTGGACATAAACCTGCCAGCGATAATATCATTGAGGCGCTCAATTTTCAATATTTCGGGCCTGTAGATGGCCATGATTTACCTGGATTACTGAAGGTTCTACACGAGATGAAAGAAATTACGGGACCTAAATTTCTACATGTCATTACCAAAAAGGGGAAGGGTTTAAAAAAAGCCGAAGAAGACCAGGTAAAATATCATGCACCTGGTAAGTTCGAACCTGCAACCGGCGAATTGCTGAAGTATAACACTGAAGGTTTACCCATAAAGTTTCAGGACGTTTTTGGTCTAACTCTAGTAGAACTGGCGGAAAAAAATGATAAAATTATAGGGATTACCCCAGCGATGCCTACAGGTAGTTCCCTTAAATATATGATGGACGCATTTCCAGACAGGGCATTTGATGTAGGTATTGCAGAGCAGCATGCTGTGACTTTATCTGCGGGGATGGCCACCCAGGGATTTACTGTTTTTTGTGCTGTTTATTCTACTTTCCTTCAGCGTGCTTACGATCAGTTAATTCACGATGTTGCTTTGCAAAAACTACCGGTGATATTCTGCCTGGATCGTGCTGGTTTGGTAGGTGAAGATGGAGCTACGCATCACGGCGTTTTTGATATTGCCTATTGCCGACTTATTCCAGATCTCATAATTTCAGCTCCTAGAAATGAAACCGAGCTTAGAAACCTACTCTACACGGCCCAGCTTGGTTTAGACCAACCTTTGATAATTCGTTACCCTCGCGGAAGAGGTTCACAGGTTGAATGGAAAACACCCTTTGAAAAGTCTGTTATTGGTAAAGCTGAGTGCCTTCAGCAAGGAACTGGTATTGCTGTTCTAACGATTGGGAATATGGCTGGAAACGCTTCCGAAGCAATTAAAAATTATCAAGGCTTAGGGAGTATTGCGCATTATGATATGAAATTTGTCAAACCGCTCGATAGAAATTTGCTAAAAGAGATTTTCGAAAAATTTGATAATATCATTACTATTGAAGATGGTGTAATTTCCGGAGGTTTTGGAAGCGCGATTCTGGAGCTAGCCATGCAACTTGATTATAGAGGTAAAATTGAGATTATGGGTATACCCGATAATTTTATAGAACACGGAAATATCGATGAATTACAAGAAATCGCCGGAATTAACGTTGAAGGAATACGGCAAAAGCTGGAAACTTTGAACTGATTTTATATTTTTGCGATTCTGTAATTCCTACCTGATGAAATTTTACCTATTAAGCCTTCTATTTATATTTACTTCATTCTATAGTTCAGCTGCTCATATTAAACACGTTAGAGTGAATGATACTACAGCAACGGCAGCGAAGGATACCACGGCATCAGACTCTATGTTGATTTACTGGACCGAGAAGAACACCTTCGGAATGAATCTAAGTGAAGTGGCTTTTGTAAACTGGAATGCTGGGGGAAACAACTCAATTTCGGCTTTATTATATGCCGGTTTTGAACGGGATTTTGAAAAAGATTATACTATCTGGAAAAATTCTGCTAGGCTTAGGTATGGAATTAATGCGCAGGAGGGTAGAGAAATTAGAAAGACAGAGGATGAATTAAGATTGAGTTCCTCTTTTGGTTTTAGAACCGATAGTACTTCGAACTGGTATTATTCAGGTAAATTTAGTTTCAACACGCAATTTACCAACGGTTATAAGTATCCCGATACCGAAGTTCCAATTTCGAAATTAATGGCTCCTGGCTATACCTTTCTGGGGGGAGGGACAGAATTTTCGCATCCTGTAGAGGATCTTACTATCTACCTTTCTCCTATTACCGTGAAATCAACTTTCGTACTGGATCAGAGACTTGCTAATGAAGGGATGTTTGGTGTGGAGCCTGCAGTGACCGATGAACTTGGGAATATTATCAAGGAAGGTGAGATGCTTAGAACAGAATTTGGTTTTCTCTTTACCAGTGAATATAACAAGGAAGTTTTTGAGAATATTGATCTTAGTAATCAGTTGAGTCTCTATTCAGATTATCTCAACAACTTCGGAAATGTGGATGTAGACTGGCAACTGGCAGTAAATATGAAAGTTAACGAATTCGTGAAAGCCAATGTTGGAACCCATATTCGTTATGATGATGATGTCAAGTTTAAGGAAGATACCAATGGCGATGGTAAACTCGAAACTTCCGGAGCCAGGATTCAGCTAAAGCAAATGCTTGGTGTTGGGGTGGTTTATGAGTTTTGAGAGAAATTAATAAAAATGGATATTTTAATTTAATTATATGCTTAAATGACAACAAAAATACATTCTCATATATAATATTTCACTAAAATAACAATCTTTAAAAAAATTACTGTAGTATTGCTCTTGCAAATACTTTTTTGACAATTTTTTGTGAACCCTACCTAAGAAGTAAATTATTCATATTTAAACCAAATCATATGAAAAGAGTTTACTTGTATTGTTTTATGTTTCTCGCATTTATGTCCTGCCAGAAAGAGTCCTTGGAAAATACCCCCCCCCTCCAGAATCTTTAAGTAATACAAACGGGGAAGCAATACTAAAAGAATTAGAATTTCAAGAACTTCCCAAGGAATTTCACTCCTTATTTGGTGATAAAAATCAGCTGCTTGGGCTGGGGAAATCTTCAGTGAAATTTGGGCTTTTAGATACTAATACACCTATCAAAGAAGTTATTAGTCCATTAGGCAAATCAACCTTTACCATTGTTTTAAAGACAGAAGTAAAATCTAATTCTATTAATCCCTATTATTTCGATAATTTGATTATATCTGGTAGCGGTCAGGATAGGGTTCAATACATTGCACGCTATCAACCATCTATAACGTGGCTTAACTCCACTACCCGGGATTTTAGTACGTATTCTGGAAAAACTACATTTTACGATTTGGATGGTTCAATGATAAACTCCATAGAGCTAGAAGCCAATGTCACGAAATTAAATGTACACCTAAATAAAGTTCAGTGTCATTTGGAGATAAAATCAACTAAGATAATATGCGCTCATGTAATTGATGATGATGGTCGTCCTATGGGCGAACCAAATTGTTTAACCACTCTTGTTTATGGTTTTAAATGTACAATTGGTGGAGGTCCAACGGGAGGAGGTGAAGAACCTACGGAACCACGACAGGTAGATGGAAGTTGGTCGCCACCAACTTTGCCGACAGAAATTCTTGATCCATGTGGGCAAATGCAACAACTGGCCTCGAATAGTAGTTTTAAAACTAAAATGACCGAACTTAAAAATAAGGTAAATGATAATTTTGAAAGTGGCTATTTAATACAAAAAGACGGGGATTTATTTTCTTATGTAGATATACCTGGTGATGCGAATACTGCGGAAATTGCCCCACCTACGAATGTGAACAATATTTTTGGATTTATTCATAACCATTATGAAGGTTCAGGAGTACTTTCAACCTTTTCAGGTTCGGATGTTAGGACCATATATCAACTCTATTTAAATGGCCAAGTAGATGATTTGAAAACATTTACCGCCGGAGTGACAACCTATTTTGGCACTAGCTATACCATGAAAATTAATGATACCTCAACATTTTTAAATTTCGGAAGTCAAACCCTAAATAATCAAAATGATTTTGATGCATTTGAGCTATTGTATCAAGCCTGGTATAATAGTTACATTAATGATTCAGGTGAGGTAACCGCTCGAGAAAAGGCGTTATTAAAAATACTCGAAAATTCCGGGATATCCCTTTTTAAAGCAAATTCCACTTTTTCATCATGGAGTGAATTAAAATTTGATACGAATAACAATATTATAAATACAAACTGTAATTAAAAACAGCTAAAATGAAAAAAATAATCTTATTAATAGTGCTAAGTGTTATTTCCTTAAATATAGAAGCGCAGGAATTAATTACTATGCAGAAGGGACAGAGTCTAGGTGAAATTAAAAAAGGAGCTTATTATAAATTTCCCACAGATAAATACCAACCTTTTCTAGGCAAATGGGAGAGTCAAAATGAAAAATATATTTTGAATTTAGAAATGAAGAAACTTTTCCAAAAAGGACCAGATATTTATACAGACCGTATGGTAGGGAAGCTTTGTTCTACAGTATTTGCTTGTGAAGATAATTTTTGGGAACTCAAAGCTTCTGAGGTATCAAGCAGGGATCCAAATATTTCAATTTTCTTAATTTTTGATTCTAATGGGAATAGCACAGGAATATTAATTTTTGAACTTTCTGAAGATGGGAATAGTGCTAAAGGGCAAGTAAAAAAGAAAGAGGGTGTAAAATTGAAACCTGATTATTTGGATCCAGATCTTCCGGAAAATCTTTCCATGAAAAAACTTGAATAATAATAATAAAGGCCAGAACTAAAAATTCTGGCCTTTATTATATAATTCCAATAGTAGCAAGCTGGGAATTTCCGGTGCCAGAATCCAGCTAAAGCAAATGCTTGGTGTTGGGGTGGTTCATGAGTTTTAAACCAGGTTCAGTTTTGTACGAGTTTTTCCAGGCTTATTCGAATTACTGGAAATCCTGATCTTAAATTCTGTTCCTTTATCTTTCTCACTCGTTAGTTCAACCGCACCGCCGTGCGCTTCAGCAACCATTTTAACCAGTGTGAGTCCTATGCCCCAGCTTTTAAACTTAGGCTTTTTAGTTTGCTTTCCGTATTGCAGAAAATCGAAGATCGCCTTTTGTTTTTCCTGCGGAATAGGATTTCCATAATTATGTACAGAAAGCAGCAATTGATCGTCCCCATCTTTCTCGATTTTCATGGTGATTGGGGTATTCGTATCACCATATTTGATCGCGTTGGTAATTAGATTTTCTAACATTCTGCGTACAGCTACAGCGTCATAAATACCATAAAGATCCTTGTCCGGACATTCTAAAATGATCTCTTCAGAATAGATGTCTGAAGCTTCCTGGTAAATGGTTTCTATATCGCTATACAGATCTATTTCAGCATAAGTAAGCATCATCCCTTCACCAGCCTTTACAGTAATACTATCCAGTAATCCTTCCAGCATTTCAAGAGCTTTATTCACACTATGCATGGTCATTTTCTTGACCCTAATACTTCGATCCTGATCTATATCCTCTGTATTGAGCATTTCGATTCCCAATCTCGCGGCAGAGAGCGGATTCCTAATATCGTGTGCAAGAGTAGCAACTAATTTGCTTTGCATCTCTTCGATTGACTTTGTGTAGGCCTCCAGGCTTTTCATCATAGATTTATCAACACAGCACTTTAAAATATTATAGGTATTATGATCTTTGACGCCATTTATATTGAGCACCCTGAGAATCACGTTGTGGAAGATGATATATTCGTGAAGGATCTCATCTGCAGAAAAGCTTCCAGAACTGGCACGATGCCTGCCATGATCTATACTATTGCTTTCGATTAATGCAATTTTAGGATCCTCAAGATTCCAGTTAATGATATCGTATTCTTCCATGATTCCAATAATATCATTCAGGATGTTTGGAACATGATCCCGAAGTGCGATCCTATTGGCAGAAGTTGATGATTTTACAAGTTCGAACACCTGTCGCTCCCAATCCTCGATGATAAGCTGAGAATTGTTCTTTAAAATTTGAGTAACCTTTTTCATAACACTAACTATGTAAGTATCTGAAACTTAAATATTGAAGAACCAGAAGCTTAAGTCGTGAAATTACTTTAGACTGAAAAGAATAAATAATACTAAACGTTAATTTTTTAACGTTTTAAGCATCTAAACCTTGAAATCTTTTAAATGAGGCTACGGTAAGACCGTCGGTTAGCGAAGCGATGTATGAACAGATAGCGATCAATTTATCATAAATCGAATCTTCTTCATTCAAATAACTTAACTGTGGAACAGATTTTTTGACCAGCTTCGTGAAGTTGGAATCTTCATTTTCAGTATCGGCAAGGAAAGCCTGAGTATAAATATCCAGCAAATAAGAAAGCATTTTAAAGCCGGCAATTTCCTTCCCGATCACCTCTTCGCTTTGATAGATTTTTTCCACACTTATCTTAATAATATCCCGAATTTGAGCTTCGTACTTGCTTTTATCGAATAAAGCTTCATGAAATTCACCTTCCAGAATGGCTTCTTCATTCTTTAAAAAGATCTCTGCGGCTTCTGTAATTAGCGTGTTGATAGCTAAAGCACGCAAATACGCCAGCCTGTCTGAAGTAGTTTGAAGTTCATGATATTTGGAAGTATTGATACTATCCTTTACGAGTTTGATAAGGTATTCCAAAGCATAATCTTCATCGATAAGTCCAAGATTGATTCCGTCTTCAAAATCAATGATCGTATAACAAATATCATCTGCTGCCTCAACCAGAAAGGCCAGAGGATGCCGGGCATATCCAATGTGTTTGCCTTCGCGCGTGATTTTCAATCCCAGTTCTTCAGCGATATCCTCAAAAGTTTCTTTTTCACTCTGGAAAAATCCAAACTTTTTATCTTCGATCTTGGAACTTGGTTTATGCGGAAGGGATTCCTTGGGGTATTTTGTGAATGCTCCTAAAGTAGCGTAGGACAATCGCAGGCCACCGCTAATTCCTGGTCTGTTTTCTGTAAGTATTCTGAAACCATTCGCATTTCCTTCAAATTTCACCAGATCCTGATATTCAGCTTCTGAAAGAGATTCTTTAAACCTTTTTCCATTTCCATGGCTGAAGTATTCTCCAATCGCTTTCTCTCCGGAATGTCCAAAAGGTGGGTTTCCAATATCATGAGCAAGAGCTGCCGCTGCGACAATAGCCCCAAAATCATTCATCTGGTAACCTGAAGAATCCCTCAGATGTGGATGTTTCTGCAACAACTTCTGACCCGTTAACCTTCCCAGCGACCTTCCAACTACTGAAACTTCCAGGCTATGCGTTAGCCTGGTATGCACAAAATCTGTCTTGGAAAGTGGAATTACCTGCGTTTTGTCCTGCAGGCTTCTAAAAGCTGAAGAAAATATGATACGATCATAATCTACTTCAAAACCTAAACGTGTTTCATTCTGCTCAATGCGCAGTCGTTTGTTTTTGTCTCCGAAACGTTTAAGTGATAAGAGTTGATCCCAGGTCATGATTTTCCATTTGTTGTGGTCCAAAAATATAAAAAAGGGAAGCAATAACTGCCTCCCTTCCCTCATTCAAATTTGAATTAGCCAAAATTCTTTAAGATCCGCACATCAGGCAGTCGTCACCTTCAGCTTCTCTGGATTGTGCAATGAGTGCTTTGAGTTCTTCTGGAGACAGCGCTCCTTCGGCTTCTGTTTTTTCTGAAACTACAGGCTGTGTGTTTTCCTGAAGTTTTTTAGCAGCTCGCATAGCAGCTTCCGAAGTAACCGCAACGGGTTCCTGCTTTTTCTCTTTCTCAAGCGTAAATTTGATAGCGTCTACCGCCGATTTCGTTCTCAGGTAATACATTCCTGTTTTAAGTCCGCTTTTCCAGGCGTAGAAATGCATAGAAGTCAGCTTGCTGTAATTTGCATTTTCCATGAATAGATTCAGCGATTGAGACTGATCAATAAAATAACCACGATGCCTTGACATATCAATAATGTCCTTCATGCTCATTTCCCAGACCGTTTTATAAAGTTCTTTAAGGTCCTGCGGAATCACATCGATATCCTGAACAGAACCGTTGTTTCTCATTATAGCATTTTTCACATCTTCTGTCCAAAGATCTCTGGAAACAAGGTCCTCCAGTAAATGCTTGTTCACCACGATAAACTCTCCGGAAAGTACTCTTCTTGTATAAATATTGGAGGTATAAGGTTCAAAAGCTTCGTTATTTCCTAAGATTTGGGAAGTAGAAGCGGTTGGCATTGGCGCCAATAATAAGGAGTTACGAACCCCATTTTCTTCGATCTGCTTTCTAAGTTTACCCCAATCCCAGCGACCACTTAGTTCTTCATCTTTAATTCCCCACATATTAAACTGGAATTCTCCCTGGCTAATCGGCGAACCTTCGTAGGTAGAGTATGGACCTTCTACTTTCGCGAGTTCCATGGAAGCCGTAACCGCAGCGAAATACAGAGTTTCAAAGATCTCCTGGTTCAGTTTTTTAGCTTCATCGCTTGTAAAAGGCAATCGTAGTTTAATAAAAGCATCAACAAGTCCCTGTACTCCAAGACCAACCGGGCGATGACGCATATTGGAATTTTCAGCTTCCTTAACCGGGTAGTAATTCCTGTCGATCACCTTATTCAGGTTCTTAATTACTCTTTTCGTTATCCTGAAAAGTTCCCTGTGATCAAATTCATTGTTCTTAATGAACATCGGCAAGGCGATAGATGCAAGGTTACATACGGCGACTTCATCCTTGCTGGTATATTCAATAATTTCTGTACAAAGGTTGGAGGAACGAATCGTTCCCAAGTTCTTTTGATTGGACTTTCTATTAGCGGCATCTTTGTAGAGCATGTACGGAGTTCCAGTTTCTATTTGAGACTCCATGATCTTTTCCCAGACTTCTCGTGCTTTAATAGTTCTGCGGCCTTTTCCTTCAGCTTCATATTTTTCGTAAAGTGCTTCAAAATTATCTCCGTAAGTATCAAAAAGACCAGGACATTCATGCGGACACATAAGCGTCCAGCTGCCATTTTCCTGTACCCTTTTCATAAATAGATCTGGGATCCACATGGCATAAAAAAGATCACGCGCACGCATTTCTTCTTTTCCGTGGTTCTTTTTAAGATCCAGGAATTCAAAGATATCAGCATGCCATGGTTCCACATACATCGCAAATGAACCTTTTCTTTTACCACCTCCCTGATCTACGTATCTGGCGGTATCATTAAATACCCTAAGCATCGGCACAATTCCATTGGAAGTACCATTGGTTCCTGAAATATAAGACCCAGTCGCTCTCACATTGTGGATAGATAGGCCTATACCTCCAGCCGATTGTGAGATCTTTGCCGTCTGTTTAAGCGTGTCGTAAATTCCATCAATGCTGTCGTCTATCATGCTAAGTAGAAAACAGGAAGACATTTGAGGTTTTGGTGTTCCGGAGTTAAAAAGTGTCGGGGTAGCATGGGTAAAGAACTTTTTGGACATAAGTTCATAGGTCTCAATGGCGCTATCAAGATCATCAGGATGAATTCCAATTGAAACACGCATCAACATATGCTGAGGTCTTTCCACGATCTTGCCATCCAGTTTTAAAAGATAGGATCTTTCTAAAGTTTTAAAGCCGAAATAATCGTAGTTGAAATCCCGGTTGTAAATAATGGTGGAATCTAGTTTCTCTTTATTTTCCAGGATCACCTCATATACTTCTTCTGAAAGTAAGGCTGCTTTTTCATTGGTACGCGGATTCACATACTCATAAAGATCTGTCATTACTTCAGAAAAACTTTTTTTAGTATTCTTGTGAAGATTCGAAACCGAGATCCTGGCAGCGAGTTTCGCATAATCTGGATGAGAAGTGGTCATGGTAGCGGCGATTTCAGCAGCGAGATTATCGAGTTCACTGGTAGAAACATTATCGTACAAACCTTCGATCACACGCATGGCAACTTTAACAGGATCTACAAGTTCATTTAGGCCATAGCAAAGTTTCTTAACCCTGGCGGTGATCTTATCGAACATTACAGGTTCTTTATGGCCGTCTCTTTTTACAACATACATAAGCTGGAATTGTTTTTTGGGAGCTTGAGTCTGAACAAAGGCATCCCTGCCCGGTTTTGTAACCGGATTAATAATTTTAGATTTTAAATGGTATTCTTAGAAAAGCTCAACAAGCGCTGCATTGGGGGGCGCAGCGCAGTTGGACTTTAGAAATCGGCATCAAAGCTGATTTCATCTGATTCTTTATCCTTATTCATCACTCCTGCCTTCTGGTATTCGCTCACTCTTTTCTCGAAAAAGTTCGTTTTTCCCTGCAGGTTGATCATGTCCATAAAATCGAATGGATTCGTAACATTAAATTCTTTCTCACATTCCAATTCTACCAGAAGACGGTCTGTTACGAATTCAAGATACTGGGTCATTAATTTCGCATTCATCCCGATCAGGCTTACGGGCAGCGATTCAGTGACAAATTCACGTTCAATATTAAGAGCATCGATAATGATCTTGCGTATTTTTTCCTTCGGAACCTTATTTACAAGGTGGTTGTTATGCAGATGTACCGCAAAATCACAATGCATTCCTTCATCCCTGGAGATCAATTCGTTGGAGAACGTAAGTCCAGGCATGAGTCCGCGTTTCTTTAACCAGAATATAGAGCAGAAGGCTCCGCTAAAAAAAATACCTTCTACCGCAGCAAAAGCGATCAGTCTTTCAGCAAATGAATCTGATTCGATCCAGTTTAGTGCCCAGTCTGCCTTTTTCTTGATAGCCGGGAAAACTTCGATAGCTGTAAAAAGCTGATTCTTTTCCTTTTCATCCTTAACGTAGGTATCAATTAAAAGCGAATAGGTTTCAGAATGAATGTTTTCCATCATGATCTGGAAACCGTAGAAAAACTTGGCTTCAGAGTATTGTACTTCGTTCACGAAATTTTCAGCAAGGTTTTCATTTACAATACCATCTGAAGCAGCGAAAAATGCGAGGATATGTTTTATAAAGTAACGCTCATCGGCGTTCAATTTATTGGACCAGTCGGTTAAATCCTGGTGAAGATCAATTTCTTCCGCAGTCCAGAAGCAAGCTTCCATTTTTTTATACCAGTCCCAAATATCATTATGTTTGATCGGAAAGATCACAAATCGATCTTTATTTTCCTGCAAAATTGGTTCTATTTGAGACATAAATGGGAGGTTTTAAGGATATCGGTAATTTTTGTTCTTTCGTTCTCTAACAAAGATTTAAAAATCAGACATATAAAAGGGGAAATAGGGTGGAACCTTTTCAACAAAGTTTTCAACAGTGAAAAGTGCTATTTTTCTTAGATAATTGTTAAAGTAACGCACTAATACATTGGTATACAGAAAACTATAATGTGTTAATGGTTATTTAAGAAAACCATCAATATAGAGCGTTTCTGGGGGCTTTGTTTAATGATTTTGAGCTGTAGAAAACGATAGGAATTGGTTATAAATTCATCTTATTCAAGGTAAGAACAAGTCCTCAAGATCAATTTTTGAAAAAAATTGGGCGTAAAAGATTAAACAAAATAGAGAATTGTTAACAGCACAGATAAAATTTAGAAACGCTAAAAGTGGGAATTCAATGATCTATTTTTTCTGAATCTCATCTGCGATCACAGTTAATTCCTGATACCATTCTTCGCCAAATTTTCTAACCAGAGCCTCTTTAAGAAATTTGTAAATGGGCACCTGTAGTTCTGCTCCGAGACTGCAGGCATCATCACAAATCTCCCAGCGATGATAGTTCACTGCAGAAAATGAAGTGTATTCCTGGATTCTAACCGGGTATAAGTGGCAACTAACAGGTTTTTTCCAGTCGATATCGCCCTGGTTGTAAGCTTCTTCAATTCCGCAAAGAGCTATGCCCTTTTCATCAAAGGTCACGTAAGCACAATCTGCATCATTGATTAGCGGAGTTTCAATTTCACCATTTTCGCGTGTGATATATACACCCTGGCGTTCGATAGCTTCTATACCTTCAGGACGAAGATATTGCTTCACTTTGGGATAGATCCTTTCCATGACTTCACGTTCTTCTGGCTCTACCGGAGCACCGGCCTCACCATCTATGCAGCATGCGCCTTTGCACGCAGATAGGTTACACAAAAAATCATTCTTGATGATCTCTTCAGAAACTAAAGTCTTACCTAATTGAAACATGCTGCAAAGATAATTCTATCCTTTTACAGACCTAAAAAAAAGTCTTCCAAAATTTATAGAAAATTAATAATCTCATCGATTGTCAATCAGAAATCTTGAATTACTTTTGCCGCTTATTTTTAAAGATTTAGGTTATGTTTAAAGTATTGGACCTCAAGCAAATATTCACCGCTGGGATGATTCTTTTTGCGGTAATAGATATCGTAGGAAGTATTCCTATCATTATAGGTCTGCGCAAAAAAGTAGGTCACATACAGAGTGAAAAAGCATCGATCGTTGCCGGTTGTCTTATGGTAATCTTTCTCTTCCTGGGTAAAGAGATCCTGAATTTGATTGGAATTGATGTAAACTCATTTGCCGTTGCCGGTTCGTTTATCTTATTTTTCCTGGCTTTGGAAATGATCCTGGGAATTAGTCTATATAAAGATGATGCTCCGGAATCTGCATCTATAGTGCCATTGGCCTTCCCGTTAGTTGCTGGAGCTGGTACGATGACTACCTTGGTCTCTTTGCAGGCAGAATATGAAACAATAAATATCATTGTCGCTATCATATTCAATATTATATTTGTATACCTGGTTCTTAAATCTTCCGGACGTATCGAGAGGATTCTTGGATCTCAGGGTATTAATGTAATTAGAAAAGTCTTTGGTGTGATCTTACTTGCTATCGCCGTGAAGCTTTTCGCCGCAAATATTCAGAATTTATTCTAATGAAGTATTTTATTTATTTCATCATTTTCCTAGCTATTGTATTTATTGGAGTGAGCGTAAGTTCACTTGATCTCAATGCTCTTCTTGAAGGTGATAGTGCAAATGCGCTTATCGTTATTCTTGCAAGTCTTTGTGTGATCATATTGATGTCGATCCTTCTGGTATCCAGAACGATTTCAAGAAAACATGGGTAATTTCCATTATGATGTACTAATTGTTGGGGCTGGAGTAGCAGGAATTTCCTGTGCACTGGTGCTTGGTTCTGCTCTCGAGAAGCCTTACGCTTTAAATCGAAAAGTAGGTATTTTGTTACATCACAGGAACTCTCACCTAAACTCGGCTTTGCTCAATAATGCCTTCGGAATAGCTCCCGGAACCAATGGTAAGGAACTCCTTGAGAAAAGTATCCTGCATTTAGAGAAACTTTATCCAGATGTAGAACTTATTCCGAAGGAGAAAGCAAAAGAGATTTTGGCTCTATCTGAAGGATTTCAGCTCACTACAAACAAAAATGTGTACACTTCAGAAAGGATCGTGATCGCTACTGGTTATACGAGTCCTATGCGAATTGAAGGAGTGGAGGAATATGTCGTTCCGCATAAAAAAGCAAAAGCAGAAAAAAAGCGAATACAGTTACAGAATGTTGATCATCTGGTAACTAAGGGTCTCTATGTAGCTGGAACTTTAGCAGGCTGGCGTAGTCAATATTCAATAGCTGCGGGCAGTGGTGCAGCGGTTGCTACCGATATTCTAACTGAGTGGAATAACGGTGAGCATAGCAAAATCCATGATAAGCTAGCGTAGTAAGAACAGGATCAAACTTATTGGAAGTGTAATTGCGGCAAGGATCATAAGCCCGTGATGCAGATTACGAAAGATGAGTGCTGTTTTAAGCTTACTCTTAAAGCGTTCGTCCTCATTGTTTTTCAAGGCGTCACGCATCAATCCCCTTGAAACATTGGAATGATTCACAAGTATATCTTTTTGTAGAAACAGGGAAGTACTGTTATCTAATAGTCTGAAAGTTACTGCAATTATAAATAGCAGTAACGGGGTAAGCGGCCAGATGGCTGACAGATATTCCAGGAATTCATTCATGAGCGTCCTAAAATATTATTTTTCCATCGACAACTGTATTATTTTCTCGATTAATCGATCATCTTCATTTAAATACCGCTCAAATACATTAGTGCCAAATAGTTGCTGTGCAATTTCAGCCTTTAAATATTTCTTTAAAATAGGCTTACGCTCTGCACTAACATTTCCTAAACCAATGTTCTGATATTTTAGATAGCGATTAAAATCATATATGATCTTATCTGTGATTTGGATCTTTTCGCGGTAATTTTTCCTGGTAATACTGTTGTAAAATGTCCGATCCTTTTCAAGAAGATCGAATATAAATCGGCTCATGTAACCACCTCTTAAAAGTAAGGTGAGCTTTTCCTTCTCCAGGTTCGTATCTTTTGGAACAAATATATCCGGGATGATCCCTCCGCCACCATAAACAACTTTTCCACCGGGAGTGATATAACGCAGACTGTCATTGGTAACGATCGAATCCCGACTACTTAATTCTCCATTTTCATATCTTTCCATATAGTCATTGAAGTAGGACTCGTTTCCATTATCATATGGCTTCTGAATAGATCTTCCTGTAGGAGTGTAATACCTTGCAATAGTAAGTCTTACAGCGCTACCGTCGCCTAGCTCCATTTCTCGTTGTACCAGGCCTTTTCCATAGGAGCGACGCCCAACGATAGTTCCTACATCATTATCCTGCAAGGCTCCGGCTACCACTTCACTGGCGGAAGCTGAATTTTCATTGATAAGGACGAAAACTTTCCCGTTTTCAAATTCACCTTTTCTCTGAGCAAAGGTTTCTTCAATGGAACCACTTTTATTCTTGGTGAATAGAATGAGCTTGTCGTCCTTGATAAATTCGTCGGCTATATTGATCGCTTCAGAAAGATATCCTCCAGGGTTGTCCCTTAGATCTAATGCGATTTGTGTAGCGCCAGCTGCTTTTAATTGCTGTATCGCTTCACTAAACTCTTCATAAGTTGTTTCAGAAAAACGATCGATCTTTATATAGCCCAGCTCTTTGGTAAGCATATAGCTGGCATCAACGCTTTTTATGGGGACAACACCTCTTCTTACATTAAATGTAAGCAACTCGTCGCTTCCTTTCCGAAGAACTTTTAAAGCAACTTTTGAGTTTTCCTTTCCCTTTAGTTGTGCGATGACGGAGTCCTCTGTCACATCACTTTTAAAAAGAGCTTTCCCGTTAGCATATAATATTCGGTCTCCACCGCGAATCCCAATCTTTGCACTGGGGCCACCTTCAAGGGCCTGTATGACAACGATTGTATCGTTCACCTGGTAAAAGCTAACGCCAATTCCAACGAAATCACCTTTCATGTTTTCGCTGACTTTCGCATACTCATCCTTCGGAATATATACCGAATGCGGATCCAGGTTTTCAAGAATTTTATTGACAGTAATATCTACGATGCTATCTGTATTTACATCATCAACATATTCATAATCTATATAGTCGATAAGGCGATTTAATTTCTGCTTTTTTGGATTGGCAGAGAATAATTCATCGCCGGTATCAAAATTAAGTCTCGCACCCAGGACCAATCCCGCAGCACAGGCAATACTTAAAAGTAAAGGGGTATATATTTTATTTCTTTTCTTCAATTTTCTTCCAGTTCAGTGATCTGCTCCAGCTCCACGCCAGCTTTCCGAAGAAAGTCCAGCCCGGCATTGTCTTTATAATCAATTTGATAAACCAGGCGTTTAATCCCGGATTGATGTATAAGCTTACTACAATCTTTGCAAGGTGACATCGTAATGTACAAAGTGGCATCTTTACAGCTCTGCGTGGAACCAGCTACCTTCAGGATCGCGTTTGCTTCAGCGTGCAGGACATACCATTTCGTGTAGCCTTCATCATCTTCACAGAAGTTCTCAAATCCACTTGGGGTTCCGTTGTAGCCATCAGAAATGATCATTCTGTCTTTAACTATTAACGCGCCAACCTGTTTTCTATTACAATGTGATAATTTGCTCCATTCCCGGGCGATACGAAGATATGCCCGATCAAATTTGAGTTGTTTTTGCTGATTCATAAGAATTCAATAGCTCTTTGCAATGCATTATTAATTACCTGCAAATTAAAAGATTATTGCGAAACTTTATGATTCGTAGTGCTTAAATCTACAATGCGAGATAGGTTTCCTGCAGAATTGGTAAAATGACTCCAATCACGATAGAAGCAGTCACAATGATCCAGTCCCTTTTAGAGACTTTTAATAGGTTCTGACAAACAAATCCAATGATCATCACGGCCAGCACTACCAGTATTTGTGCAGCTTCGATTCCAAGCGCGAACTCTACTAATGGCCAGAATTTATTGCTAGTACCGGAAGCGATCATTTTAAAATAGGAAGAAAAACCAAGTCCATGGACGAGTCCGAAAAAGGCAGTTGTAAAATAGAGAAGGTTATAATTTGTATTCCGAACTTTTTTACCGGCAGTGGCAATATCGAAAATTGCCGTAGCGAGAATCGTAACTGGAATTAGAAATTCTACATAATTGGGATCTACTTTAAGGATCTTGTAAACCGAAAGAAACAATGCGAGGGTATGTCCAACTGTAAATAAAGTTACCAGGCCAAGCACTCTTTTCCAGGTCGTAAAACCATAAGATGCTACCAGGACAACTATAAAAAGAACATGGTCATAAGCCTGCCAATCTAAAACGTGATCTAAACCAAGCTCGAAATAAACCCAAAATTGTGACATAAAAACGAAGTTATAGGGCCTCGAAAATACGACTTATTCATAAAATTGCAAAGATGAACCTAAGCCTTTCTGGTGTGGTTCCAGGACTTGAAATATCATCCTTAGGTCTTAGTCGGCTTATGCTAGCTTCTTATATTATAACGACTGAAAGAGTTTATTGCGATACAATGTTCAGGGTTGAATATTATGAAAGCTGTTAATTATCTCAGAAAATAGAAAAGTCTGATTTGAATCTGAAATTCAGGAAGTGATGAAAAATAAAAAAGCCCTGTAAACAGGGCTCTAATCTTAGGAAGTAATATTCTTAGATTTGTGGAACTTCAGAAGTTGCTTCAGGAGTTACAGTAGTATCCATCGCAGTTTCAGAGCTCATCATTTCAGATGTAGTCTCAGAATCCTTATCTAGAGAAGCTTCAGCATCTACCGGAGTTGCTACCGGAGAGATAGGAGTTTCAGTAGAATCTTCTTTCTTGTCTGTACAAGAGATGGTTGCAACCATAAGAGCAAGTGCTAAAGCACCAAAAAATTGTTTTTTCATTTTATGTGATATAATTTAAAATCGGGCGAATGTATGTCAAAATTTAATTGCTTTAACATCGGTAATAAAAATTTTCTGAATATTACAAAACACTAGTAATTAATTAGTTACGAGGTTGATAAAACTAATTGAGTTTTATGTCAAGTTCGGAAGTGTCTTTCTCTATATTTTCTGCAAATTATAAGTTGCGGTTACATTTTTTTTATATTTTTGCCGTCCACAAGCTCGAGTGGCGGAATTGGTAGACGCGCTGGATTCAAAATCCAGTTCTTTCGGGAGTGCGGGTTCGATTCCCGCCTCGAGTACTTTTAACATATCAAATTAAACCAAAACCCTATAAACTGTACTGTTTATAGGGTTTTTCTTTTTTCTTGTATTCATATAATACCATTTAAATACATCTAAAAGGTGTCTAATTCGGGGACACTTGAGGAATTCAATTAGGTGTCCCCGAATGGCTTGTAAGTGTCTGTTAAATAAAGCCTTACAAGGTTTGTTGTATTCTTTTTTTAGCTAGATTTAAGTCAAATTAAAGAGGAAAAAGATGCAAAATTTACTATCTGTAATATTTTATGTGAGGAAAAGTAAGAATGAAACCACTACTCATGCTACCGTATATCTCCGAATTACATTTAATGGGAAGAGGGTGGAACTAAGTACTATGCGCAAAGTTCCCCTTGCAAAATGGAACACCAAAGCTAATAAGGTTAGTGGTACTTCGGCTGAAGCAAAGCAGATTAACCGAAATCTTGATATAATTAAAAATAGGATTTATGAAATCTACCAGAAGTTATTAGATAACGATGAAGATATTTCTATCTCAAGAATAAAAGAAGAATACCTCGGTAACAACAGTAAACATAAATCCATCATTGAGATGTTCGAAGAACATAATATGAGGATGGCTAAGCTGGTTGGTAAAGATTACTCTTTCCGAACACTTCAAAGATATAAAACCACCAAAAAGCACCTGTGTGCTTTTATTAATTCAAATTTTAAATTGGAAGATTATCCGGTTAAGGATATTGATGTGAAATTCATCAATGCTTTTATCTACTATCTAAAAACTGCACTTGATCTTTCGCATAATTCAGCCTTGAAATATCTTTCATACTTTAAAAAGATAGTGAGAGTGGCTTATACAAATGGCTGGCTGGAGAAAGATCCTTTCTATAATTTTAAAATGAAGGTCGAGAGGATCGACCGGGAGTTTTTGACTAAAGAAGAAATCATTAAAATAATGGAGAAGGAATTCACTATTCCAAGAATGGAACACGTGAGGGATATTTTTATTTTCTCCTGTTATACCGGGCTCGCTTATATAGATGTTTTTAAACTAACTGAAGATGATATTGTAAAGGGGATTGATGGTAACCAGTGGATTAAACTAAAAAGGACGAAGACTAAATCCCTAAGCAGTATTCCTATACTTCCAGTTGCAGAAAACATTATAGAGAAATATAAAGATATCGAAAATCCAACGGGTAAACTCCTCCCAGTTTATACCAACCAACGAATGAACAGTTATTTAAAAGAAATAGCTGATAGCTGTGACATCAAAAAAAACCTAACTTTTCATATGGCCAGGCATACTTTTGCGACCACGGTGACCCTTTCCAATGGGGTGCCGATAGAATCAGTGAGTAAGATGTTGGGACATCGCTCTTTAAAAACTACCCAACATTATGCTAAGATCCTGGATGAGAAACTTAGTGAGGATATGAACCTCTTAAAAGCACGAATTTTAGCAAATGATCAAGAGGAAAAGTAAAAAATCAATATTTGGTGAATATGATCACCAAAAAACATAATATTTGGTGAATAGGATAGCCAGCGTAATTAAATTTCTATCGTCAATTATCTCCACATTAGACCTTTTTTATTGTTTTTCCATATTTATTGAAAAAACAACAAAATTCAAAACCAATCATTTGATACCATTTAATACATAGAAACCACTTAATATAAATTTCAACGTATCAAATTACATTATTCTCAATCGAATTATATTTTATTGAATATAATTTAAGTATAATCGATTTTTAGTATATTTAATTGATGATTTGTCAGTATGTGTTTAAACTGATTTTGCATCCAGATTAAGATGAAAACTGAAATTGAATATATAAGAGTAGGTACTCAATATTACAAACTTGTAGAGGCTCCTACGATAAACGGGAATGTAAACGAAATTCTAGTTTCCTGGAATATTGAAACCATTCGGCAGGACCATGGGAAAACATTCCTCGCCAGCATTCCGAAATTTGACGGATTTACCTGTATTCCAAGTCATCTAAATTTTCAATCTACCTATCATAATTTTTATAATACTTATTCTCCGCTTGGCCATCATATAATGGAAGGGTGCTGTCCCAAATCTCTGGATTTTATAAAACATATTTTTGGGGAGCATTATGAGTTAGGTTTGGATTATCTGCAATTATTATACACTAAACCCACACAAATACTTCCCATTTTGTGCCTTGTATCCCGGGAAAGATCGACAGGTAAAAGCACATTTTTAAAGTGGCTCAAACAGATCTTTGAAAATAACCTGACCTATCTTACCAATGATAGTTTTAGCAGCCAGTTTAATGCTGATTGGGCCAATAAACTCCTGATCTGTATTGATGAAGTGCTTTTTAATAAAGAAGAACTGACCGAGCGTATTAAATATTTAAGCACTACTAATTTTAATAAGTTAGAGGCAAAAGGTAAAGACAAGCGAGAAGTAGAATTCTTTGGGAAGTTTATCCTTTGTAGTAATAATGAAGAGAATTTCATCAAAATAGACCATCACGAAACCCGGTTCTGGGTCTTAAAAGTGCCCTCGGTAAGAAAAGAACATACCGGATTTTTAGAAGCCCTGGAAAAAGAGATCCCGGCATTTCTACACTTTCTTCAACACCGTTCTTTACATAGCACCCATCAAACCCGAATGTGGTTTACCCCTAAACAGATTGAAACTCCGGCTCTTTTCAAATTGTTTCAGAATAACCGAAACCGGGTGGAGAAAGAGCTGGCCAGCATTTTACTAATGGTCATGGAAGAGCATGATCTTACGGAAATACATTTATGCCCCATGGATGCTTTGAATGCGCTGAGTAAAACAAGGCTTAGGATAGATTTGACCCAGATCAGGAAAATCCTAAAGCAGGATTGGAAACTTGAAAATACATCCAACTCGAACCGCTATGAAAAGTTTACGCTGTGGGAAAACGGCAGCTCCAACCTATCCACTACTAAAGGACGCTATTTCACTATAAATAAAACTTTTATCCTGGATCATTTTGAAGATCAGCATGCAGACTGAATCAGAGAAATAAAGGAGTAAATGATGAATTGATGACAAAGTGATGACACGGAAACTCCTGGTTTTTCGGGAGCTTTCGTCAGTTGGCATCGTTTCATCATTTTTTTGGCTACTGCTGAGAAAATAAGACTAATTATTTCTTCTTTTTTTGATGAATGATGACAGAATCTTATTAGATCAGTAATAGTAAGGCTTAAGGCTGTCATCGTTTTGTCATCAAAGTGTCATCAAAAATAAAAGTGATGCCGAAAATCGAGAAAATAAGGAAACATTCAAATAAGCATATTTTAAGTTAGATAAAATGCTGATGAAAGAAAAAATGAATTTACCTAGACTCACCTGCGAAAGAGCCCGTAGTATTTGCATCATGGAAACACTCGCAAAACTAGGACACTTTCCAAGCAGGATAGCGGAGAAAGAAGCCTGGTTTCTGAGTCCCCTACGGTCAGAAACGCAGGCCTCTTTCAAAGTTTCTCTGATTTTGAACCGATGGTATGACCATGGAATAGGAACGGGCGGAAACGGGCTGGACTTGATTGTAGCAATACAAAAGTGTTCGGTTAAAGAAGCTTTGGAATTTTTAAGCAATAAACAAGATTCTTTTTCTTTTCAACAGCCGATTTTAAAAAAGAACACAGCTTCAAAAATTGAAGTTTTTGAAGTGAAGCCAATACAACATCCGGGAATGATTCAATATTTAGAGTCCAGGGGAATTTCCCTTTTAACAGCAGAACAATATTGTGAGGAAGTCTGGTATGAATTTAAAGGAAAGCAGTATTTCGCTTTAGGTTTACAAAACAATGCTGAGGGATGGGAACTGCGAAACAAATATTTCAAAGGATCCAGTTCACCAAAAACGTATACCTATTTAGAGACTAATTCAGATCACTTGATTCTTTTGGAAGGTATGTTTGATTTATTATCCCTGGCTGAATTATTTCCTGATGAACTTATAAATTCAGATATCGCTATTTTAAACTCTTTAGCTTTTTTACAGCGAATCACTCCTCATTTTAAAAATTACAAGGAAGTTCATCTGTACCTGGACAATGACCTGCCTGGAAATAAAAATAGAAAAAAGCTACTTCAGGATTATAAAAACACCAAAGATAGAAGTGAGCTATTTCAAGGTTATAAAGACCTGAATGAGAAGCTGATTTTAACTGGAAAAACAAGAAAAGAATTAAATAAATGATATAGTATCAAAAAAGTAAATGCCCCAGGGGAGATTTCATTTGGGAGGGCAAAGCAAGATGTGTCATTGTCATGACAATCTTGCTTTGCGCCCGGAGGTTGCAAAGATTTATAGAAAAAAATGAAACGGGAATACATCCAGATACGCTGCTCAATCTACGAGAAAAAGCTACTCAAAAAAAGAGCAGCCAGGGCGGGAATTTCCCTTTCAGAATATCTTAGGGCTACTGCTTTTAAGATCAATATTGTCGAACGCATTACTCCGGAGCAATTGGAATCTTATCAGTTATTGGTTCAATATAAAAACAACTTTAGCCGGATCAGTAATATGTTTAAAAAAAGTAATCCCAAACTATCGAAGGAAGTGCAGCAATTAGCTGAAGAAATCAGAACTCATTTAAAAAACTTCAAAAAATGATCGGGAAAGGACACGCCATAGCTAGTACCGGAGCCTCCATTGATTATGGATGGAATCAGGAAAAGGAGGCCGAAGTGGTATTCAAAGAATATCTTGCCGGAGAAACCCCGCAAGAGATCACCGAAGAATTTAAGATCATCCAGTCGCAAAATGAGCGATGTACCCAAAATACACTCAGTTTTATACTAAGTCCTACCGTTAAAGATGGTCAGAAAATGAGTAAAACGCAACTAAAAGAGATCACGAGCAGATTTCTTAAAGAAATGGAATTAAAAAACAGGCAGGCTATTGCTTTTGTGCACCGGGATAAGGCACACACACATGTGCATGTATATGTGAATAGGATTGGTTTTGATGGGAAAGCTTATAATGACAGTTTTATTGGAAAGCGCAGCCAGATCGCCGCGGATAATGTGGCCAAGGAAATGGGTCTTACCAGGGTTAAGGATGTACAACAGGAAAAATTAAAAGAATTGAACTGGCAGCGTCAAGCAATCAGGCATATTAATAACCGAGTACTGGAAACTAGACCGAAGTCTTTGGATGAATATATCAATAAGATGAAGTCGTGTAATATACAGGTGATTCCTTCTATAAATAAATCAAATCAGTTGCAGGGGTTTCGGTTTGAATATAAAGGAGCTAATCTGAAAGGAAGTGAGGTACACCGATCAATGACGGGTGGGAAACTAATAGCAGAAATCAGCCAAAATGCGAAAGGTATTGGAATGAAAGAAATTTCAACTGGTTTAAAACTGATGAATAAGACCGTACAACTTAGTACCAATATGGCCAGTAAAATTGCTAAGGATCTAATAAAAAAGGTGATTAAAAGGGGGCTGGACACCGGCATGGGGTATTAAATTTTATAAGCTATGAAAAAACTAGATGAAATCATGGAACTAATGGCCGATGAGATGGCCGATTTTAAAACTTCGATTTTAAAACTGCAATTAATTTCGAAACAGTTGTTCGATCTGAGTATTCCAATCAGTACTGAGGCGATCGAAAAGCACCTGAACATTTTTCTGGAAAAACAAGAGGCTGAAAATCAATTAAAGGATGATATACTTAAAAGTATTGATAAGAAGCTGGAGCATGCCTTTATCTTGCCCAATTATATACTCATCATCTTCGGAATACTGGGAATATTGATGTTGGGGCTTTTGGGATATTTTGGATATACCACCCAAGCAGCAAAAGAGGAGAAATTTGAAGTGTACCAGATGATAATGAATTCAGAGAATCGGTATCAAGAATATTTTTCAGAATACCCGGAACTCAAAGAAGGTTATTACCAGTGGCTGGAAGGAAAAAACTAGTATTTATCATGACAGTTTACACTGATGGATAGTAGCCACTATTTACAGTAAATGTTTAGACAAGGCTTGTAAAATGCCGATTTTTTATTGTAAAATACGAACCATAATCAGTTTGCGCCCTATGCTGTTTTTACTATATGCCCATCAGGAATAAATCTTCTAAGGTCCGGGTATCTTTTACTTTCATTTTGAAAATAAATGCTTATTTTCACTAAAGCAAAAGGCAGTTCCTTTGAATAATTTTTTTATGCATGTTGAGAAAACTGTAAAATTATATCAGATTTTTCAATTGAATATATAAAGCCTTGTACAACATTTGTCAATTAATATTCACGAAAAAAAGAATGACAACTTTAGATAATATAAAAAACCGATTGATTGATAGAATATTGGTGACCAAGAACGAACAGTTATTAAAAGCAATCGATACAATATTTAATTCAACACAGAAAGAGGAAAAACTAACACTCAACTCTCATCAGATTGAAATGTTGATGATGAGTGAAAATGATATTGAAAAAGAAAACCTCATTTCTGAATCTGACTTAAAACGAGCAGACTCTAAATGGATGAATTGACTTTATTTTGGACTCACACAGCTAAACGCCAAAGAGACCGTGTATTCGACTATTGGAATAAACGAAATAAAAGTACTAATTATTCAAAAAAACTCAGTATTTCAATTAATAAAAGTACACAATTATTAAAAGCCCAACCAGAAATAGGAAAAGAAACAGATTTCGAAGAAACTAAAACCATATCCATGGGACACTACTCTATTTTCTATAAAATAGATCGGCCGGAATTAATTATAACAGGTTTTTGGGATAATCGAGATAATCTGAAAAAATTATTGGAATTTCTTCAAAATAAATAAAACCTACTAGTAACATTAAATAGCATTTGTCATGACAATCTATGTTGCGGCAAATCACCTTATTTTTACAGTAAATGCCTTACAAAGCCGTGTAAAAGCGTAATTTTTACTGTAAATTTATGAATCATAAGTAGCCTGCGCCCTCTGCTGTTTTTACTTCACGTTTAACTTTCCGTACACTATAAAAACAGCACAGGATCCACGCGCAAGGTTAGTTATGGGAGAAATGGGGCTTAATTTCAACTAATTTCAAACCTAATTAGATATGAAAGTATCAAAAAACCAAAATGCAATTCTAGGAAAAGTATTTATAGAAGGCTGGAAATTCTTGTATTGCTCTTGCTTAAATCTACATTTATTCTTTGGTTAATGCAAAATATCGCAAAAATTTGCACTAGCAACTGTAGTATTGCAAGTAAACAAGATTTTTTGCAAAAGAAATATAACCTATTGCAATTTATTTCTTTTGGCTACTGCTGTTTTCTCTTTAATGAAATACTTTAAGAATTGTATTTTTAACTAGGATTCACAGGGAACCTCCTTTAAAGATATTGGTAAAAGACGATCTGAAGCCGAAAATTTAAAATTCTATAGCGAAAAGCTACCATAGTTATTATTGAACCATACGATCAAGATTGAGGCTTTTATGCTTTTCCGTTTTGGAGAGTGAAAAGTATTATCTTATTTTGTGGTATTAATTTCTCCTTAATAGAATACCCTACTGCGGGAAATTGAATTTTTTAAACCAATCGCAGTATGCCCTGGTATGTAATACGTACAAAACCACAACATGAAGTAAAATCTGCTCAGTTTCTGGAGAAATTAGGTGTAGAAGTATTCTGTCCCGTGATAACTGAAGTACGACAATGGAGCGACCGGAAGAAGAAGGTTACGGTACCATTATTCAAATCTTATGTCTTTGCTAACTTGCTGGAGAAAGATCGCAATATGGTGTTTCAAGCACCTGGTGTTTTAAGTTTCCTGAATTGGTTGCAAAAACCGGCTATCGCTAAAGATGAAGAAATTGACGCAATTAAATCCTGGTTAAAAAATGATAGGCTGGATAATATTAAAGTAAATAGACTGCAGCCCGGTGATGAGGTAGAGATCAAATCAGGGAAACTAGCCAATAAAAAGGCGGTGATCAAAGAAGTTGGAAATAAGAAACTCAAACTTATTCTTACTGATTTGGGCTGGACGCTTACAGCAAATATTCAGGATTTGGTTTAAGCTTTTAGGTGGAACTATTGAGTGTTACTTCTTTTAAGGTGATTTTTTAAGATTTGATGTTGTTTATACGGCTACAATTAAAATCAAAGAGAGGATATTAAATTTTCAGGTTGGTATATAGTTTGTTGTGGTGTATACTTTGTAAATGAATTTTCTATTCCACAAAAGAACCGAAGAATCTTACTAACTAACTAAATTCTTTAATATTAACTTTTAATTAATATTAAAGACAACTATTTTGTGGTGTTCCATTAAATTATTAATGTTAACCACACATATTTGTTTTAATTAGGTTAATTGTTAAAAAAGTAAAGTTAAAAATTTAACAAGTTTAATTTTTGCTAACTCCTATAACCATTTATCTTTGCCGGCTTAAATAAACCTGAACTTTTAAACCCTACTTATGTGATTCATTTCGTCCTGAAATGAATTTATTTTTCTCAGGTTTTATTTTAAATTTTTTACGGGAGTCACATTATGTGATTCACGGCGGCGAAGCCTTATTTATTTTTCAATTATTCAATTTAAAAGATGATCAACGAACAACCGAGAATTGCGGTTATTGGCCTGGGGTATGTAGGTTTGCCTTTAGCCCGACTATTTGCCACTAAATATCCTGTAATAGGATTTGATATCAACTTGGAAAGGGTTAACGAGCTTCGAAAAGGGCATGATGCAACCCTAGAGGTGGAAGATGAAGTATTGAGGAAAGTATTGTTAGCTAATTATCCATTTGTATCTAAGCCATCTTTACATTTGCAATTAAGTGATACAGATTTAAACGATTTTGAATCTGAAGATCAGGAAAACAATACTGAAATTAAAACCGGATTGTACTGTTCTTCTGACCTGAGAGATATTACCGACTGTAATTACTACATAATTACCGTACCCACACCAATAGATAAAAATAACCGACCAGATCTTACTCCGCTTTACAAGAGTAGTGAGTCGGTAGCCAAGGTATTAAAAAAGGGTGATACAGTGATCTATGAATCTACCGTTTATCCTGGAGTGACCGAGGATGAATGCGTCCCGGTACTGGAACGAGTAAGCGGGATGAAATTCAACGAAGATTTCTTTGTGGGTTATTCTCCAGAACGAATTAACCCGGGAGACAAGGAACATACCGTAGAAACGATCCTTAAGGTTACTGCAGGTTCAACTCCTGAAGTTGGAAAGAAAGTAGATGAGCTTTATAAATCTGTGATCACAGCGGGAACCCATTTAGCCTCGACTATTAAGGTAGCAGAAGCTGCTAAGGTGATAGAAAACTCGCAACGTGATATCAATATTGCATTCGTAAACGAATTGGCGAAGATCTTCAACAAAATGGGCATCGATACCAATGATGTTTTGGAAGCTGCAGGAACAAAGTGGAATTTTTTACCATTTAAACCGGGACTTGTTGGTGGACATTGTATTGGCGTAGATCCTTATTATCTGGCGCAAAAAGCACAGGAACTTGGTTACCACCCAGAGATTATTCTTGCGGGGAGAAGGATGAACGATTCTATGGGGGAATATGTAGCTACTGAAGTCATCAAGCTGATGCTGCAAAACGAACTTAAAGTAAAAGGTGCCAACATTTTGGTATTGGGAATCACTTTTAAAGAAAATTGCCCCGATGTAAGAAATACCAAAGTGGTTGATGTAGTTAGAGAACTACAATCTTATGGCACCAACATTACTATTTACGATCCGCTGGCAAATCCTGCAGAGGTGGAACATGAATACGGACTAAAAACTACCAATAAACTACCTGAACAAAAGTTTGACGCGGTTGTTTTGACCGTGGCTCATAAGGAATTTCTAAAGATGGAACTTGACAGTTTTAAAAATGAGAAGTCGGTGGTGTACGATGTGAAAGGGATCTTAGGAAGTAAAGCAGATAACAAATTATGATAATGGAAGATAAATATTTTACCCATCCTACTGCCGTAATTGATGAAGGTTGTGAGATTGCTGAAGGAGTGAAGATTTGGCATTTTTCACACATCATGCCAAATTGTAAAATTGGGGAACGTTGTAATATTGGTCAGAACGTTGTTGTTTTTCCAAAAGTAATTTTGGGTGAGAATGTTAAGATTCAAAATAACGTATCCATCTATACCGGAGTAATTTGTGAAGACGATGTTTTTCTTGGTCCTTCAATGGTTTTCACTAACGTAATTAACCCCAGAAGTGCAGTGAATAGAAGAGGGGAATATACTAGAACTACCGTTAAAAAGGGAGCTTCCATAGGCGCTAATGCAACAGTTGTTTGTGGGAAAGATGTTGGTAGATATGCTTTCATAGGGGCAGGTGCTGTTGTCACTAAATCTATCGCAGATTATGCTCTGGTTGTAGGTAACCCTGCAAAACAAATTGGGTGGGTAAGCGAATATGGTCATAAGCTTCAATTTAATGATCAAGGGATGGCAGTGTGTCCAGAAACTAATCAGAAATACAAATTAGAAAACGCTAAAGTTTTTAGAATTGATGAATAAAACAGGTACCATCGATTTTGCCAATTTGAAATTGGCATATACCGATCATAAAGATGAGATCAACGCATCTATTGCCAATGTATTGGATAACGCCAATTATATAATGGGTGAGCCGGTACAGGTATTAGAAGAAAAATTACAAAAGTTTACAGGAGCTAAATACGCCATTTCCTGTGCGTCGGGCACAGATGCGTTATTGCTTGCTCTTATGGCAATAGATATCCAGCCAGAAGACGAGGTAATCACTACGCCATTTACATTTATAGCAACTGCTGAAACCATTGCTTTTTTAAAAGCTAAACCAGTTTTCGTAGATATTGAAGAGACTTCTTATAACATCGATCCTGCAAAAATAGAGGAGAAAATCACTTCCCGCACCAAAGCCATTATGCCTGTATCCATTTTTGGACAAACAGCAGATATGGATGCGATAAATGCAATTGCAGAAAAACATAATCTAATTGTTATTGAAGATGCAGCGCAGAGTTTTGGCGCAACTTATAAAGGAAAAAGAAGTTGCAATCTTAGCACTTTTGCCTGTACCAGTTTTTTTCCGGCAAAACCATTAGGATGTTTTGGAGACGGAGGAGCAGTTTTTACCAGTGATAAGAAATTTGCAGAAAAGATGAAGAGCCTTCGCCTTCACGGTCAAACTGAACGCTATCACCATAAGTATATTGGGATGGGAGGAAGGATGGACACCATTCAGGCTGCTGTTCTTAATGTTAAGATGAATTATTACCAGGTTGATATTGAAAACCGCCAGAGAGTAGCTGAAACCTATTCTGAATTGTTAAACGAGGTGGTTGTAACTCCTACCATAAAACCGGAAAATACATCAGTTTGGGCTCAGTACTCTATCAGGGTTCAACATCGCGAAACCATTGCAGCAAAACTGAAGGATGTTGGGGTGCCAACAGCAATTCATTACCCTAAGCCATTACATCTTCAGGAGTGCTTCGAATATCTTGATTATGGCGCAGGAGATTTTCCAATTGCAGAAAAAATCTCAGATGAAATATTAAGCCTTCCGATGAATCCGTATCTGAAAAAGGAAGAAATAGAATATATAACTAGTCAATTTAAAACCGAATTATTATGAAAAATTTCGCTCTTATAGGTGCCTCAGGCTATATAGCTCCGAGACATCTAAAAGCAATAAAGGATACTAATAACCTTCTATTGGCTGCACTTGACAGGTTTGATAGTGTGGGCGTTATGGATAGCTATTTTCCTGAAGCCGATTTTTTTGTAGAGCCGGAACGCTTTGACAGGCATATTGAGAAGTTGAAGCTTGAGAAGAATATTTCTCCAGATTATTTTAGTATTTGTACACCAAATTATCTGCATGATTCTCACATTAGAATGGCATTGAGAAGAGGTGCAGATGCTATTTGTGAAAAACCTTTGGTCTTAAATCCATGGAATCTTGATGCCTTAAAAAACATGGAGCAGGAAACCGGACAACGAGTTTGGAATATCTTGCAATTGAGATTACACCAGAGTATAATTGATCTGAAGAGAAAGGTGGAAGCAGCTCCTGCTAATAAGATTTTTGATGTAGATCTTACTTACCTTACTTCTCGTGGAAATTGGTATTATACGTCCTGGAAAGGTGATAAGGATAAATCAGGAGGTATAGCCACAAATATTGGGGTGCACTTCTTTGATATGTTGGGATATATCTTTGGAAAGCTGAAAAGAAATGATGTGCATGTTCATATTCACGACAGGGCAGCAGGTTATTTGGAGTTCGAAAGAGCAAGGGTAAGGTGGTTTTTATCTATTAATTTTGATGTGCTTCCGGAAGAGATAAAATTAAATGGCCAAAGGACCTTTAGATCTATAACTATTGAAGGCGAGGAGCTGGAATTTAGTGGTGGTTTTACAGATCTTCACACCAGGGTCTATCAAGGGGTTTTAGATGGAGAAGGTTATGGTTTGGAAGATGCACGGCAGGCAATAGAGATCGTGCATGATATAAGAAATGCAAAGGTTATAGGGTTAAAAGGAGATTATCATCCATTTGCCGGAAAAGAATTGGCGGAGCATCCTTTTTTGAAAGATGCTAAAGCGTTTTATGAATAGATAAGTGTTAGACTTTATAATAAAACTTCAAATTGCTCAAAAAGTTAAAACGCATATTAAATAGAGAAAGTCACCAAATTTTATTGAGTAATTTCTTTTCATTATCTGCTATACAGGTAGTAGGTATGGTTCTACCATTAATAACTCTTCCATACATTTTGAGAGTTGTTGGGTTTGATAAGTATGGTGTAATTGTTCTTGCTGCTTCGTTAATTGCATATTTTCAATCGGTTACCGACTTTAGTTTTAAGATTACAGCAACGAGAGATGTAGCTAAATTTAAGGATAGTCCTCAAAAGCTTAATATTATATATAGTAGAGTTTTAACGGTGAAGTTTATCCTCTTATTTGTCTCTTTAGTGATTATCACTTCGGTCGTTTATTTATATCCGCCATTTTGGAATGAAAGAGCCGTCTTTTTACTAACCATGCCCTTATTATTTGGGTATGCATTATTTCCTGAGTGGTTCTTCCAGGGAATAGAAAAAATGAAATACATTTCATTTCTTGATATTGGAATAAAGATTTTTTTTACAATTTGTATTTTCATTTTTATCAATAAAAAAGAAGATTACTGGATTTATCCTTTATTACAAAGTTCAGGATATATTGGAGCAGGAATAATAGGTCAAATTATTCTAGCTAAAAAATATAAATTAAAATTTTACTGGTTAAAAGGTAGTAGAATTAGAAGCACTTTGAAGCAAAATTATCCTATTTTTATTAATCAGTTTGTTCCAACGCTTTATAATAATACGACTACATTTTTATTGGGAACTATCGGATCATCTAGTGCTGTTGGAATTTATGCTGCTATTAAAAAGATTGTTGATTTAGCCGTAAAACTTTTAAATATAGTGTCCAGAGTGTTTTTTCCTTTTTTAAATAGAAATCATAATGCTTTTTCTAGTTATAGGAGATTGTTTTTATATTCCACTTTTGCTTTGTGCTTCTTAATTATAGTACTTTCACCGGTTATTTTCTGGTATTTAAATATTGATAATCCTAAAAATATTTGGATTTTAGTCATTTTGGTAATTGGTGTTATTGGTTATGCGTTTTATGATGTTTATGGTTTAAATTATTTTATCGTACATCAAAAAGATAAACTGGTAATGAACAGTACTATTTTAGCATCCTTAATAGGTTTAATTTTTGCTGGTCCATTAATCTCATACTTTAGCATAATTGGTGCAGCCTTAAACCTTACAATTTCCCGAACTTCAATGGGTGGAATATTATTTTTTCATTATAAAAGATTGAAAAAATAGAAATGTTTAACAAAAAAATTAAGTTTCTTTTTTTTCAGATAAGAAGACAGTTTTTAGTTGCTACACATACCAACCTTTTCATAGGATTGAATAGTAAGATAGATCTAAAAACAACTATAAGAATCGACTCTAATTACTTAGCAATTGGAGAAAACGTCTATCTGAGATCAGAATCTAAAGGCTATCATGCTGGTATGCCGTTTCCTACATCCATATTGATTGACAAAGATGGTGGAGAAGTGGTTATTGGGGATAACTGCAGAATTAATGGCTGTTATATTCATGCAAAAGGTAGTATTGAAATTGGTAGAAATTCGGTCATTGCTTCTGGAACAAATATTATTGATAGTAATGGTCATCTTACTTTCTCTGAAAATCGGACAGTTGGTAGAGATTTACCCGAGCCTATTATTATAGGAGAGAATGTTTGGATTGGGTTAAATTCTACAATTTTAAAGGGAACCGTTATTGGAGATAATTCAATTGTTACTGCAGGAACTGTTGTAAAAGGAACTTATCCTAACAATTCTATAATTCAAGGTAACCCAGGAAAAGTTGTAAAGAAAATTTTAAATTCTAAATAATTTAATGAAAATTGGTATTCACTATAGTTTAAAGGGCTTTTCTTCTCAATGGATTGAGTATTGTAAGGAGAAAAATATAAATTATAAAATCATAGATTGCTATTCAAACAATATTGTCCAAGATACAGAAGATTGCAATATTATAATGTGGCATTTTAGGCATGATTTGTATAAGGATATGCTTTTTGCAAAGCAACTTCTTTTTTCCTTCGAGCAATCTGGTAAGATTGTCTTCCCCTCTTTTAATACGGCTTGGCATTTTGATGATAAAGTAGGCCAAAAGTTTTTATTGGAAAGTTTGAAAATTCCATTAGTTCCTTCATTTGTCTTTTTTGATAAATTGAATGCTAAAAATTGGGCTAATCATACTAACTACCCAAAAGTTTTCAAGTTAAGGGGTGGTGCTGGATCAGCAAATGTTGAACTGATTAAAACAAAAAAGGAAGCCTTCTCTAAAATTGACCGTGCATTTTCTAAAGGTTTTTCCCAATTTAGTAAATGGAAAAATTTTAAAGATAACTCAATAAAATTTTACTCCGGGAAAGTAGGATTTCATAAATTCCTTGGGTCTTTTGCTAGACTATTTATTTCCTCTGAATTTGCGAAAATGAGTTCTCGGGAAAATGGATATGTTTACTTTCAAGAATTCATACCTAAAAATAATTATGATATTCGAATAATAGTTATAGGAGAGAATGCTTTCGGCATTAAAAGGATGGTAAGAGAAAATGATTTTCGTGCTTCGGGTAGTGGCACTATACTCTATGAAAAGGAAAATTTCAGTGATAAATTAATTAATCTTTCTTTCGAAATAGCAGAAAAGCTGAAAACCCAGTGTGGAGCTTTTGATTTTATTTTTGATGATAATAATGAACCTTTATTAGTTGAAATTAGTTTCGGTTTTACTTCAAAAGTTTATTCTCCATGCGAAGGATATTGGAATCGAAATCTTGAATTTCATAAAGGACCATTTAATCCGTTTGGATGGATGATTGAAGAAGCTATTAAGGTAGCAATTGACAAAAATAATATAGGTGTTGTTAACCCGGTCTAAGTTAGCTTCCATTTGTGTTGCAAGTTTAGTAGTGATTCTACTAAGTGTTATCAGTTTCGATAACATGGTTGTAGAGTTTCCTTTTTTATTCCAAGTATTTATTACTGTATTGTTCACAAGCTTCCTTTTGCAAATTGCACAGGGTAAATTTTTCTATCTTGAATCTAAGAGGTTTCAGCGAAGTATTTTCTGGTTTAGTTTAATAATTAGGTTGGCTGCTCTATTGGTCTACTATTTTGTCTTTTATGAAATTACTGGAACTGAATTTGATATTGAAGCTAAAGACGCTCTATGGTACCACGATGTTGCTTTAAGACTACATGATAGGTCTTTTTTGGAATTGAAAAATATTAATTTCTTCTCTTTAGATGATTCTGGTTACCCAATTATTTTATCGCTCAAATATTTTATTTCAGGCAATTCCATACTATTTGCAAGATTTGTTCAGGTAATCATTGGGAGCTTTTCGGTGGTATTGATTTATAAAATCAGTAAATCTTTATTTAACGAATCAACGGGTAAGATCACAGCCATAATTATGGCATGCTTTCAACCTTTAGCACTTTATAGTGCATTGCATTTGAAAGAAACCTATATGATCTTTTTTCTTTTGTTAAGTATATATTTTGGAGTAAGGATTGTCCAGGAAAAAAGAAAATCGATTGGAAACATTTTAATTCTGGTTGTTTCACTTGCAAGTTTATTTTTGTTTAGAACTGTACTTGGATTAATTGCTGTATTTTCTTTGGGTATTTTTTTCTTCTACATCAATAAGACAAATTTTATTATAAAAATTCTATTGATTGTTCTGTCAGTTGGCGGGATGTTTTTAGCTCTAAATAATTTTAGTTCAGGAAAAGAAATATTAGACAAAGCAAATGGGTACTTAGGTCTTGAAACAGATACAAATATCGCTTTAGGTGGAAGAAGTCAAGAATTGTATGAGAAACGTGGACATAGTCTTGCAAAATATGCAACTGGAGTGGTTCTTTTACCACAAATGTATGTGACTCCCTACCCAAGTATAGTCAAGACAAATATTTCATTTTACAATCAAACCTTGCAATGGTATTTCGCAGGGGGACTAATGTTTTGGAGTTTCATTTCATATTATGGATTAGTAGGTTTTTATAAGGCATGCAGGTATAATTTTCGCAAATCATTTTTTTTGATTCTAATTACAACTGTATATACTTTAGCTCTTATTTCTGCTTTTTACATAATGTCAATAAGATATAACATTTTGAAGATGGTATTGCTTTTTCCTTTTGTTGGATATGGCTTAATCTCAGGAAATGATAAAAAGCATCATAAATACTTTCTGTTTTATATAGTCGGAATGATATTTATCATTTATATGTGGAATTTTATCAAACTTTTAGGTAGAGATGCGCTTTAAACATAAAACAGTGATTTTTATCAGAAGCTTGCATAAAGGTGGAGCAGAGAAGCAAGCAATATTACTTTGTAAAGGATTAATTGATAAAGGTGTTGATGCAATGCTAATCGTTCTCTATGAAGAAGGAGATTTGTTAGAATATGCAAAGTTGATATTGAAAAAAGATCAATTAATTTTTATCAAAAATGGTAATCTCCTAAAGAAAGCATTTCACTTTAAGTTTTTACTTCGAAAATTACAAGTTCACTCCATTGTATGCTTCTTACCTGTCAATAATATTATCGGGATACTTTCGGCTGGTATAGTTGGAGTGCCAACAATTGTGGGGGGGATTCGAGGATCCAAAATAAAAGACAGCAAACTTAAAATGAAGCTTCAGAAAGTTCTGTTTAATAGATTTTCTACTGCAATTGTTTCAAATAGTTTTAAAGGTAGAGAAGTTTATCAGGCATACGGAATAGATCCTAAGAAGATGCGAACTATTCATAATGGCTTTCCCGTAGAAACATTTAAAACCAATTCAAAAAGAAATATTTCTAAAATTCAGATATTATCTGTGGGAAGGTTTGTGGAGGAGAAGGATTATAATACAGCAATTCTTACAATTTCTTATTTAAAAAAACTCCTGCAAGGACATCAAATAGATTGGGAATATACAATTATTGGTTACGGTACACTTGAGAATAATATCCGGGAACTGATAGAAACGCATTGTTTAGGAAAAGAAATCAATTTGATTATAAATCCACCTAATATTAAAAAATACTATTCAGTTTCAGATATATTCTTAATGACTTCTCGTTTTGAGGGAATGCCAAATGCGGTAATGGAAGCCATGTCTTTCAAATTACCTGTAGTTTGTACGAAAGCAGGTGATACAGATTACTTGGTTTCAGAGAATTTTAACGGATTTTTAAAACCCATAGGAGATTGGAAGAATTTGGCAGAGTCATTAAAAATTTTAATGTTTTCACCTTCTCTAAGAATAGAAATGGGATATAATGGTAGGACGAGATTAGTTAATAGGTTTGGAGTTGATTTAATGGTTGAAAAGTATCTTAATTTATTACAAGAAAATGTCTAAAAAGAAAATTGCCTATATAGGTGTTAAAGGTTTGCCAGGATTCGGAGGTGCAGCTCGATCAACCGAATCATTAATTCATGAATTAAAAGATGAATTTGATATCTCAGTTTATTCTGTTGATTCCCACACCGATGTAAGTGGGCATTATAATGGGATTAAGCAGATAACATTTAAGTCTTTTCCAGTAAAGAAATTGAATACATTATTCTACTATCTTAAATCTTTAAATCATTGTCTATTCTATGAAAATTATGACCTTGTTCATGTTCAACATATTTATGCAGGTTTCATAATTCCGTTTCTCAGGTTGAGATATAAGGTCATAAATACTGTAAGAGGTATTATTCCTAAGGATGATAATAAATGGAATTATTTTGATAAATTATTTTTTAAATTATCTGAATATTCTTCTCTTAAAAGTTCAAATGAAATTGTATCAGTTTGTCAACCTCATATAGGTTATCTCAAAAAAATTTACGATAGGCCCATTAGTTATATTCCTAATGGTGTCTATCTTCCTAAAAAAATCCTTGATAAAAAAAAGCCGGAAAATTATATGACATTCGCGGCGGGAAGAATAATTAGTTTAAAAGGATTACATATTTTATTGGATGCTCTTCACTTAATGGATTATCAGGGGAAGTTGAAAGTTATTGGGTCTTTAGATCACATAGAAAGCTACAAGCGTACAATTATTGAAAAAGCTAAAGGGTTGAATGTAGAATTCCTGGGATTAATAAAAGATAAAAATTTACTGTTTGATATAGTTGGAAATTCTAAATTATTCGTTTTCCCTTCCCTTAACGAGGGTATGTCCAATATGTTATTGGAAACTGCTGCACTGAAAACTCCTATCATTGCGAGTGATATAATTGAAAATAAATATGTCTTTAATGATGAGGAGGTAACTTTTTTTCAATCCAACAATCATTTTGATTTAGAAAAGCAAATAAAGAAATGTTTAGAAAATCAAGACTTAATTGAAAGAAAGGCTGATTTAGCTTTTATCAAAACTTCTCAAGTCCATAACTGGAAATTTATAGCTAATGAGTATGAAAATTTATATTCAAAATTGTTAAATAGCATTCCTGGCTGATATTATTCCAAATTAAAACCACTTAAACTATTGTAATGAATACTTGAAAATTTTTGAAACAACTATTGCCATTCAAGGGGGTAGGAATTTAAATTTCTTTCTTTATAATAGTAAAAATATTTCTGATAACAGGCAATAATAATTTCCCTCTATTCCTAACCAAGAAAAATAAACAATTATGGTTACTACTGAATTTCTGCAAGGTCAGAATATAAGCAAAGAAGATTTTATCAAAGTGAAAATAGGTACAACAGCTTATAAAAAAGTTGTAGCAGATTCCTTAAATGAGGACGCTTGCCAGGTAACCTCCAGTTTATGCCATACTTCAGTTTTAGGGTTAGAAGAAGATTTAGAAAAGATCATAAATCTGGAACGTTTAAATGATATCAGATATTTAAATAAATTTTTGGAAGCGGTGAATTCCAGATTGTCTATTTGTGGGGAATTCATAGGAAGGTTTGAAGAATATAATTCACGAAAGCGAAGAATTATTCATCCACAAAGAAAACCTTTTAATTATGTGGTCCATTCTGGAGACATTCTATTAAACCGGGTAACTCCAAAATTTCCAATTGCGAAAAAAATATATTTTGGAATAACAAAAGGCAAAGGCAGAGTATTATCAAAGGCTGAGGCTTTTGGTCGGCTTTATTCCTGTGGCTTTGAAATAACTGAAGAAAATGATATAGAAGGGGAAACCTATTTTACCGCGCGTAAAATCAAGGAACCGGTCTATGATAAATACCCCAGTTACGGGCCATTGATAAAATTGAGAAGGGTAGGCAAAGATGGAAATCTTATAAAAGTATATAAGTTAAGAACTATGCACCCTTTTTCAGAATACCTGCAGGATTATATCTTTCGAAAAAATGAATTACAGGAGGGTGGAAAATTTAAAGATGATTTTCGAATTTCAAAAGAAGGTAAAATTTTCCGTAAATTTTGGATTGACGAATTACCGATGTTTATTAATTTCTTTAAAGGGGAAATGAAACTGATCGGGGTACGTCCATTAAGTCAGCAATATTTTAATCTCTATACAAAAGAGCTCCAGGAAAAAAGAACAAGGACAAAACCAGGCCTACTACCTCCGTTTTATGCAGATATGCCTAAAACTTTAGAAGAAATCATTGCATCAGAAATGAAATATCTGGAAGCATATGAAAAAGCTCCGATAACAACAGATTTTAAATACTTTTTTCTGGCATTTAAATCGATATTTTTTAAAGGTGCACGGAGCAAATAACTTAGAGAACTGATCAAAGGAAATAACAAAGTATATCTGAACATTCAGATTCTTCACACTTCTTTAACTATTTTATAATTATATATTCGCAAAAATTTAAAATAAAATGAATTTAAACATACTGTTTAAAGCGCCATTTGCTGCACTATTGTTGTTGCTTATTACTTCCTGTGTCTCCAGAAAGGAGATCGTCTATTTCCAGGGTTTAGAAAAAGCGGAGGCTAAAATAGATCAGAATCAAAATAACAGCCTTAAGATCAAACATAACGATCTTTTGACGATTAGTGTTTCTGCCCCGGAGCAGGAAGCTGCGATGCCATTTAACCTGCCTGTTATTGGAGTTCCTCAGGGTGGATCAGAACTAGGCGGACTTTCAGTGAACGGAAGGCAGCAATTACAAACCTATCTGGTAGATTCAGATGGAAATATTGAATTTCCTGTTTTGGGAACCGTGAATGTTGCCGGACTCAATCGCCAGGACCTTTCAGCGAAATTAAAAACAGAGATAAGCGAATATGTACAAGATCCTATTGTAAACGTACGTCTGGTTAACTTTCAGGTAAGTGTTCTGGGAGAAGTATTGAGACCGGGAACTTTTGATATTCGTGATGAATATTTGAGTCTTCCTAAAGCTTTAGGTTTTGCCGGAGACCTTACAATTTACGGAAGAAGGGATAATGTGTTAGTAATGAGAGAACAGAATGGAAAAAAGATCCATGAATATCTGGATCTTACCAATCCTAATGTGATCAATTCTCCTTTTTATTATCTACAACAAAATGATGTGGTTTATGTGGAGCCCAATGGAGCACAGATGCAATCTGCCAGTTATAATCGTAATGCCGGGGTTTATATTTCTATCGCTTCCGTATTAATTTCATTAGCAGTTTTAATTACCAATTAAGTATGGCACAAAATAATCCAAATAATCATCCACAGGAAGAGGAGATTGATTTACGAGAAGAACTGGAGAAGTATTCAAAACACTGGCCTTGGTTTGTACTGGGAGTTTTAATATGTGTTGTTATTGCTTTTACCTATTTAAAAACAACTACTCCTATTTACCATACTTTAGCCAGTATAATCATTAAAGATGAAAAGGCTAAATCTCCATCTTCAGAAATGGCTGCTTTTGCCGATCTTGGTTTGTTGGGTGGAATGGGTACAAATTCCATTGAAAATGAAATTGGGATTCTTCGCTCTAAACGTATGATGACCAATGTGGTCAAGGCTCTTAATTTAAATATTTCTTATTTTGATGAGGATGCTATTAAAAGTGCCGAGCTTTATCTTAATACGCCTTATTTTGTTCAGGTACTTAAAATAGATGAAAAAGCTCTGGCCAGATATTCTAAAGTGGCCGGAAATAATTTTAGGATTTCTATTAAAGAAGATGATGGCCTTCAATTAATAAATTTTGAGACTGAGAAAAGTATAAAAGGAAAAATTGGTCAGCCTATTTCACTTCCATTCGCAGATGTTATTCTTGTGGAAAACACGGAATTTGAATTAGGAAAGGATAATGAAATTCCAAATATGATGGTAAGGTTTTCTAATCTTGAATCGGTAGTTTCAAATTATCGATCGAAGTTGCAGGTCAATCTTACCGATCAAAACTCGAGCCTTATTGAATTAGGACTTGATGATGCAGTAAAAGCAAAAGCACGGGATATTTTAGATCAGTTGATCTTTGAATATAACCAGGAAGCGATACAGGATAAAAATCTGGTAGCTCGAAATACGGCTACTTTTATAGATGAACGCTTACAGATCATCAATGAAGAACTGGATTCGGTAGAAACCGGAAAGGAGAACTTTAAAGAAGCGAACCAGCTAACTGATATTGAAGCTGAATCTGAAATGTTTATTGAAAATGTAAGCGATTACAATAAACGTGAACAGGAAATAGGAACTCAGTTGGAGCTGGCCAATACCATGATCAGTTATTTAAATAGCGAGTCCGGATCTGACCTGCTTCCGGCGAATCTTGGAATTCAGGAGCAATCAGTCAATACCAGTATTGAAGAATATAACAACCTCGTACTGGAGCGTAACAGGATCTTAAGTGGTTCTACAGAAAAGAACCCGGTGGTAAAAAGACTGAATAGTCAAATTGTACAAATTAGAGGAAATGTACTGGCTAGTTTCGAGAGACTAAGATCAAACCTGAGAGTATCGCAGCAAGAACTGGAAAGACAAGGCTCGGTTATAAACTCAAAAATTTCAGCGGTTCCAGGTAAGGAAAGACAGTATCGTGGAATCGAAAGACAGCAGAATATTAAGGAATCGCTTTACTTGTTTTTATTGCAAAAGCGTGAAGAAAATTCCCTAAGTCTGGCGGTAACTGCTCCCAAGGCTAAGATCGTAGACAGGGCCTATAGCTCTATGGATCCGGTTAGCCCTAAACCAAAAATTATTTTACTTGCCGCTCTAATTCTGGGTCTATTGATTCCATTTCTAATCATTTACCTTAAAAGTTTACTGAATAACAAAGTGAAGAACCGCGAAGATGTTTCAAATATGGTTAAAGAAATTCCTTTAGTTGGTGAGATTCCTAAAGTAGCCCGTAAAGAGGATGAAATGATTTTAAAAAATGATAGAAGTGTACTTGCGGAAGCTTTTAGAATTCTTCATACTAACTTACAATATCTTATTGTGAATACTGCGGATAAGGAAAAAGGTAATACCATCTTTGTAACTTCAACTGTCAAAGGAGAAGGTAAAACGCTTGTTTCCTATAATCTTGCGCTCACTCTTGCGAATACAAATAAAAGGGTGCTTATTATTGGAGCGGATTTACGTAATCCGCAATTACAGCGTTTTGAGGAGGATGCAAGAAATAAGCTGGGTGTAAGTGATTATTTAGCAAATGATAGTTTGAAATTGCCAGATTTAGTAGTGAAGTCAAATAATTCTAATAATCTGGAGTTTCTGCCATCTGGAAGCATACCTCCCAATCCTTCAGAACTATGGAGAAGGCAGAAAACAGGTGAAATGTTTAGAGAACTGGAAGAACTTTACGATTATATAATTGTAGATACCGCTCCTACCATTTTAGTGACCGATACTTTTTTGATTAATAAATGGGCAGATATTACCCTTTACGTAGTTCGTGCTGGATATACTGAAAAGAAACTACTGAATTTTGCAAAAGATGCCAAAAAAGACGGAAAACTGCATGATGTAAGTTTCGTGTTGAATGATGTAAAGCTTGCTAATTTTGGATACGGTAACAAGTATGGCTACGCTTATGGAGAAGAAAAGAAATCCTTTTTAAGCAGATTAAAGAATAAAGCTGCTTTTTGGTAAGACTTTTATTCGGATTATAAATTAGGCCCTGAAATTTTTCAGGGCTTTTTTCCTTTAATTATGAAGCTGAATCTATTTGGTCTTTTTTTAATTTTAACCTCTGGTCTAACTGCGCAGGTAGACTTTTCCGGAAGTGTAAATTTAGAAGGTTATTCTTCGTCTAAAGAGGAATTACCATTTTGGTTTTATTCCAATCAGCAAGGTAGGGTTTCAGAAGAAACTAATATTGATGGATGGATTAACGGGAAATTAAATTTCAATATTTCGGAGAATACAAGTCTAGAATTTGGTGGAGGGATGTTCTATCAAGACGCTTTTGAAGATGTAATTTTTGTTGATGAATTGTATGTTGATTTTCAATACAAATGGTTTCAGATTATAGCAGGAAGAAAGCAGGAGCCTGAAGTATACAATGGATTAAGTGCAACCAATGAAAATATATTATGGTCCTTAAATGCGCGCCCAATGCCCGGACTTCAATTAAAAACCAATGGTCCAATTTATTTAGAACCACATGAAAAATTTGCTTTTGAAGCTTCTTGGAATGAATATTTACTAGGCAGTGATAGATATGTAAAAAATGTAAGATTACATCATAAAAGTTTGTATATCATATATCATTCTTTAAAAGGATGGATGTTTAAAGCAGGAATAAAACATTTTGTACAATGGGGGGGGGAGTCACCTGAATTAGGTCAGCAACCTAAAAGATTTTCAGACTACCTTAGAATAATAAGTGGTAGCGAAGGGGATGTAGGTGCAAATCAGGGAGATATTAATAATGCTTTAGGTAACCATTTAGGGTCATGGGAACTTTACGTTTCTAAAGATTACAGGGATTATACCTTGAGTTTGATCTTTAATAATTTATTTGAAGATGGTTCAGGTAGTCGTTTTGCAAACTTTCCAGATGGGAGATATGGGATCAATATTGAAGCAAATAATAAAAATAAAATAGTAAATTCAGTTCTTTATGAGTTTTACTACACTAAAAATCAAAGTAATAATGTTAATAGATGGGGTGCTGATAATTATCTTTCCCACAAATTAGTTTATAATTCAGGCTGGACTTATAAAGAAAGGATTATAGGAGCTCCATTTTTCACTTATAACTCAGAAATAAATCAGATAATAAACAACAAGTTTATTGCTCATCATTTAGGAATAAGTGGTCAGTTTTCTAGCTATTTTCATACATTTCCCTATAAGATATTATTAAGTTATGCGCACAATGAGGGAACTTATAGATCCCCTTTAAATTTAGAAGGCTTAAATGAGGATGTTCTTAACTTTTACTCAAAATGGCGAGTATTAAATCTTCCAATCCAGGCCGATCTTAAATTAGGTTTTGAATTTAACTCTATCAAAGAACCCATATTTGGAGCAGGAATTAGTCTTTCAAAACAATTTTAATATCATCTAATATATTTTTTAGAATTAAGACTTTCTAATATAATCAATTTAGATAAAGGTAGAATAATTAAAACCTGATCAGATTGTTCTTATTTAGATTGATTAGATGTTTCTGAAGGTTAATCTTAAGTTAAAGGTGTCTAATTCGGGGACACTCCAAAATAGACTGCCTGAAAAGTCCAGTAGAACCGGCCTAAACGAATTTTCAGGCACTCCCGCCTCGAGTACTTAAAAACCCTTACAGAATTCTGTGAGGGTTTTTCTTTGCAATCATCCGGCGGTATATGGCAAAATTCAGATCACTTTCTGCTTTCAGTATTCTAGAACAAGAGTGTTGAGGATACAAATAAAATACACTTCTTATCATGCCTACAATCTAGATTCGTTCTCTACAACATTCTGCTTCAAGTTAAAAGCTGTATTTTTCACTTCAGAAGATCTGCACTGTTTTTTTCAAGTTTGATCACTGTAAGGTTTTGGATAGAGTTGAGACGAAATCCCGGCCTGTAGAGATGCAGGCTTCAAATTTTAAATTTATGACCAAACATAAAAATTACTCTATTCTGGATCTTGCAGTAGTCGGCCAGGATATTTCACATTCTCAGGTTTTTAAAAATACCGTAGACCTTGCTCAGCAGGGAGAAAAACTGGGATATAAAAGACTCTGGCTCGCTGAGCATCACAATATGGTGAGCATCGCGAGTTCTGCAACAACCGTCCTAATGAGTCATGTCGCTGCCAAAACAGATAGTATTCGTATTGGAAGTGGAGGGATTATGTTACCAAATCACTCTCCGTTAATTGTTGCTGAACAGTTTGGGACTTTAGGGTCGCTATATCCAGACAGGATCGATATGGGACTTGGCAGAGCTCCGGGTACCGATCAGGTTACTGCGCACGCGATTCGAAGTGATCGCATGAATTCTGTTTTTAAATTTCCGCATGAGATTGATGAAATTCAGCGATACTTTAAGAATAACTTAGAATCTACAAAAGTGAGAGCTACGGTTGCCGAAGGGGTTAATGTACCCATGTATATTTTAGGCTCGAGCACAGATAGTGCGCATGTAGCAGCAGAAAAGGGACTTCCCTATGTTTTCGCCAGTCATTTTGCACCTGGACAGTTATTTGAGGCAATGGAAATTTATTACAGGGAATTCCAGCCTTCAGCATATCTTGATAAACCTTATACTATTGCAGGGATCAATGTGACCGCCGCAGAAACCAACGAGGAAGCTGAGAAACTTTCTACCAGTTCGCTTAGAATGATGGTAGGTGTACTTACAGGGAATCTGGATTATTTGCAAAAACCGGTTGAAATGGATGCTGAATTACGTGAAGTTCGCGATAATCCCGCTTTACAGCGAATGCTGAAATATTCGTTCGTAGGAGACAAAGAGCACATCAAAAACAAAGCTGAAGAATTTCTGAAGGATACCGGTGTTGATGAAGTTATTGTTGCTTCTCATATTTACCATCAGGAAGATAGACTTAGATCGTACCGCATTTTTTCAGAAGTGATGCAAGAGATCAATTCCTAAACTTCCTTAAATGCAGAAGCACAGGCGTTAAGTAAGGTTAAAATACTTCTGCCATTGAGCTGCGTATTTGACTTGTGCTCTCATTTCCACTATCTTGAAAATAAAAAAGTTTATGGAAATGGTAGTGAAGATCAAATCGATTGGGCAGGTAACGCACGATGTAAAGCAATTCATTGTTGAAAGACCCGAAGGCTATGAGTTTACGCCGGGACATGCCACAGAAATTTCGATCAACCAGGAAGAGTGGAAAGATGAAAAAAGACCTTTTACTTTCACCAGTTTAAACGAAGACGAGCATCTCGAGTTTACTATCAAGATCTATCCAGATCATGACGGAGTCACGGAGCAATTATCTAAACTGAAGGAAGGTGATGAACTGATTGTAAGAGATACCTGGGGTGCCATCGAATATAAAGGTCCCGGATATATCATTGCCGGAGGAGCCGGGATCACACCATATATTTCTATGCTTCGAGATCTTAAGAAGAAAGATAAACTGGAGGGCATGAATTTATTCTTCAGCAATAAGACCGATAAGGATATTATGCTAAAAGAGGAGCTTGATAGCATGCTGGGTAATAATGCTACTTATGTTATTACAGATCAGGAAGACACAAATTATACAAATGCTTATTTGAACGAGGAATTTCTGAAAAGCAATATATCTGATCTTAGTAAACAATTCTATGTGTGCGGACCGCCTGAAATGACGGAAGAGATCAACAAAACTTTGAAAAACATGGGAGCAGATACCGATGCTGTTCAATTGGATGATCAATAGGAGTTCTTATATAAACAGAAAAAAAAGGCCGGAAATTTTTCCGGCCTTTTTTTGTTATGATTGCTCTTCAGCATAAGTTTTAAAACTTTCAAGAATAGATTTCCAGCCTTGCTCTTGCTGTTCTACCGGATTCTCATCTTCTGTATCCAGAGTCTCTTTGATCATTACGTTCCCATCTTCTTCTGAAAAAGTTACTTCAGCATTTCTACCATCCTCAAGTTCATAGGTAAGTTTCTCTTTTTCCTTGACCTCTTTATAAGTTCCGGCGAAATCAAAACCGACTTTTCCATCCTCAGATTCCATTCGATATTTAAACTTTCCGCCATCCTTAAGATCATTTTCGGCGTTGGGACATAACCAATCTTCGCTGGCTTTGTTCCATTTGGTAATATGTTCAGGTTTAGTCCAGTATTCCCAAACCTGGTCTAGTTTTGCATTTATCTTACTCTCAATTTCGATCTTTCCTTCTGAAGCCATAATTGTTCTTTTTATTTAAATATATCAAAAATTGAAAGCGCAGTGTGCTCATTTAGCAGACTTATCGGTTTTGTTTAACATTTTGATTCTAGAATCTCCGTAAAATGTAAATAGGAAACATCCGAAGATCAGGTACATCATTTCCACGGAATATCTCATAGCCTCCCCCTTTTTAAAAATCAGGTCTATTGCAATTTTAGTGATCGAGATACCAAACTAAAAGAATAAATCAGTTATGCGTTCGTGAGAAATTTCCGCAAATTCATCCTTTATTTTTCTGAAGCCAACTAGAAAAAGGCCAGTTTCCATGATCAACAAGTTACTGTGTAGTAAGTACAGCTGCTACAATAAGTGGTACAGTAATTAACGCCGAAACTATCGCTGGTTTGGTCCAACTTTTCCGGATAAATTCTCTTTCCATCCCTATATACCTGTTCCAGAAATATTCTGTTAGGATCAAAGCGCCGCCTAAATTCAGCATTAAGCCAATGTAAGTAGTAGAAAAATTAAAAACGGTATAAGCATGACCAGCAGTATATAAAAGTGCAAAAAGCAATACCTGCCATTTTCCTTTATTCTCCTTAATGCTGTTCAGGTTACTCATAAGAATAACTGCTCCAAAGATCGTGGAGAAGAGCAGGCAGAACATGAAAATTACTCTTTTCGAATATAGTGCGGGAATAAGTTCTGTTATGTTATTGTCTTCAAATTCATCGTGGTTATGATCTGTTTCAGGATTGGGGTTTTCAGACCTGGGTGTCATATAGGTTCGGCAAAATTTTTATAATTCAAAATCGAATTTCAGAAAAAGCAATCTATCAAAAATTAAATGATGTCATGACAAAAATCTACAATAGAATTCCATTCAGAAATAATAACACTCGCAATAATAGCAAGTATGATTAAAAACAGGATCAGGAGCCAGTCTATAGATTTGAGCAACTTCATCATTATCTTTATATAAGATACAGTGCAGTGTAGGGACTCTAAGTATTCAGTTTTTTATTAAATTAAGGCTTAAAATTAATATTAAAAATTAAACTTTTCACGGTTAGGTTTGAAAACTTTAATTGTATAAATTACAGCAATTCGGTAGTGAGCTATTTGATATAACTATCATTATATAAAAACTATAGATAAAAATTATCGAGTACCTTTTCGTAAATTCGAATTCTAATCCAATTTATTAATCTAATACTTAACAAAATGGGAAAAAATAATTCTGGAAGCGACGATAATCATAAGGTTTGGGAAGTCAATGAATCCAGTAAATGTCCATTTATGGGTGGAGCTCTAAAGAACTCTGCCGGTAATGGGACATCCAACCGGGACTGGTGGCCAAATCAGCTAAACCTCAATATATTAAAACAGCATTCTACGTTAACCGATCCTATGGACGATGACTTTAACTATGCTGAAGAATTCAAAAGTCTTGATCTGGCTGCGGTGAAGCAGGATCTTTATTATCTAATGACCGACTCCCAGGACTGGTGGCCGGCAGATTATGGTCACTACGGACCATTTTTTATACGTATGGCCTGGCATAGTGCCGGTACGTACAGGATTGGAGATGGTCGTGGAGGAGCTGGTTCTGGACAACAGAGATTTGCTCCGCTAAATAGCTGGCCAGATAACGCGAATCTCGATAAGGCGAGATTACTATTATGGCCAATTAAAAAGAAATATGGTAGAAAACTGTCCTGGGCAGATCTACTGGTGCTAGCCGGGAATTGTGCTCATGAATCTATGGGCTTGCCAATGTTTGGATTTGCCGGTGGTCGTGAAGATGTATGGGAACCAGAAAATGATGTTTACTGGGGATCTGAAAGCGAATGGTTGGATAATGAAGAAAGATATGCTGAAGGCGATCTTGAAAGTCCGCTTGGAGCAGCGCATATGGGATTAATTTATGTAAATCCTGAAGGACATAACGGTAATCCAGATCCGGTAGAGTCGGCTGGCTATATTCGTGATACCTTCGGAAGAATGGCGATGAACGATTACGAAACTGTTGCCTTGATCGCAGGTGGTCACACCTTCGGAAAAACTCACGGTGCTGCAGATCCTGAAAAATACGTGGAAGCTGAACCAGCTGCTGCAGGGATCGAAATGCAGAGTATGGGATGGCAAAATACCTACAATTCTGGAAAAGGGGCCGATACCATCACTAGTGGTATTGAGGGAGCCTGGACAGATACTCCAACAAAATGGAGTAATACGTACTTCGAAAATCTATTCAAGTACGACTGGGAATGTATTAAAGGGCCTGGTGGAGCATACCAGTGGCAGCCAAAGGATAATGCCGGAGCGGGAACTGTTCCAGATGCGCATGACCCGAATAAGAAACATGCACCATTTATGTTGACGACAGATCTTTCTTTAAAGATGGATCCAGAATATGAAAAGATCTCCAGACATTTTCTTGAAAACCCTGAAGAGTTTGCAGATGCTTATTCCCGTGCGTGGTTTAAACTAACCCATCGTGATATGGGACCTATCGAAAGATATTTAGGTCCAGAAGTTCCACAGGAGGAACTGTTATGGCAGGATCCTATTCCAAAAGTTGAATATGAGATCATCAACGATCAGGATGTGGAAAGCTTAAAATCTAAAATTCTTGATAGCGGACTTTCTACTGCAGCGATGGTTTCTGCAGCATGGGCTTCGGCTTCAACTTTTAGAGGTTCAGATAAACGTGGTGGTGCTAATGGAGCACGTGTACGTTTAGCTCCGCAAAAAGGATGGGAAGTGAACAATCCGGCACAATTAGGGAAAGTGATTCAGACGTTGGAAGGAATTCAGTCAGATTTCAACGATTCACAGGATTCTAAAAAAGTATCTATTGCAGACCTTATCGTACTTGCCGGTTGTGCAGCAGTTGAGAAGGCAGCTAAAGATGCAGGACATGATGTAAAAGTGCCATTTACTCCGGGACGTGCAGATGCCACCCAGGAAAAGACCGATGTGGAAGCATTTGAACCATTGGAGCCTAATGCAGATGGTTTTAGAAACTACTTCGGAAACAGGGATAACATCTCCGCTTCAGCTGAAGCATTGTTGATCGATAGGGCACAATTGCTAACTCTAACTGCCCCTGAAATGACAGTTCTGGTAGGAGGAATGAGATCTATAGGTGCCAATTACGATGGTTCCAAACATGGAGTTTTCACAGACAGACCGGGACAATTAACGAACGATTTCTTTAAGAATATCCTTGATTTTGGAGTGACCTGGAAGGCAACTTCAGAAGATGATCAATTCTTTGAAGGAAGAGATAGAAGAACTGGTGATGTGAGATATACCGGAAGCAGAGTGGATCTTATTTTTGGATCAAATTCAGAATTAAGAGCACTGGCTGAGGTTTATGCAACAGATGATGTTGAAGCGAAATTTGTAAAAGATTTTGTGAAGGCCTGGGATAAGGTGATGAACCTGGATCGTTACGATATTAAGGCTTAATATTACTTGATACAATAAGAAAAAGGGTGGCAATTTGCTGCCCTTTTCTATTTCAGATCATGAAATGAAATACTGTATAGATTTAAGGAGGAAGCTTACTATAAAAATCACAAACAAGGCAAGAATGAAAAAACTAAACAGGTTCAGGACTATACGGCTACCTGCAAGATCATACCTATTATTAAACTTTTCACTCAATAGAGATTTGGCTGTTTTTTCTGAATGCAGGGCGTGTAGATACAGCCATCCTATAGGTTTGTAGATTAAATTGTGTCCAAATGGCCGTTCTTGTATATTCAAAACTGTCTGCGATTTTCATCTAGAAGAAACCTCTTCTTTTACGTTTATATCTGCAAAATATAAAAAATCAGGGAGTTTTACGCTTTCAGATAACCCTCGGCAAGCAGATCGGCTTCAGAAGAAATACTGACTAAACTCCCATTTTTCAGAAGAAAATTTTTAGAGGCGACATTCAGAACATCCTGGTAATAATGATCTGTGATGATAATACTTTTTCTAGCTTTCAGGTTTGTAATAAACTCTATAATGCGCTCCTTGTAAAGAGGTTCAACCATAGAAAATGGTTCGTCTAGTAGCAAAAACGGGTGTTCAAGATTGCCTAAAAGAAGTAATTCCAGATACCTTCGCTGTCCAATGGCTAGTTCTTTAATCTTTCTGGAAGCAAAATTCCCTACTCCTTTAGCGTAAAAAATACGATCCTGAGCCTCTCCGTCTGGATGAAAAAATGGAATTATATCCTGCACTTTTGTATTCTTCGGAAGAAAACTATCCTGTGGCAAATAGGCAATCAATTTTTCTAAAATGATGGAGGATGATGTCAGTTCCCGTTCATTAAGATAAATACTACCCTGGTCAGGTTTTACTTTTCCGAAGAGAATTTTTAGAAATGTAGATTTGCCAGTACCATTTCTACCGAAGATTCCGATAATTTCACCTGTTTTGCATTTAAAATTCAGATCATTCAGAATTTTATCTGCATAGGTTTTGTGAATATTTCGGGCTTGAAGAATTCTCAAAATAGCAACAGGATTATTCCGCAGTTAACAGAAATCAGAATATTAAGAATAAAAACACGACTTAGCAGGAATGATTTGCTAAATCCAAGGTTCTCATACATATAGTATTGATGCTTTTTAAAATAATCGAATGCAAGCATACCTATAAAAATACCAAAACTGCTAAAAATAAGCAGGGCATACAAGGGTCCGGCAGCGATCCCAATAATGATCGCTAGCGGAACATTGTATGTGTTGATCTCCTTGAAATACCTGAAAACAGCCTGAGTAAACATCGAATTAGAACGTTTAAATAGGTCTTAAGGTATATATTTCAGTTCACTATTCTATTCTGAATAGGCGCCAGATGAATAAGTGAGTTCGTAACTATGCGTATAAATTTCAAATACGATCCCAAAAGGATCTTCAACATAACACATTTTGAAAGGTTTCTCTTTTGGATAATATTCTCTAATGGGCATTCGCTGTTTCCCACCATTTGCCACAATTTTTTCAATTAGACCTTCAATGTCAGGATCCTGTACACAGAAATGAAACAATCCTGTGTTAAATGGGTTGAATTCTGGCGCTTCTTTTTTGCCCTTAGAAAATGAGAATAACTCGATTCCAACACCGTCTGAAGTAGACATATGTGCGATCTCAAATTCTTCCCAGTCATTTCCAAATACATCGATACACATTTGTCCAATAGCAGTATCAGGGTCTTTCTCTACCTTCGCTGGCTGCATAATCGTGTACCATCCCATTACTTCAGCATAAAAATCTACAGCTTTCTGAAGGTCTGGAACGGTGATTCCAATATGTGAAAATGATCTTGGATAAGCGTTTTCTTTTCTCATAACATTCTTCTTTAGAATCTCAAAATTAAGGTATATTCGTCTCGTAAACAATAAGTTACCTATAAGTGGTATAGGTTACTAAAAGAGTAAATAGTAGGTTTCCAGAGCTTTGTGTCTAAAATTATGTCTAAGAATATTTGTCCTTTAAATGCGACCATGAATTTAATTGGTACAAAATGGAAACCTTTGGTGCTCTATCATTTACTAGATGGTCCGGAAAGATCTGGTATTCTCAAATCCAGAATTCCTGATATCAGCAATAAAATGTTCACGCAAACAGTACGTGAACTGGAGAAGGACTTACTCGTTTCCCGTAAGGTTTACCCGGTGGTTCCTCCCAAAGTTGAATATCAACTTACTGGAAAAGGAAGGTCATTGGAGCATATTCTGCGTGGATTGGATGAATGGGGAAAGCAGATTTAGTGTTTGATCTGTATCATCAAACAAGGAAACTGTAATTTTTAAAATTCCGTTAGCAAATTATGACCTGTTCGCGCGGAAGTTTTTCTAAATTTACGGCACAATAACAAACCCAACTAAACAACACAACAAATGCCGACTACGGAAGCTAAAATCTTTAACTGTACACAAAGCCAGGCGCTGGCCGAGAAAATCGCCGATCATTACGGTACTCATCTTGGGAATGTGATCACTTCCACGTATAGCGATGGTGAATTTCAGCCATCTTTCGAAGAGTCTGTAAGAGGAAGTAGGGTTTTTATCATTGGCTCTACCCATCCGGGTAGTGACCATCTAATGGAGATGCTTCTAATGCTGGATGCTGCAAAACGCGCTTCAGCAAGACATATCACGGCTGTAATGCCTTATTTTGGCTGGGCTAGACAGGATCGAAAGGATAAACCTCGTGTGCCTATTGCCGCTAAAATGATTGCAAGTATTCTCGAAACTGCCGGGGCAACCAGGATCATTACCATGGATCTTCATGCCGACCAGATCCAGGGATTTTTCGAAAAACCTGTGGATCATCTATACGCAAGCACAGTGTTTCTTCCTTACTTAAAAAATCTTGGTCTGGACAACCTTACCATCGCATCTCCAGATATGGGTGGTTCTAAAAGAGCTTACGCATATTCTAAAGCATTAGAAACCGATGTGGTAATTTGCTATAAGCAAAGAGCAAAAGCAAATGTGATTTCCCATATGGAGCTCATTGGAGACGTCACCGGGAAGAATGTAGTCCTGGTAGATGATATGGTAGACACCGCAGGGACTTTGACCAAAGCTGCAGATCTTATGATGGAACGCGGAGCTTTAAGCGTTCGTGCCATCTGTACGCACCCTGTACTTTCTGGAGAAGCTTACGAGCGCGTTGAAAAATCTAAACTTGAGGAATTAATTGTGACAGATTCTATTCCATTAAGAAAGAAAAGCAAGAAAATCAAGGTAGTGAGCTGTGCAAATCTTTTTGCAGATGTGATGAAGAGTGTGAATGATAATCGCTCCATCAGTGAAAAGTTTATCATGTAACTTAAGCATTCGATATAATATAAAAAAGCCGGTTCTATACCGGCTTTTTTTATGCTTGATTCTGGTTCTTTTGACTTTCTATCGTGATGATCTCGATCTCTTTTCCGGTAATATCCTTCAGCAGATCTGCTTTGCGTAAACCTCCCCAGACTTCCAGTTCCGGATCCCCTAAAGTTGTTATTTGCAACCTGATCTTTTCTGAAGATTTAATGATCTCCAGTTCCTGGACGTTCTGATAGTGACTGCGATCCAGGCCGTCGGCAAGTCGGAGTAAAGCGGCTAGTTTCTCGATCCTCTTGCGTAGTTTTTTTGATAACTGTTTATATAAATAATGTCTCTTCTTAGGAACAGTTCTTCGGTGATAGCGAGCGGTGTGCGCCATGATATTGATCTCATCCTCGTTGAAACCACGTAGATCTGCATGCCTAATAATATAAAGTGCATGCTTATGATGTTTGCGATAGTTGATATAATATCCAATATCGTGCATTAATGCTGCATATTCCAGTAGTTCCCGATCTCCTTCTTCCAGTTTCAGATCTTTTTGAAAAGCATCGAATAACTGCAGGCTCATCGCTGCCACATGCCGGGAGTGATCTTCCATCCAGTGGCATTTGCGTAAAAGTTCATGGACACTACGCTTACGCGGTTCAGGATAATTAGCGACAAGATCAAGTTTTGGACGTTCCTTTTTAATAAAATCGAGGATCATCCCATCTCTAAGCGCAGCTTCAGAAATTTTAATTTCTTCGATATTAAATTCCTTGATAAGATATTTTACCAGCACCATTCCCGGGTTAATGATATCTATTCTTTTTTCATCCAGCTCACTTATATCCTCACGTTCTTTGCGATCAAGCTGAATAAAATCCTTGTAGAGTTTTTTAAATTCTGAAACATCAAAAACCAGTTCGTTCAGGCTCATATTGGCCGTATGAGAATTCCTGTTGGCGATCATGGCGCCTATATTTTCCATGGTTCCGGAACTTCCAATTATGGTTCTGACTTGATGTTTTGCAAGTATTTCTGAAAGCTCCCCGAGTTCCTGTTTATAATATTTTTTTAAAGCTTTGATCTCTTCTTTGCTAATAGGATCATGAGAAACGAATTTTGCAGCCATACGGGCAACACCGAGTTTTAAACTTTGGGAATAGAGGAACTCTTCATTATTACCCAGAATAAATTCCACGCTTCCTCCTCCAATATCCACCATCAATACCAGTTCTTCGGAAAGTGCTATACTATGCTGAACCGCCAAACCAATCAATGCTGCTTCCTTACTACCCGAAATCGCTCTTACTTTAATGCCAGATTCAGCTTTCATTCGCTGAATAAAATCTCCTCCATTGGTGGCTTCCCTAATGGCTGAAGTAGCAAAGGCGATAATTTCTTCCACATCCATGCTATCGCATAGAAATTTTATCCTTTTTATGGCGTCAAGGCCACGTTGCATGGCTTCTTCACTCAATTTATTCTCCATTCCTTTTTCGGCAAGAATGACCATCTCCTTCAGCTTGTCTACTGTTCTAAAACTTCCGTCAGGATAAATATCTACCAAAACGGCATGAAAAGAATTCGTACCAAGATCGATCGCGGCGATTCGCTTATTGGCATTTACAGTTTCAGATGGGTTCTCCATGTACTTCAGAATTAATTGAGTTTCAATTTATACAAATAATAGATGAACTTCCAGTTAGAGATACCAAAATCATGATCTCTGTAATCCATCTGAACTTTTTAAGGATCAGTATTTTATAGATTCAGAAAAAGCTTTACTTTTGCAACCTCAAAATTTTGGCAAATGAAGGCAGTCCAAAGCGGACCCGACGACATTTGTTATAACTTTAAATTACAATAATGAAATCAATTACGATCAACGGATCTAAAAGAGAAAGCGTAGGCAAGAAGGCAACGAAGGCACTACGTAATGCTGGACAGGTTCCTTGCGTATTGTACGGCGTAGAAGGTGATCCACTACACTTTGCAGCAGAGGAAATCTCATTCAAAGACCTTGTGTACACTCCAGATGTACATACAGTTAAAATTAAATTGAAAGATGGAAAATCTTTTGATGCGATTCTTCAGGATATTCAATTTCACCCAGTGAATGATGCTATCCTTCACATCGATTTCTACCAGATCTTCGATGATAAGCCAATTACAATGGAAATTCCTGTTCACACTGAAGGTGTTGCAAGAGGGGTTAAGAACGGTGGTGTACTAAGATACAACCTTCGTCGTCTTAAGGTAAGAGGTTTACCCGGAGATCTTCCAGATTACATCGTTGCAGATGTATCTAAACTTAAAATTGGTCAGAAACTTTATGTAACTGGTGTTGCTAGTGAGGATTATGTGATCCAACATCCAGATAACACAGTAATCTGCCAGGTAAGAACATCCCGTAATATTGTCGCTCTTGATGACGATGAGGACGAAGATGAAGTTGCTCCAGATGAAGTGCCAGCTACTGAGACTGATGATGTAGCAGCAGTAAAAGAAGGAGAAGACAACTAGTCTTATTCTTTAATTCATATAGAAAAGCATTCCACTTCGGAATGCTTTTTTTATTAGCAGAATTTTATCATTCGGTTTTTAGTAATCTAATTTCAAAGTAGCTGATAAATTTTATCTTTACGAAAACTAAATTGGATGCTTTCATTCTTCGGAAGGATATTACGTAAGAAAGAGACCGGGAAGCAAATAGATCCCATGAAGAAATTTTTGATCGTAGGCCTTGGAAACATTGGCCCGAAATACGAAAATACCAGGCACAATATAGGATTTAAGATCCTTGACGAACTTGCCAGAGAAAAAGAGGTAAGCTTTGAAACCCAGAAACTGGGCGACGTTGCCAGCTTTAAATTCAAAGGAAGAACTTTCGTGCTTCTCAAGCCCAGTACGTATATGAATCTTAGCGGAAAGGCAGTGAATTACTGGATGCAGAAGGAAAAGATCAATCTTGAGAATTTACTTGTGGTAACAGATGATCTTAACCTGTCCTTTGGCACTTTGAGACTCAAAACCAAAGGTAGCGATGGTGGTCATAATGGCCTTAAAGATATACAGGCACAATTAAATACAACAAAGTACAATCGTTTTAGATTCGGAATCAGTGATGAGTTCGCCAAAGGACAACAAATAGATTATGTACTTGGTGAATGGGAAGATGATGAACTTAAGAAGATGCCGGAACGTTTAAAAACTTCCGCAGAATTAATATTGAGCTTTGGAACAGCTGGAGTTTCCAATACCATGAATTCATATAACGGAAAATAACAGGATTTGGAAGAGCATAAAGGTGCAAACTCATTTAGTAGTGAACGTCAAACTGTAGTGACCATAGGGACTTTTGACGGTGTTCATGCAGGACATCGCAAGATTATAGACCGCCTTGTTAATTCTGCCCATGCCAATAACCTCGACTCGGTAGTGCTTACCTTTTTTCCTCATCCAAGAATGGTGTTGCAGAAGGAAAGCGATATTAAGCTTATTAATACGATCGAGGAGCGCAAGCAATTATTAGATCAAACCGGAATAGATCACCTTGTAATTCATCCATTTACACATCAATTTTCCAGGCTTACTGCACTGGAATTTGTACGGGATATCCTTGTCAATAAACTAAAAGCGAAAAAGATCATTATTGGCTACGATCATAGATTTGGGCGTAATCGCACCGCAGATATTAATGATCTTAAGCAATTTGGAAAGGATTTTGGTTTCGAGGTGGAAGAGATTTCCCAGCAGGATGTGGAGCAGGTAGCTGTAAGTTCCACTAAAATTCGGAAAGCGCTTATAGAGGGAAGAGTGGAACAGGCCAATATTTACCTTCAAAGTGAATTTACACTGAAGGGTATCATAGTTAGAGGAAGAGGGATTGGCAAAGGCCTTGGCTATCCAACTGCAAATATGGAAATTCCTGAAGATTATAAACTAATACCGAAGAATGGCGTTTACGTAGTAAGATCTGTTTTAGATGGACGAAACATTTTTGGAATGATGAACATTGGAACGAATCCCACCGTAGGAGGTAAGGAGCAAACGATCGAAACGTACTTTTTTGATCTTGATAAGGATCTCTACGGAAAAGAATTTACCATAGAAATGCTGGTAAGGATCCGCGATGAAAAGAAATTTAATTCAGTAGAAGAATTAAAGATCGCCATGAAGCAGGACCAGGCATTTTCAAGTCAATATATCAAGGATAATTATGCTGAATAGGTGGTTGTTCAAAGAAGTCGATAATTCAGCACTCGTTGTATTTCGTGCGTTATTTGGATTATTGATCACCATCGAAGCTTTTGGTGCTATTTTCACTGGTTGGATTCGCCGAACCATGATAGAGCCAGAATTCACTTTCAATTTTATAGGTTTCGAATTTCTTCAACCGCTACCTGGAAACGGGATGATCTGGTATTACGCGATCATGGGTGTTTTCGGGATTTTTGTTATGCTGGGTTTCAAATATCGAATGTCCATAGTGCTCTACGGGATCATGTGGGCAGGCGTTTATTTAATGCAGAAATCCTCTTACAACAATCACTATTACCTGCTCATGCTCCTATGTTTTATCATGAGCTTTCTGCCGGCACATCGCTGGTTTTCGATAGATGCGTGGAGAAAACCGGAAATTAGCAAAATTTCCATGCCCAGATGGGTCTGGGCAGTGATCGTACTTCAGTTATGGATCGTGTATACGTATGCTTCCGTAGCTAAGTTTTACCCGGACTGGCTGGACGGCAGTTTTCCTGCGATGCTTATGGCTTCCAAAAAAGATTACTGGCTGGTTGGAGAATTCCTTCAGCAACCCTGGATTCGCTACGCGATCACTTCTTTCGGACTCCTTTTTGATCTGTTAATTATCCCATTACTACTTTGGAAAAGAACAAGAATAATGGCATTTATCGCCGCGATATTCTTTCATCTGTTCAACAGTTTTATCTTTCATATTGGCATCTTTCCTTACATGTCGCTTGCCTTCTGTATTTTCTTTTTCCCTTCGGAAACTATCAATAAAATATTTCTGCGTGGAAAGAAGAAATTCTACACTGGTAATGAGATCAAAGTTCCTTCCTGGAATAAGATCTTTGTTGGTGCTCTGGCCGTGTGGTTCGCCATACAGGTTGCTTTGCCATTACGACACTGGTTTTTCCAGGACGATGTACTCTGGACCGAAGAAGGACATCGCTTAAGCTGGCGAATGATGCTTCGTGGCAAAGGAGGCAGGATCACTTTTAAAGTGGTGGAAAAAGGAACCAGCGACACCATTATTGTTCAGAAAGAAGATTATCTCTCGCCTAAACAACTAAGAGCCATACCAAGCAAACCAGACATGATCTGGCAATTTGCGCAAAGACTCGAGCAGGAATATGCTGAAAAAGGTATGGAAATAGAGGTTTATACTGAAGGGAAAATCAGGGTGAATCGTGGTCCATATAAAACCCTGATCGATCCAAAGGTAGATCTGGCGGCTGAAGAATGGCAGCATTTTCGTCATCATGACTGGATTTTACCTTCTACCGAAGACTAATTTTCTAGCCTGCTTTTGCTACATTTGCAGCTTATAAAAATTTCAACTTCATTTAAAATTTTCAGGCCTTATGTTACAGGTTTCCAAAATAGCAGAACATAAAGACGAATATATACAGGCACTCAAAAAACGAAATTTTGAGGCTGAAGCAGTATTCGATAAGATCCTTGAACTGGATGAGACCAGAAGGTCCACGCAGGCACAATTAGATGATACCCTGTCAACATCCAATAAGCTTTCGAAAGAAATAGGGCTCATGTTCAAAAATGGGGAACACCAGAAGGCTAATGTTTTAAAGCAAAAAACCGGGAAGTTAAAAGAAGATTCTAAAGATCTTTCAGAAAAATTAAATAGCACTACAACTCAACTGCAGGAGTTGCTATATACGGTCCCAAATATTCCTCATCCATCTGTTCCCGCTGGTAAAAGCGAAGAGGACAATGTAGAGATATTTAAAGATGGTGATGTTCCGGTACTGGCCGAAGGTTCTCAACCACACTGGGAACTGGCCAAGAAGTACGATATTATAGATTTTGAGCTAGGGAATAAGATCACTGGTGCAGGATTTCCGGTTTATAAAGGAAAAGGGGCGAGATTACAGCGTGCCTTAATCTCCTGGTTCCTGGATAAAGCAACCGAGGCCGGTTATACTGAATATCAATTACCTCTTTTGGTCAATGAAGCTTCAGGTTATGGAACAGGACAGTTGCCAGATAAAGAAGGGCAAATGTATCATGTTACCGAAGATGATCTTTACCTGATCCCAACGGCTGAGGTTCCTATGACGAACATGTTTCGTGATAATTTAATGTCCGAAAATGACTTTCCAATTAAATGTACCGGTTATACCCCATGTTTCAGAAGAGAAGCGGGATCATATGGAGCGCACGTAAGAGGATTGAATCGTTTGCATCAATTTGATAAAGTAGAGATCGTAAGAGTAGAAACTCAGGAAAACTCCTACGCAGCTTTAGATGGGATGGTAGACCATATTAAAAACCTACTTAAAGAGCTGAAACTGCCATATCGAATTTTGCGTCTTTGTGGTGGTGATCTTGGATTTACGGCAGCGCTTACTTTCGATTTCGAGGTATTCTCTACTGCTCAGGATAGATGGCTGGAAATAAGCTCGGTTTCAAACTTCGAAACTTTCCAGGCAAACCGACTTAAATTACGTTACAAGAATAAAGAGAATCAAAAGGAACTGGCTCATACTTTAAATGGTAGTGCCCTGGCTTTACCAAGAGTACTTGCCGGCATCCTTGAAAATTACCAGACTGAAGATGGAATTAAAGTTCCTGAAGTTCTGGTTCCATATTGCGGTTTCGATTTGATCGATTAACCTGAGGTTCACCATACTGGAACAGCGCAAATGTTTATATTTACATATGCGCTGTTTTTTATTTATGCTGATTTTCCTGCTCACGGGCTCTATAGCGGTTGCACAATCTGAGCAGCTTGCCAAGAATTTCTTCGACCAGGGAGAATACAAAAAAGCACTTGAGATCTATAAGGATATCTACGAGGATAATCCTTCCAATCCAATCATTTTTAACGGTCTTGTAAGTTCATATCAACAACTGGAAAATTTCAAAGCTGCGGAAGATCTTTTGCGGGAGCGTATGAATGCTTCGGCAAATAGTCCAGCTATCCTTATTGATATTGGTCATAACTACGAACTTCAGCAAAATCTGGAACGAGCAGAACAGTTTTACCAGGAAGCTTTGCAGGCGGGTGAATCGCGTCCTAATTATGCGTACTCTATTGCCCGAAGTTTTGAGAAATACAGTTTGCTCGACTATGCAGTAAAGGCTTACGAGCGCGCAATGGAGATCAATCCCGCTCAGAACTTTAATTTGCAACTCGCAAGGATCTACGGGGAACAGGGGAATACAGAAAAGATGTTCTCTAATTATCTCGATCTTATAGAAGATGATACAAAATTTTATAGCCTGGCAAACCGGGAATTTAGTCGTTATATCACGGATGATCCAGCTACGGAAGCCAATATCAACTTTAGAAAATTACTACTGAAGCGTTCACAGGAAGATCCTAGATTATTATATAATCAAATGCTAAGCTGGCTTTTCGTGCAGCAGCAGGAATACGATAAAGCTTTTACCCAGGAACGCGCAATTTATATAAGAGGAGAAAAGAACTTACAGGGAATTCTCAATCTTGCACTGCTGGCCCGGGAAGCGAAGCAATTTGAGGAAGCACAGGAAATCCTGACCTATGCAATCGAAGAATCGCCTTCACCGGCTTTCAATTTACAGGCCAGACATCTATTACTAAAACTCAGAACCGAAACGGTAACTTCAGCAGGCTTGAATGACCATGAATCGGAATTTGAGCAATTGATCGGAGAATACGGAGTAAATAATGAAACGCTGGAACTTCAGATCGATCTGGCAAACTTTAAAGCTTTCCGAAGAGATAAAAAAGAAGCAGCGATCGCTTTACTTGATAACGCTCAGGAACTGCAATTATCCAATTTCGAAAAAGCCAAAGTCAAAATGGCGCTGGCAGATATCCTGGTGATGCAGGAAAAGTTCAACCAGGCTTTGATCTACTATTCACAGGTGCAAAACCTGGTGAAAAACGATGTTATGGCGCAGGATGCAAGATTCAAGGTTGCTAAGACAAGTTATTATAAAGGTGATTTTGAATGGGCGAAAACTCAGCTTGATATTCTTAAAAAATCTACCTCGCAATTGATCGCGAATGATGCCATGGAATTGAGCTTGCTCATCAACGATAATAGCCAGGAAGATAGCACTCAAACTGCACTTAAGAAGTATGCCAGGGCAGACCTGCTGGCATTTCAGAAGCGAAATTCAGAAGCTATTTCCATGCTGGATACGATACTTGAAATACATAAGGGTGAAAGTATAGAGGATGAGGCTTTGTATACGCAGGCAAGGCTTTTCGAGGAGCAGGCAAGTTATGATAAGGCAGAGAATAATTATTTACAGATCATCCAGTCCTATGGTGATGATATCCTGGCAGATAACGCACATTACTACCTTGCCGAGCTTTACGTAAACAAGCTGGAACATCCAGAGAAGGCAAAGACTCTTTACGAGCAAATTATCTTTAACTTTGCCAATAGTATTTATTTCACAGATGCCCGTAAAAAGTACCGGCAACTTCGTGGAGATATACTGGAATAACATCTTTAAAAATTTTCCCATGATTATTTATAATGTTACCCTGAACGTACAGGAAGAGATCCACGACCAGTGGATAGAGTGGATGAAAAAAGAACATATTCCGGATATGTTGAAAACCGGAAAGTTCAGCAAAGCTTTGATGACCAAAGTGATGGTGCAGGAACCTATGGGCGGCATCACATATTCTGTACAATATACTGCGGAAAGTAAGGAGATGCTGGAGCGATATTACAATGAAGATGCCACTAAAATGCGAGCAAGTTCCAAAGCTTTTGAAGGTAAATTCGTCGCTTTTAGAACCGAACTTGAAATAATAGGAGAATTTACTTCCCAGGAATAATTGATCATGAAAAATAACAGGCCACCAAGACAAGATTCCAATACAGATGTTCGTGCAAAGAAACATCTCGGGCAGCATTTTTTAACCGATGAGAATATCGCCAGGAAAATCGCTGATACCCTGGATTATTCCGGATATAAAAAAACTTTAGAGATAGGTCCGGGGATGGGTGTGCTAACCAAGTATCTTCTTGAGAAAGATACTGAAGTTCACGTGATCGAGATCGATTCAGAAAGTGTGGAATATCTGGAAAGTCATTATCTGCATTTGCGTGGTCGAATTCATGAAAAAGATTTTTTAAAACATGATCTCGGTAGTATTTTTAGAGATGAACAGTTCGCCGTAATTGGTAATTTTCCTTATAATATTTCTACACAAATCGTTTTTAAGGTGTTACAAATGCGAGACCAGATCCCTGAGTTTTCTGGTATGTTTCAGAAGGAAGTTGCTAAACGAATTTGTGAGAAGGAAGGAAGTAAAGCTTACGGAATTTTGAGTGTACTTGTCCAGGCATTTTATGAAGCAGAATACCTGTTCACGGTACCTCCAACAGTTTTTAATCCACCACCTAAAGTGGATAGCGGAGTTTTGCGCTTAAAACGTAAGGAAAACTATAGTCTTCCCTGTAATGAAAAGCTTTTTTTTACCGTGGTGAAAACCTCTTTTAACCAACGTAGAAAAACACTTCGTAATTCTTTAAAAAGTCTTAATCTTCCAGATAATTTAAGGGAAGATACTATATTTGGCTCTCGACCGGAACAACTCGGTTTCCAGCAGTTTATTGAACTGACGCAAAAAATAGAGCCGTATGCAGTTTCAAATAAGTGAAGAATTAATTGACAAAATTCAGTACCTCATCGAACAAGGAAACGATGAGGAATTGTTGTTGCACCTTGAAGACGTGCATCACGCTGATATTGCTGAAATTCTTACCGAAATTAACCTGGAAGAAGCTACGTATATCGTAAGACTTCTGGATAGTGAGAAAACTGCGGAAGCTCTTATGGAGCTGGAAGAGAATGTTCGGGAACGCATTCTTGAAAATCTTTCTCCAAGCGAGATCGCTTCAGAGCTGAACGAAATGGATACCGATGATGCGGCAGATATTATTTCTGAACTGTCACCGGAACTTCAGCAAAATGTGATCGCTGAGATCGAAGATGAAGAGCATGCAGATCATATTGTAGAACTGCTTCGCTATGACGAAGATTCTGCCGGTGGTTTGATGGCTAAAGAGCTCGTGAAGGTTAATGAGAACTGGAGCGTTACCGGCTGTATGGCTGAGATGCGCAAACAGGCTGAGAACGTAACCCGTGTTCATTCCATTTATGTCGTTGATTCCAAAAATAAATTAAAGGGGAGACTGTCCCTTAAGGATCTGCTTACCGCTCCAAGCGACGCGAATATCAGCGATGTTTATATTCCGCAGGTGGACTACGTAAATGTGCATACTGAAGGTGATGAGGTAGCCAGGATCATGCAAAAATATGACCTTGAAGCGATTCCCGTGGTGGATGAAATGAATCGCCTCGTAGGTAGAATTACCGTGGATGATATTCTTGATTTTGTAAGGGAAGAAGCTGAAAAGGATTACCAGATGGCCGCAGGTATCTCTGAAGATGTGGAGGCCGATGATAATATTTTTAAACAAACAAGGGCCAGATTACCCTGGCTAATGATCGGGATGTTCGGTGGTCTTGGAGCTGCCAGTATAATTTCCGGTTTTGAAACCATACTTACAACATATCCAAACTTACTGGTATTTGTGCCGCTTATCCAGGCGACTGCCGGGAACGTTGGAGTACAGTCCAGCGCGATCATCGTACAGGGACTCGCGAATGACAGTTTGAGAGGGAATATTCTGTCCAGATTATTAAAGGAATTTGGACTGGCACTTATAAATGGCACTTCTATAGCCCTGATAGTTTTCGCTATTAGTTCCTATTTCTTCGGAACCACTATTCGGGAATCGATCAGTATTGGGGTGGCCCTGATCTCGGTGATCGTACTAGCCGCACTTATTGGTACTTTTATTCCTATTATTCTAAATAAAAATAACATTGATCCTGCTGTTGCTACCGGACCTTTTATCACTACCAGTAACGATGTTTTCGGGATCCTTACTTACTTCCTTATCGCCAAGGCGATACTGGGTTTCTAGGACTGTTTTACGGCTTCTGCCAAATCATTCTTAACTTTGCAGCAGGCATTTTCAGTAGATTACTGAAACTGTGAAAATTGCTAAATTCAAATTAGAAAACATGATCATCCTACACGCAGATACGAATCACCCTATATTAATGAAAAAACTGGCAGAAGCTGGCCATCATAATGTGGAAGGCTTCGAACAAAGCCGGGAAGAAACCCTTCAGAATCAACATCTATACGATGGTATCGTCATAAGAAGCAGGTATAAGATCGATAAAGAATTTATTGATGCTGCGCCAAATTTGAAATTTATCGCCCGGGTTGGCGCCGGACTCGAAAGCATTGATGTGGAATATGCTCAGAAATGCGGAATCAAACTATTTTCTGCGCCGGAAGGAAATGCAAATGCTGTTGGGGAACATGCTCTTGGAATGCTGTTATCCCTGTTTAACCGACTCAACAAAGCAGATCGTGAGGTTCGTGAAGGATTATGGCATCGTGAAGAAAATCGTGGCGTGGAACTGGACGGTAAAACTGTTGGTTTGATAGGCTACGGAAATATGGGGAAGAGTTTTGCTAGAAAGCTCAGAGGTTTTGATGTTGATGTTATTTTCTATGATCTGAAGGAGGGAATTGCCGATGAGAATGCAAGACAGGTTTCCTACGATGAATTTTTCGAAAAGGCTGATGTCGTGAGTTTGCATACTCCGTTAACAGAAAAAACCCATCAAATGATCAATAAGGAATTTATTGCTAGCTTTAAGAAGCCATTCTGGTTTATCAATACAGCCAGAGGGAAAAGTGCGGTAACAGAGGATCTTGTGGAAGCCTTGAAAGAAGGGAAAATTCTAGGCGCAGGGCTGGATGTACTGGAATATGAAAAATCCAGTTTTGAAAGTCTTTTTGGCAATAAAAAGAACGTAAGCATAAGTGCGGCAGATCCTATTCCGGAAGCTTTAAGAGAGCTTATGTTCATGCCACATACACTATTGAGTCCGCATGTAGCAGGATGGACCCAGGAATCTCACGAGAAACTGGCCACAGTGATTGCAGATAAGATCATAGGGAGCTTTGGAGTTGAGAATAAGTAAATAGGGCTTCACGTTAGAGCCTTAGATATCTCACTTAACTTTAAACAAGTAAAGAAATTTAAAATTTACCGGGATAAATTCGATTTATTATGAAAAACAGGGTTACAGGTTTAGGAGGTTTCTTTTTTAAAGCAAAAGATCCGGATGCTTCAAAAAGCTGGTATAATCAGCATCTAGGTTTGGATACAGATCAATACGGTTGTACTTTCTGGTGGAAGGATAAACAGGGAAAAGATTGCTCAACGCAATGGAGTCCGATGGATCATAACACTGAATATTTTCATCCTTCGGAAAAACAATTCATGATGAATTTCAGGGTAGAGAATCTGGAAGAATTACTGAAGGTTTTGAAAGCTGAAGGAGTAGAAGTTGTAGGTGAAATGGAAACCTATGACTACGGTAAATTTGGCTGGATCCTGGATCCTGAAGGAAACAAGATCGAATTATGGGAGCCTGTAGACCAGGTTTTCCTGGATCAGAAAGAAAAAGATAAAGAATAAAAAAAGCCATGCATCGCATGGCTTTTTTCATAATTCAATATATTATTTAAGCTTTAGTCGTAAGATCTAATAAAGCTTCTTTTATAGATTGTGGACCTTCAATTGCCTCAAAAGTCATATTCTTTACTAATGGATCTGCCAGTGACATTACCAGTAAAAATGCTACATCATCTCTGGAGATCTTTCCTCTTTTTCCAAGTGAACCTTCTGCAACTTCAACTTTGGCTAGGCCAAGATCATCTGTCAACGCACCTGGTCTTACGATTGTATAATTCAATCCACTTGCACGAAGATAATCGTCAGCTTCTTTTTTCGCTTCTAGATAATGCTTAAGATCTTCATTCTTTGATGGCTCATCTGCTGCCATTGCGCTCAACATTACAAATTTCTGAACATTGGAATTTTTCGCTGCATCAATAAGTTTTTTAGCACCTTCCTGGTCTACAGCAATGGTTTTTTCCTCACTGGTTCCTCCACCAGATCCTGCGGCGAAGATCACCTTATCAATTCCTTTCATGGTGTGACTTACATCGCCTTCAAGATCTCCCATCACAGCTTCTACATCCATATCTTCAAACTGCTGTCTTTGTTCTTCTTTTCGAATAAGTGCCAGCGGATTAAAACTTTCAGAATTGTTCAGGATTTCGATTACTCTTTTTCCTGTAGCACCGGTTGCACCGGCTATTAATATATTTTCCATGTTGTTAGCGTTTAGATTTGCAAGTTAAGAATCAGGCTTTCCAATGTCCAGTAAAAACATCAGAATAACAGTATCTTAACAGCAGCTTATTTATCTTTTGCAGTTGCTGCCGCCCGCTCTTCAAGTTCTTTCTGAAACTCTTCCATCACCGGTTTTACCGTGCTCTCGGGTAGATCAGCGATCCTTATATACATAAGTCCGTCTACCGCATCATTGAACAAAGGGTCCACGTTAAAAGCAACCACCCTGGCATTTTGCTTAATATATTTTTTTATAAGAACGGGAAGCCTGAGGTTCTCAGGTTCCAGCTCATCTATGATGCGATCAAATTTGTTGAGATCAGCTTCACTTTCATCGAAAACAAGATCTTTATCGGCATCGACAAGTTTTACTTTAAATTCTTTCTTGGGATGAACATACTGTGCAACATAAGGATCGTAATAATTGGATTTCATGAATTCGATCATCAGCGATTTTGAAAAATTACTGAATTTGTCGCTAATGGTAACTCCGCCAATCAGATATTTATGTTCCGGAAATCTTAAGGTACAATGCACGATTCCTTTCCATAATAAGAACAAAGGCATGGGCTTTAGCTGGTATTCTTTAATGATAAACGCCCGACCCATTTCGATGCTCTCGCTCATCATTTTGTAAAGTTCTGGTTCAAAACCAAACAGGTCCTGCAGGTAGAAACCATCGATTCCATGAGCTGCAAAAATCTCATTTCCCATTCCCATTCTGTAAGCACCGGCGATCTTTTTAGCTTCTTGATCCCAAAGGAACAAATGGTGATAATGATCATCGAATTTGTCAAGGTCTACACTTTTATTTGTGCCTTCTCCCACTTCTCGAAATGTGATCTCTCTTAATCTGCCAATTTCATTCAGGATGTTTGGGATTACTTCACGTTTGGCAAGAAAAACCTCGTAATTTTTACTTTGCAGCAGTCGTTTATCCATTCTCCTGCAATTCTCCACTTCAAGACTCATTAATTCTGAATTGGTTTCTTCAGCAACGTCTTTCGGAGATCTGGGAATCTTTAATGTTCTGGGAAGTTTGGACAGTAAATTTTTCTTCTCAAAAACATTGGCAAGCATATATGTTTTCCGTCGTAAAAATGCGGTATACGCTTCCAGATTCGTATGCTCTTTCTGATCTTCTACTGAAATTGGGTGGCCAATTCTAACCTTAATTTTTCTACGTTTTTGGGAAAGCATCTCGCTCGGCAGTTTTGCTGTACGTAACACATCGCTCATACTAGCCAGGCGATAGAAAAATACGCTGTTCTTAGCATGGAAATAGATAGGAAGCACCGGAACTTTCGATTTCTGAATAAGTTTCATGGCTGAAGGTTCCCAGGGTTTATCCACGATTAAATGTTTGTCTTTGCTGGTAGAAACCTCCCCGGCAGGAAAAATTCCCAGGGCATTCCCGGCTTTGATGTGTGCGATCGATCTTTTCATTCCTCCCAGGCTGGACTTGGCATCCTTATGGTCTTCAAATGGATTTACTGGCAGAATGTAAGGTCTAAGAGGTTCAAGACGGTGCAAAAGAAAGTTTGCGATGACTTTATAATCGGGTCTTTTCTCCAGAACCAGCTTCATCAGGATCATTCCATCAATTCCCCCAAGAGGATGATTGGAAACAGTAATAAAAGAACCATCTTTTGGAATTCTTTTCAGGTCTTTTTCCGGAATATCAAAATCAATCTCAAATTCATTCAGAAAAGAATCTATAAAATCAATCCCATTAAGGTTTTTGCGTTTATCGTATTCTCGATTAATGCGGGAAAGTTTCGTGGTTTTAAGGATCATCCAGCCAATGCTGTCACCAAGAAAACCAAATTTGCGAAGATTCATCACTTTGGCTACTTCTCTTGCACTTACAATTCCCATAGTTACCTGGTTTGGTTAGTTTTTGACCTAAAATCAATCTTCAGCTACCAGTTGAACGGTGTTTTGGGTCAATTGTTTTAAAAGTACGGTTTTATCCTTTTCCAGGCTAGCAATCGCTTCCGCATTGAAATGCCTGATGGTATAGAGAGAAACACCGGTTTTGTAATCCACTTTAAATCGCGCCTTGAGATGCTGGATCAGTTTTTCAAGCTGGTTAAATTTGTTATCTACGCAAACCTTGAAACTAATAGCCGAATTCTGAATAAGATCCACCTTCATCTGATATTTATGGAAAAGTCGGAATATTTCAGAAATATTTTCTTCCACCATAAAGCTGAAATCCAGGGAAGACAATGAGATCAATACCTGATTCTTTTTCACGATGAAGCAGGGCACTTCGGGAAAAATAGTCCTACCCTTACTTACAGCAGTGCCTTCTTCCGCAGGATTAATAAAAGAGCGTACATAAAGCGGAATTTCCTTTCGCTGTAATGGCTGTAGTGTTTTTGGATGTATCACCGAAGCACCATAAAACGCAAGTTCTATAGCCTCTTCATAGGAGATCTGGTTGAGCAAATGAGTTTCAGTAAAGTGCCGCGGATCTGCATTTAAGACACCAGGAACATCTTTCCAGATCGTTACATTTTCCGCATTAAGGCAATAGGCCAGGATCGCCGCCGAATAATCTGAGCCTTCTCTACCCAATGTCGTCGTGAAATTGTTCGCATCTGAAGCAATAAAACCCTGAGTGATATTGAGCTTTGAGGTATCGATATGACTGAGTACGAGGTCCTGAGTTAACCTCCAGTTTACCTGAGCTTCCCTATTGGTGCTATCGGTTTTAATGAATTTTCGTGCATCCAGCCATGTTGATTTAATCTGCTGACTATTGAGGTATTCGCTAACTATAGTGGTAGAAATCAACTCACCAAAGCTCACAACCTGGTCGTAAACGAAATCGTATTGTATTGATTTATTATGTTCTAAAAAGTTTTCAAGTTCAGTAAAAAGCCTATGAATTTTAGTAAAAACCTGTGCTCTTGTATCTGGAAAAAGCTCCTGCATGATCTCCAGATGATAAGTTTTCACTTGCTCCAGCGTATTCGAAACTCTGGAATTTTGCAGGTATTCCTGTACAACAAATTCCAAGGCATTCGTTGTTTTACCCATCGCGGAAATTACGATCAGTTTTTCTGCAGTTCCTGTAACTTCAAGAACCTTTAAAAGGTTGCGAACGCCCTCAGCATCTTTTACTGAAGCACCACCAAACTTAAATACTTTGATCACTATTTTTTCACATTTTTATGGATACCACTTTCTTCCATATGTACGGTCTTCCAGCTCTCCTTTATTTGTGCACCTGTGTTTTCATAAAATTCGATCGCATTTCTATTTCCTTCTGAAACGACCCATTCTATACGTTTAACGCCATGTTCATGACCATATTTCACAACTTGCTGGTATAAAGCTCCGCCAAGACCTGTTCCACGCATACTTTCACGAACGATAAGATCTTCAAGGTGTACGGTTCTTCCTTTCCAGGTAGAAAACCTGAAGTATACCAGCGCCATTCCTTCGATCTTACCAGAAACATCGGCTACAAAACATTTAAAGTTTTCATGTTCAAAACCTTCTTTTTCCAGTGCGGCAACATCTACCTCTACATCATCAAGATGGTTTTCATGTGCGGCAAGTTCTTTTATAAGTTCCAGAACATCCCGCATGTCTTCGCGTCTGGCCTCTCTAATTGTATATTCCATATGTCAAATTTTAACAAAAATAGGGATTGTAGATGATAAGTCTATTAAAGCCTTATTAAAGCATGTTTTTATTTAGGAGATAGGCATGCATTCCATCTGCATCCATTTGTACCGTATCCCAGTCCTGCATGACGTTAGCACCACTTCTGCGATAGAAATCGGCAGCGTCTTTATTCCAGTTTAGAACCACCCATTCTGTTCTTTTTACATTTTCTTCGGAAGCAAATTTGATCACGCGGCTGTAAAGTGCAGATCCCAGACCTTTACCTCTATAGCTCTCCCTAACTACCAGGTCTTCAAGATGAACAGTTTTTCCTTTCCAGGTGGAATACCTGAAATATATAAGTGCCATTCCGTGAATCTTGCCTTCAATTTCAGCAACAAAACAGGTGAAAAGAGGTTGCTCACCAAAACCATCCCTTATAAGATCTTCTTCTGAAATAATGACCGCATCTGGCTCCTTTTCGAAGATTGCGAGTTCCTTTATGAGATCAAGAACGTCCTGCATGTCCCGGGCTTCCGCCTTTCTAATGTTAATTTCCATATAAATACTTTTCTACAAATTTAAACAATAGTAGTATTGCCAGCGAAATCGTTATAGTATGATCAAAATTTAATACTTTAGCGGCCAGAAACCCAATTTCATGTCTAAGCCAAATCAAACTCTCGGAGAATTCATCATTGAAAACCAGTCAGATTTTCCGGGTTCTTCCGGAGAATTATCCAGACTTATCAATTCTATTCGGCTAGCTGCCAAAGTAGTTAATCATGAGGTGAATAAAGCCGGACTAGTGGATATCATAGGAGCTTATGGCGAGACCAACATTCAGGGTGAAGATCAGCAAAAGCTGGATGTTTATGCGAATAATAAGTTTATTCAAACTTTGACCAATCGCGAGATCGTTTGCGGGATCGCTTCCGAAGAAAATGATGATTTCATCCGGATCGAAGGGCATAAACGCGATCATAAGAATAAATATGTGGTATTGATGGATCCGCTGGATGGTAGTTCGAATATAGACGTAAACGTTTCTGTAGGTACTATTTTCTCGATCTATCAGAGAGTGACACCTATTGGAACTCCGGTTCAGAAAGAAGATTTTCTTCAGCCCGGTAATATGCAGGTGGCCGCGGGATATATTATTTATGGAACTTCAACCATGTTAGTATATACCACAGGTCATGGAGTGAATGGATTTACTTTAAATCCTGCTCTGGGATCCTGGTATCTTTCTCATCCAGATATGAAATTTCCTGAAGATGGAAGGATCTATTCTATTAATGAAGGGAATTATATTCATTTTCCCCAGGGAGTAAAAGATTATATCAAATACTGCCAGGAGGAACAGGGAGATCGTCCTTATACTAGCAGGTATATTGGTTCGATGGTATCAGACATTCACCGAAATATGATTAAAGGCGGGATCTTTATATATCCAAAGAGCTCAAAAAACAACAATGGAAAGTTACGACTGCTTTATGAGTGCAATCCATTCGCATACTTAACAGAGCAGGCTGGAGGAAAAGCAAGTGATGGTTTCCAGAGAATTATGGACATAAAACCTACCGAGCTTCACGAACGTGTGCCCTTCTTCTGCGGAAGCAGGAAAATGGTAGAAAAAGCTGAAGAGTTTATGCAGAAAGCAGAAACTGAAGATCAGTCTCAGTCATTATCTTTTTCAAGCAAATAACGGTAATCTTCGAAGTTTAAGTGTCCGCTAAAGATCTGGATAGAACGCTCGATAATTCCTTCAGAAGCCTGGCTGGAAAAACCAAGACCAATCGCGTAGCGCTTGATAAGTTCAGTTTCTTCTTCGTCGATCTCATTATCTGCAAAGATGATCTTGAAAAGATCGTGTAGCCGCTCTAATCTTCTTTCCACACTATTGGATCCGGTAAGAGGAAATGCTTTTGGGTTTTCGATCACCTTGGCATATTCTTCTTCGTTAATATCCAGTTTACGGGCAAATCTTTGAAGTAATTTCTCTTCTCTATCATTAATCTCACCGTCTATGGCTGCAAGATTTACGATCGATGCGAAATGACTTAAGTTTCTTAGATGCTCTCCTGAGCCAAATAAATCTGAAAAGGACATTTGTATTATGATTTAGTCTTACAAATATAAATATATCCCGCACTTTAATTATGCAAAGCCAGCATTATTCTTGCTAGTCGTTCGCTAATCTTTTCTTAATCCTTTCCGTTTGAATCGAGTATTATTTAAATTCAATTTTCTTCAGAATTTATGGAAACACCGCTACTGGCATTTAATGATAAAGGAATTTACTGCGCTGCTGCAGATGTATATCTGGACCCGTGGAAACCTGTGGATAAGGCGATCATTTCACATGGTCATGCAGATCATAGCAGGTATGGTCATAAAAAATATATTACGCATCATAGCAACGTGCCTATTATTAGTCACCGGCTGGGAGAAATAAGTGTCACCGGCAAGAAGTGGAATGAAAGCTTTACGATCAACGGAGTGAAATTTTCATTGCATCCGGCAGGTCATATTATTGGTTCTTCCCAGATCAGGGTCGAGTATAAAGGTGAAGTCTGGGTTTTCACCGGAGATTATAAGACAGAGGATGATGGTGTTGCGGTCCCTTATGAGCCGGTAAAATGCCACACTTTTATTACTGAATGCACCTTTGGCTTGCCCGCTTTTAAGTGGACTCCACAGGAGAAGGTCTTTACTGAAATAAATAATTGGTGGGCGCAAAACCAGGCAGATGGCAGAACTTCTGTACTCTTCGGTTATTCCCTCGGAAAAGCCCAGCGATTACTGAAGCATTTAGATCCATCTATTGGAAAAATATATACTCACGGAGCCATTGAGAATATGACTGAAGTTTTACGTTCTCAAATGGATTTTCATGAAACTACAAGAGTGACCAGGGAAACCACGAAAGAAGAATTAAAAGGCAATATCGTACTTGCCCCGGGGAGTGCTCATGGAAGTACCTGGATCAGGAAAATGGTGCCTTATGTAACCGCTTCAGCCAGTGGATGGATGACTTTTCGTGGTGCCAGAAGAAGAAGAGCGATCGATAAAGGCTTTGTGCTCAGTGATCATTGTGACTGGCAGGGTTTATTATCGTCCATCAAAGAAACTGGTTGCGAAAAAGTGATCTGTACTCATGGATATACCGATATATTTTCGAAATATCTACGCGAACAGGGTTACGACGCACGAACTGAAGAAACTCAATACGAAAGTGAGACCGGGCAACTGGAAAGCGATAAAGAAAAGGATTCGGAATGAGAGCATTTGCAGATTTGATCAAAACCCTGGATAGTACCAATAAAACTACTCTGAAAGTAGAAGCTCTTACCGAGTATTTTAAAAATGCTGAAGACAAAGACAAGGTCTGGACCATCGCGATCTTGAGTCATCGACGACCACCCCGACCGGTAAACACCACACTCATGCGAGAATGGGCTTCAGAATTGGCGAATATCCCGCTCTGGCTATTTGAAGAATCTTATCATATTGTTGGAGATCTGGCTGAAACTATTGCACTTGTTATTCCGAAGAGTGACAGTTCTACGGAAAAGAGTCTGAATCAGTTTTTACAGGAGATCCTTGACCTGAAGAAGAAGCCAGAAGAAGTAAAAAAGGAATATCTATTTGATAACTGGCTAAATCTGAATTATTACGAACGTTTCGTCTTCACCAAGCTTATAACCGGAAGTTTTAGAATTGGAGTAAGTCAGAAATTGATGACCCGCGCTCTGGCAAAAGCTACCGAAATTGATGAAGATATCCTCGCTTATAAATTAATGGGGAACTGGGAACCTTCCAAAATCACCTACAATAAGCTTATTCTCGAGGAAAATGAAGAAGATTTTCTCTCAAAGCCTTATCCATTCTATCTTGCTTATGCCATTGAAGATGAGCCTGGGGCACTTGGAGATGTTTCAGAATGGAGCGCAGAGCATAAATGGGATGGTATACGTTCGCAGGTAATTATTAGAAATGACCAGTTATTTGTGTGGTCACGCGGAGAAGAACTCGTAACCGATAAATACCCCGAATTTGAAGCTTTGGTTGGTGTATTGCCCAATGGAACGGTCATAGACGGTGAAATTCTGCCATTTCCCGGTGGTGAAATTGGTACTTTCAATGATCTGCAAACGCGGATTGGGCGTAAGAATGTTAGTAAGAAACTTCTTGAAAAAACACCGGTTATTTTAAAAGCCTACGATATTCTGGAATGGGAAGGTGAGGACATCCGGAATACGGCATTTGGAGAGAGACGTGAGATCCTGGAAAAGCTATATCACGAAGTTCGAAGCGATGAACTGCCCTTGCATCTTTCAGAAAGTATACGATTCAAAACCTGGGAGGAAGCAGCTGTAGAACGCGAAAATTCGAGAGAAGTAAAGTCGGAAGGATTAATGCTGAAAAGACTAGACTCTCCGTATCTAGTAGGTAGAAAAAAAGGAGACTGGTGGAAATGGAAAGTTGATCCTCTCACCATAGATGCTGTACTTACCTATGCCATGCGAGGTCATGGAAGGCGAAGTAATTTATTTACAGATTATACATTCGGGCTCTGGGATGAAGAAAAAAAGGAACTGGTCACTTTCGCAAAGGCTTATTCGGGACTTACCGATAAAGAATTCAGAAAGCTGGATGCCTGGATCAAACGAAATACGCTGGACCGCTTTGGCCCGGTTAGAAGTGTTACTCCGCATTATGTATTCGAAATTGCTTTTGAAGGAATTGCAGAATCCAAAAGACATAAAAGTGGTGTTGCTACAAGATTTCCCAGGATACTTCGCTGGAGATTAGATAAAAAGATCGAGGAAGCCAATACGCTCGAAGATCTAAAAGCGCTCATACCGTAATGAAGAGGGCAGAACTCATAGGACTGGCAGAAGACTGGTTTGCGGGACAGGACTGGAAACCCTTTAAATTTCAGAAGGATACCTGGACAGCCTATCTTCAGAAGAAAAACGGATTGTTAAATGCGCCTACCGGTAGTGGGAAGACCTATGCCCTATGGGTTCCAATAGTGCTGGATTATATTCGTAAAAACCCGGATTATAAAACGAAGCATAAGAAAGGCTTAAAGGCGATATGGATCACTCCGCTTAGAGCTTTAAGTGTTGAGATCGAGCAGGCCGCTTCACGCTTTGCTGAAGAAATGGGAACGCAATTTACTGTGGGTATCAGGACCGGAGATACTTCCCAGAAGGACCGGGCCGCGCAGAAACGATCAATGCCAGATCTGCTCATTACAACTCCTGAAAGCCTGCAATTACTGCTAGCTTCTAAAAACTACGATAAAACATTCAAGGATCTGCAGGCGATCGTGATCGATGAGTGGCATGAACTACTGGGGACCAAAAGAGGTGTTCAGGTAGAATTAGGGCTTTCGCGACTGAAAGCTATCTCCAAAGATTTAAGGATCTGGGGTATTTCTGCTACAATCGGGAATCTTGATCAGGCAAGGGAAGTACTGCTTGGGCCAGAGTCAAAAGCCTTTGAAAATTCGGTTTTGGTAAGAGCATTCCTGAAAAAGAAGATCGATGTTCGATCCATTATTCCGAAGAAAATGGAGAAATTTCCCTGGCGAGGGCATTTAGGTCTGCATTTGCTAGATGAGGTGGTGCCTATTATTAAGGAATCCAGAACCACGCTGCTTTTCACCAATACCAGATCGCAATGTGAACTCTGGTTTCAGAAATTATTGAGTAAATACCCTGAGTTTGCCGGTGAAGTTGCCATGCATCATGGAAGTATTAATAAAGAAACCAGGCTTTGGGTCGAGCAGGCGATAAGAAATGAAAGTCTGAAAGCTGTGGTCTGTACTTCAAGTCTTGACCTAGGAGTAGATTTCGCGCCGGTGGAAACAATCGTACAAATTGGCGGACCTAAAGGTGTAGCGAGATTTTTACAAAGGGCGGGTAGAAGTGGTCACCAGCCGGGAAAAGTAAGTTTGATCTACTTTCTACCAACTCATGCTATAGAATTGATCGAGGCTTCAGCTTTACAAAAGGCCGTAGTTAAAAAGGCGGTGGAGGATCGAGTGCCTTACCTGATGAGTTTTGACGTATTAGTACAATATTTAAATACGCTGGCAGTCTCCAATGGGTTCTTCCCAAAGGAGATCTTTCCGGAAATTGCCAGTACGTTCTGCTTCCAGGGTATTACTGAAGATCAATGGCGATGGATCTTGAATTTTATCACCAAAGGTAGCCAGAGTCTTCAGTCTTACGACGAATATAAAAAAGTGGAGATCGAAGAAGATGGAAAGTTTAAGATCAATAACCGGGGAGTTGCCATGCGGCACCGACTTCAAATTGGAACGATTGTTAGCGATGCGGTACTTAGTGTAAAATATATTAAGGGTGGTTATATAGGAACTATGGAAGAGTTCTTCATTTCGAAATTGAAACCTGGTGATGTATTTACCTTTGCCGGTAGAAACCTGGAACTCGTTCGAATTAAGAACATGCAGGTACTGGTTAGAAAATCGAAAAAGAAAACTGCTAAAGTTCCCAGTTGGTCCGGTGGAAGGATGACTTTCTCTGCTCAAATGAGTGAATTGTTACGCGATGAAATGTATGAAGCTTCAGCATTGGAGCAGGATGAAAAGACCAGTCCTGAATTTGAAGCTTTAAAACCTATTTTTAAACGGCAACAGAGAGATTCAATCATTCCAAAGGCAGATGAGTTTTTAATAGAAACTTTCAAAACCAGGGAAGGTTATCATGCGGTTTTTTATCCTTTTGACGGGAGATTTGTGCATGAAGCTCTGGGTAGTTTGCTTGCTTACCGTATCAGTTTGCTTGTTCCAATCAGCTTTTCGATCGCATTTAACGATTACGGATTCGAATTACTTTCAGACCAGGAGATCGATATGCAGCAGGTATTGGATAACAATCTTTTTTCTGCAGAATATCTTATGGATGATCTCTATAAAAGTTTAAATTCTACGGAAATGGCCCGTAGAAAATTCCGCGATATAGCGGTAATTGCTGGATTGGTATTTACCGGCTATCCTAATAAGCTGATCAAAAGCAAACACCTTCAGTCGAATTCTCAACTATTGTTCAGTGTTTTCAGAGATTATGAAGAGGACAATTTACTTTATCAGCAAGCCTTTCGGGAGACTTTTGAGCATCAATTAGAAGAAGGGAGATTGAGAATCTCCCTTGATAGAATTTCAAAACAAACAATTGTCTGGAAAAAATGTGCGAAACCAACACCTTTCTCTTTTCCTATTATTACAGATAGAATGCGAGAAAAATTATCTTCAGAAAAGCTAGAAGACAGGATCAAAAAGATGCTGAAGCAATTAGAGGCTTAGTTGCTCTCTCTCATTTGCTTATCGATATAATGTCTTACCAGTTCTGTAGTTACTCCAAAGGCAACATGGGCAAAAAGCTCATTGATCTGCATTCTTATAGGCACATCTGTTGGTTTAGGCTCAAGACCCAGAATTGGTAAAGAAGTTTCGTGAGTAGAAGCCCAGGTCGTAGCACCAAAAATGATCCCGTCCATAGGTTTAAGACCAAAACGGTTCTTTTTTCCATATCCATAAGCGGCTCCAAGAGAACCACCCATTGGGATGTTCACTAACTGTTCTGCCAGTGCTTCATTGTGAGTGCTTACGGGGCTACCTGTGATCTTAGTCGAAAGGTCGTCTACTATCTTCATTTGGGAGGACTTCTGGTCAATTTCTCTAACCGGAAGAACCTGCTCAATAAGGGTCTTAACAGCAGTCCCTGCAAGACCACCAATAAAACCTGAAATTACGCTACGACTTGTATTAGAAACATATGAATCCTTCTGAAAGAAATTTGCTACACTCATGATTTTGATTTTTTTGTGGAATAAAACTATTTATAAAGCGGGCGTTGCACAATGATTTAACACTGCTTTGGCACAGCTTTACACGAATTTTATATTTTTGAGTATGGATGATAAATTACAAGTAGCCATTATTCAGGCTGAGCTGGAATGGGAAAATTCTGATGCGAATCTGGAGATGTTTTCAGAAAAGATAGAAGCGATCAGCGATAAGACAGAACTTATTGTATTGCCGGAAATGTTTACGACAGGGTTCAGTATGAATGCTGAAAATCTTGCTGAAGAAACAAATGGAAAGACGCTCAACTGGATGATCCAATCGGCTAAACATAAAAATGCAGCAATTACCGGAAGTGTGATCATCAAAGATCAGGGTGAATATTATAACCGACTATTTTTCGTATTTCCTGATGGGAATTATGAGATTTATGATAAACGACACACCTTCACTCTGGCAAAGGAACATCTTACGTATACCGCTGGAAAAGACAGGTTGATCGTAGAATACAAAGGATGGAAGATTTGTCCGCTGGTATGTTATGACCTTAGATTCCCGGTGTGGGCCAGAAATACCGAAGATTATGATCTATTGATCTATGTAGCAAACTGGCCTGAGAAGCGTGTAAACGCGTGGGATGCATTACTGAAAGCTCGTGCTATTGAAAATATGAGCTACTGCATTGGATTGAATAGAACCGGCGAGGATGGAGATGGCTATATTTACAACGGGCATTCTGCTGCTTACGATGTTTTGGGTAATGCTATAACCGGCTTGAATAGACCTGAAGAATTCGTGGAGGAATTCGAACTATCTAAAAAGGAAATGCTGGAAACCCGCGAGAAATTGAAATTCCTTCAGGATCGTGATTCTTTTAGTCTAGACTAAATTTGTAAGGTTGATCCCAGTTAGCGCGCACTTCCAAAGTATCTCTTAAATACTGAATTCTTTCCGGCTGAATCTTTTTCAGGAAATTGCCTGTATCCCACTTTTGGTTGGCATTACTGTCAAAAATAACTCGCACCAGGATATCCCCGGGATTGAGATAATTGAAAGTAAAATTAGACCGGTCTTCGGAGTATTGCTCCGCTAAAATTTCACCTTTAATATTCGTTAACTGCACGATCACTGGAAATTGCTGAATATTCTGAAGATCTATGATAATAGTGCCAAATGCGGAAAGATCTTTAGTTGTGATATTCTTATAGATCGTGTCATTCGTGTCTTCAAAAAGGTCTGTGATCGCACCAGGAAAGGCAGTGATATTATAATTATTTGAAGGCTTTTTCTCGAATTTCAGTCTCACTTCATTCAGTAATGGATCAAATTCAGCTTCAAAAGGAACATCAGTAGAATCCATATCCATGATTCTGATCTGGTCTGCAGCATATTCAATGATCGGCGTGTTAGCTTTTAACTTAAAATCTTTGATCAAATCGCCATTTTCGGTTGAAACCATCAATGAATCACGATCCAGATTTCCCATTCTCGCGATTAAAGTATCCTGTGTCTTTGGAGAATTCACCGCAAACATGAGGGTGTCCAATCCCGGACTGGTATTATACCAGTAATACAAAGTGTCTTTTACAGGGTCCTTAATTATTCTCGAGCGATAACCTTCAGGCCTGGCGGATAGCAAATCGATTTTAATACTATCGGGATCTGCATATCCTTCGTAACCAAAAATGATCTGGTTCCCTTTAAAATGATTAGGCCTTTTAGGTTCGAATTCGAGCTGTTCCTTGAAAACTGTAAGCTCAAAGGTTTCTTCAGTAGGAATCGTAATATCACCTTCTACGAAACCAATTTTTTCCTTTTTAGGGTTATAGAGGTAATTATCATTACTATCCATAAGCGCGACCATCCTGTAGGTACCCGCCTTAAGATTTTCAAGACTGAAATTAAAAGTGCTATCCTGGGAGTAGGTGATATACCTTGGAGTTTCCTTGAAAACTATGGAATCTGTGTAGGAAGTATCGGCTTCATAAAGCATCACAGATATTACTTCTGAAGGTTCTTTCAGCTTGGCGTCTCTAACAATTCCTGAAACTGACAGTGAATCTATATAATCTCCTGTTGAAAATACATATTTGAAATAATCATAGGGATTCCCTTCATTATTGTCGACGATAGATTTTCCGAAGTTAATCGCGTAGGTAGTATTCTCTTCCAAAGTATCCGTGATCTCTATCTTAATATCTTTTCTCGCTGTTCCCAAAGGCATTATGTTCGGTTTCGGAACCATTGGAGGAGAAATAATAATCTGCTGGGAAGGTTTGTCCAGCTTAATATATTCATCGAAGTAAATTCGTACTTCCTCTTTGTCGAAATTCGTAGTAAAGTTTTCAGGGTTTGCTCTTAAGAATTTTGGCGGATCTTCATCTACCGGTCCGCCTTCGGGCATTCCTTTCTTTGCACACTGTACTGTGGTGAACAGAAGTATCAAAACGAGAATAAAACCGGGTACTCTTTTCTTCATGAATGAAAGGGAATTCTTTTAGCAAAGAAACAATTATTTTGAATTACAACGTAATGCTTAGTGTGTAATTGCCATGGTGGCGATAGATATGCTGATATTTTCTATTTTAAGTAATTTATGAGCACAGGCTTCCAGAGTCGCTCCGGTCGTAACCAGATCATCAACCAGCAGCACATTCTTTCCCTTCAATTCATCGGGCTTCTGAAGTTCGAGCGTTTGTTCAATTTTGCCCCATCTGGAGATCCTGCCTTTCCTCGTTTGTGTTTGCATGGCGTTTATTTTTAATAGAAAATCAGATCTATATTGAGCATTCAATTTTTTGGCGATTTCGATTCCGAATGCTTCTACCTGGTTGTAACCACGTTCTTTTAACCTGGATTTATGCAAAGGAACAGGAAGAACCAGGTCTATTTCTCTGTATTCATCGATCGCTGATAGCTCTTCTCCCAGCCATGCACCAAGATAATTTCCAATTTCCTGGTGTCCGCGATACTTCAGATCATGGATTAGCTGCTGTACCCCAGATTTTTTTCTGAAATGTAATAATGCGGTTGCTTTGGCTATCTTTACCCTGCCCTGGAAAATTTTTTTGACCGGATTGTCGTTATCTAAATGATATCTGGTAACCGGAAGATCATGCAGGCAACTGGTGCAAAGTATATGCTCATTTTTCAGAAGTTCTGTCTGGCAAATGTGACAGGAAGCCGGATAAAGAAGATTGATGAAATCGTGAAACATTTGTTAATGGCTTGTACCAGACTTGGTTAAACGTATAAATTTACAAACTAAATTGATTCATAATGACAGAAAATAAAAGCAATACTGCATTAAAAGTTCTTACAGGTGTACTTGCCGTGGCGCTTATTGCCCTGAGTATTTACACCATCAAATTCTATAACGAAGAAAAGGAGAATAAAGAGATCCTTCAGAAGGAAAAAACAGTTATAGAAGATGAATTGAACGAACTTATCATTAAATACGATGAGGCAATCGATGAGAATGAGGTGATGGATCAGGACCTGGTAAATGCGCGTGATCGAATTACCAGATTATTAGATTCAGTAAAAGATAATGAAGCGAATCTGGTTATGATCTCGAGATATAGAAGAGAGATCGGTAATTTAAAAGCTGAGAAAGACAGATTATTCCGCGTGGTAGATAGTTTAAGTGCGCAGAATCAACAATTGAGTACTTCTCTGGATAGTACAAGCGTTGCTTTGCAGGAAAGAACAAGATTTTCAGATTCTTTGCGTAATACGAACCAAAGTCTTTCCACAAAGGTGGACAAGGCGGCACGTCTTAAGATCACAGGTTTAAAAGGAGAAGGTGTCATCGTTAGGAATAGCGGAAAACTAGTTGAAAATGATAGAACGGGACGGATTGACCAGATTAGAACCTGTTTTACTCTAACGGCTAATGATCTTGCAGATACAGGAGAGAAAACTATGTATGTTCAGGTTTATAACCCTGAAAATGAACTCGTAGGTGACCAGATCGTGGTGCAACATGAAGGTGGAGCCATGGTTTATAGCGCATCTTCGAAAGTATTCTACGAAAAAGATGAACTGGATGTTTGTATTCTTTCTAATACAGATGAGGATAAACTACTGGAAGGAACTTATAAGGTCTATGTATATAATGACGCTGTTCTTCTTGCGAATGGAAGTTTCAGCCTGAGATAGATTATTAAAATATAAAATACAGACCGCCTTGAAGCTTATTCAGGGCGGTTTTTTTATTTTTGTTCCATGGCAAAACAAGAAGACCTTTTTAAGAACGTGATTTCCCATTCGAAGGAGTATGGGTATATTTTTCAATCCAGTGAGATCTATGATGGCCTGAGTGCTGTATATGACTATGGCCAGAATGGAGCTGAGCTGAAGAAAAACATTAAGGAGTACTGGTGGAGAAGTATGACCCAGTTACACCAGAATATTGTTGGTATAGACGCATCGATCTTGATGCATCCCACTACCTGGAAAGCTTCTGGCCACGTGGATGCCTTTAACGATCCTCTTATTGACAATAAAGATTCTAAAAAGAGATATCGCGCAGATGTTCTGGTAGAGGATTATGCTGAAAAGCTACTTCAGAAGGCAGAAAAGGAAATAGCAAAAGCGAAGAAAAGGTTTGGTGAAGATTTCGATGAAGAAATGTACAGGCAGACTAATCCAAGAGTGCAAAGATATCTTAGTGATCGCAAAGAGATCCTTGAAAGACTGGCTCGCTCGCTTACCAATGAAGACCTTGCTGATGTCAAAAAGTTAATAGAAGAACTTGAAATCGCAGATCCCGATACAGGTTCTAAGAACTGGACTGAAGTTAGACAGTTCAACCTCATGTTTGGAACAAAACTGGGAGCTTCAGCCGATTCTGCTACAGATTTATACCTGAGACCTGAAACTGCTCAGGGTATCTTTGTAAACTTTCTGAATGTTCAGAAAACAGGGAGAATGAAAATTCCTTTCGGGATAGCACAGATCGGTAAAGCCTTCAGAAATGAAATTGTAGCCAGACAGTTCATCTTCAGAACGAGAGAGTTTGAACAAATGGAAATGCAATTTTTTGTACGACCAGGTGAAGAACTTGAATGGTACGAGAAATGGAAAGAAATAAGATTGAACTGGCATAGATCACTAGGTCTGGGTGAAGAGAATTATAGATTCCATGACCATGAAAAATTAGCACATTACGCTAACGCAGCTGCAGATATAGAATTTGATTTCCCATTTGGATTTAAGGAACTTGAAGGAATTCATTCAAGAACAGATTTTGACCTTAAAGCTCACGAAGAACACTCTGGTAAAAAGCTGAGGTTCTACGATCCTGAGCTTAAAGAGAATTATGTGCCTTACGTGATCGAAACCTCGATAGGTCTTGATCGTATGTTCCTGGCCGTTCTTTCATCTTCGCTAAAAGAAGAACAATTGGAAGACGGGAATACTCGTACAGTTTTAAAACTTCCTGCGGTACTGGCTCCAACAAAAGCAGCAGTATTGCCACTGGTGAAGAAAGACGGCTTGCCGGAACTCGCACATAAGATCATTGATGAACTACAATGGGATTTCAGAGTGCAGTATGATGAGAAAGATGCCATTGGGCGTAGATATAGAAGACAGGATGCTGCCGGAACTCCGCTTTGTATTACGGTAGATCATGATTCCCTGGAAGATGATTCAGTTACAGTGAGATTCCGAGATACCATGGAACAGAAAAGAGTAAAAATCTCTGAACTCGATGCATTGATAAGAAAAGAAACCGACTTTAAAACCTGGATGAAAGATTTCGTTTAGAAATATTCATTTCTGGTATAGTCCCGATATAAAGGCAATTAAGCGATTAATTGCCTTTTTTATATTGATTAAATTTGATAATGTCTATTTTTAGTCATTATTGAAGTTGATGCATTCGCGATGAAAAAATATATACTATTACTACCTCTTTTATTTCTTTTTCACCTGAACGTTTTTTCCCAGCAGAAAGAAAGAATGGGACCTGCATTCATAGATTCTGCCAGCGTAATTAAATCGGGAGCACTTTCAAAGAAACGATTGATTCCTTCTACCAAAAAGCAAAAGCTTTATAATCCGAGAAACAGGGGGATCAACAAGATCGTTCCAGGAAAAGGCCTGCCAAAAAGAGATGATCCTACTGTTCAAAAGAAAAAAGGTGATATCCCGGCGAAAGCGCCAATATTTACTTTTGATGGAGCAGATACGAGATCAACTCCCTCAGATCCTACCGGTGCCGTAGGCCGAAATCATTACGTGAATGCATGGAATTCTGAATTTGCGATCTGGGATAAGCAGGGAAATGTTTTAATTCCTGGTTCTTCGCTCGCTAGTATCGGTGGAGCTTTCAATGATGAAACCGATGGGGATCCTATCGTTTTCTACGATGAGTCGGCAGATAGGTTCGTGGTAATGCAATTTAGCGATGACCTTGCACCAAGAGGTACGAGTAATTCTCCGGCAGCACTGCTTTTTGCAGTTTCTCAGGGTCCCGACCCCGTAAATAGTGGATGGTATACCTATAGATTTGACCTGGAATCACTGCCAGATTACCCGAAAATTTCACTTTGGAGCGATGGTTATTATATCACTACCAACAAGGATGCTTTAGAACCACAGGGTAAAGAAATAGTTTATGTACTGGAGCGTGATAAAATGCTGGCTGGTGCAAATGATGTTAGAATACTGGGTTTTCCTTTACCGGGAATTCAGAATAACGGTTTCTACAGTCCGGCAGGTTTTAGTGTGATGGGATCAGATCTTCCGCCTGCGGGAGATGCACCAATAATTTATTTACAGGACGATCAATGGGCCGGGGTAAATGAAGATCATTTAAAGATCTGGCTTATGGATGTAAACTGGGAGGACCTTTCTTCTTCCAGCATAAGGTTAAGTCAGGAACTTACTGATGGTGTTTCACCATTTATAGCGACTTTTGATGGTGGTAGCTTTAAGAATCTTGCTCAGCCGGGAAGTGATACAGATATTGATGCCCTGCAAGGTGCCATGATGTATATGACGCAGTATCGCAGGTTCGAAGACCACAATTCGGTCGTAATGAACTTTGTGGTAGATGTGGATGCTAGTCCTGCGGAACATGCAGGCATTCGCTGGTATGAACTAAGACAGGCGAACGATGGCGCAGCCTGGAGCGTTTACCAGGAAGGTACCTACGCCCCGGACCCGAGTGATAGATTTAGTGGAAGCATAGGGATAGATGCCCGGGGAAATATAGCTCTTGGTTTTACAATTCTGGATGATAATCCTGTGGATCCAATTTTCCCATCCATTCGTTATACCGGGCGATATGTGAATGACGCATTGGGAGTCATGAGCATCGAAGAGCAGAGCATTGTGGAGGGATTGAGTCCGCAGCCCAGTCCTTTTGGTCGCTATGGAGACTATGCGCATCTAAGCATAGACCCGGTAGATGATCTTACCTTCTGGCATAATGCGGAATATTTTGAAGGAACAAGACGTCTTAATAAAGTGGGAGTTTTTAGATTTTCTGCAACAGAACTCAACGATATTGGAGTGATTAGCCTGGAAAGTCCCGAAGATGCAAGTTTAACCGCTTCAGAACAAATTAGCATCAGGCTTAGAAACTTCGGACTTAATCCTCAATCTAATTTTGAGATCAGCTATACCATAAATGGTGGTGAAACGGTAACTCAGACCTATACTGAAACCATTCCTGCGGAAAGTGTTGCTGAATTTAATTTTTCTGAACTCGCAGATCTTTCCGAAGTAGGCCAGATCTATACACTGGTGATCTCTACCAGTCTTGAGGGCGATGTCAATCCTGGAAACGATAGTATTGAAGCTGAGGTAAAGAATTTACCGCCAAATGATGTTGGAGTTACTTCCATCGACGCGCCGGAATCTGGAGAGAACTTGAGTGCTTCTGAGCAGGTGACGGTCACGATCGAAAACTTTGGGGGAGAGGCGCAAAGCAATATCCCGGTTTCTTATCAGGTTGGAAATAATGCTACCGTTTCTGAAGTTTTTAATGGTACCCTTGAAGTAGGAGGTCTTGAAGTTTATACTTTTAATCAGACTTCTAATTTTTCAAGTTCCGGGCGATATACGATTACGGCCAGAACCAGGCTGGCAAACGACTTTGATCCATCGAACGATTCAGAAAGAACGTCGGTTGCTAATTTAGATTGTATTCCTGAAGGTTCAGATTGCTCTCAGGGAGATGGCATATTTTATTTCGAGATCAATGATTTTGTAAATGAAAGGATTCCATGTACTACAGGATATCTTGATTTTATTGGAGGTACTACGAATCTTGATCGATCAATCAACGATTACAGCGTAACTGTTCAAACCAATTTTGCAGATGATGATGTGGAGAAGTTTTCCATGTGGATCGATCTAAACGATAACGCGGTTTTTGAAGATTCTGAAAGACTGATCACTTCAGAAGTGATTCCGGAAATCAATACACCTTTTACCTATAATTTCAGTTTACCTGAAAATGCTACATTGGGACAACACTTACTTAGAATAAGAGCTGGTGATACCAGTTTTGATGGAGATCTAAATGATCCATGTTCAGTAATGGCCTATGGAACAACACATGATTATTCAGTAAATATCATTGACAGTACTTTAGATATTGAAGACTTCATCCTGAATGAAGCTGAATTGATCGTGGTTTCAGATCCAACCATAGAAGGACATTACAGGGTAGTAATGGAAACAAGCTTTAATGAACCTCTACGCCTCACAGTTCATGATATTAGCGGCCAATTGCTCCTGGAAAACCTGATCCTTAATGAAGGGGATGGTTATGTCTACGATCTGGATATGTCATATGCTGCGAGGGGAGTTTACCTGGTTCGCGTAGGTACCCGAAAAGTTGGAAAAGTAAAACGCTTTATCGTAAAATAACGATCATTTTAAATAAATCATAACGCTATCCGGGACGACGAAAAGTTCAGATAGCGTTATTTTTGCGCAAATTCGACTCCTATGACTATAATATCATATAATGTAAACGGCATCAGGGCTGCCATCAGGAAAGGTATTCTTGACTGGTTGCAACAGGCAAATCCAGATGTGGTTCTTATCCAGGAAATAAAAGCTACCCCAGAACAACTTGATCTGGAAGTCTTTGAAAAAGCTGGCTATCCATATCAATACTGGTATCCGGCAACTAAGAAAGGATATAGCGGCGTGGCAATTTTGAGTAAAACTAAACCAGATCATGTAGAATATGGCACCGGGATCGATTATATGGATTATGAAGGCCGTGTGATTCGAGCAGATTTTGGAGAACTTTCAGTCATGAGTCTTTATCTGCCATCGGGTACCAATACCGCAAGGCTCGATTTTAAGTACAAATTCATGGAAGACTTCCAGTATTATATAGATGAACTTAAAAATTCCAGACCTAATTTGATCATTGGCGGGGATTATAACATTTGTCACGAAGCCATCGATATTCATGATCCTGTGCGGTTGAAAAACACTTCCGGATTTCTTCCTGAAGAACGACAATGGATCGATAGGTTGATGCAAAGTGGCTTTATAGACAGCTTCCGTCATTTTAATGAGGAACCAGATCAATATTCCTGGTGGAGTTACAGAGCCAATGCACGAAATAATAATAAAGGATGGAGAATCGATTATAACCTGGTAGCAACATCCTTGAAAGATCGCCTGAAAAGAGCAGTTATTCTGCCTGAAGCATACCATAGCGACCATTGTCCCGTTTTAGTAGAAATCGAAAAATAAAGAAATTATGAAACTAAAAATCCTTACAATATCCACTTTACTGGCATTGGGAACTTCCTGTGTGTCATCAAAAAAATACAATGATCTTGAAGGCAGGAATGCAGATCTTCAACGTGAGAACAGAAGTATGAATGAGGACCTCAATTCCTTCCGAAGTAATTCGGAAAAGCTTGGGAATGATCTTGCCAGCTTACAAAAGGAGTACGATGCTGAAACGACAGAGCGAAATGATCTCATGCAGAAATATGCTGCGTTGCAGAAGAACTATTCCAGCCTGGAAGAATCTTATGACGCCCTTGAGCAAAACAGTTCAGCAGCGATACTGGAGAATTCCCGTCAAAACAGGGAGCTATTGGCGCAATTAGACGAAAAGGAAGCCGACCTGCTTACTGAAAAGAACCGACTGGAAAAACTTCAAAAAGACCTTAATCTCCGTTCGCAAAGAATCGATGAACTGGAGTCTGTTATTGCAGCTAAAGACGCTAAGATGAACGCTCTTAAGAATGCTGTTTCCAATGCGCTTACAAATTTTGAAGGTAAAGGATTAAGCGTTGAGCAAAAAGATGGGAAAGTATATGTTTCCATGGAAAACAAATTGCTGTTCGATTCCGGTAGCTGGGCAGTAAATCAGGAAGGAAGAAAAGCGGTAAAACAGCTGGGGAGCGTACTTGCGCAAAATCCCGATATCGCAGTTCTAATTGAAGGACATACAGATAATGTGCCTTATGGTGGAAGCGGACAGTTAAAGGATAACTGGGATCTTTCTACCAAAAGAGCGACGTCCATAGTACAGATTTTACGAGAAAACAACCAGATTGACCCTCAAAGTCTTACTGCTGCTGGTAGAGGTGAATATGCACCAATCGCTAAAAATGAATCTGAAGCAGGAAAAGCCAAAAACCGTAGAATTGAAGTGATTCTTACTCCAAAACTGGATGAAATCACTCGTGTTCTTAATGAAATTGAATAATTAGATGAAATATAGCAATCTACCGAATACCAATATAAAAGTTAGTAAGATCTGTCTTGGTTCCATGACCTGGGGCGAACAGAATACAGAGGCTGAAGGTCACGAGCAAATAGATTACGCCCTGGATAAAGGTGTGAACTTTATCGATACTGCTGAAATGTATTCGATCCCAACGAAGGCAGAAACTCAGGGAAGTACAGAAAAAGTGATTGGATCCTGGTTAAAGAAAACCGGAAGAAGAGACGATGTGGTGATCGCCAGTAAAGTAGCTGGTCCCGGAGATATGGTTTCGCATATTCGCGAAAATCTTGGGTTTCACAAGGAAGCTATCCAGGATGCATTACATAACTCTTTAAAGAGATTACAAACAGATCATATCGATCTTTACCAATTGCACTGGCCGGAACGTAATACCAATTTCTTCGGAAAACTGGATTATAAGCATGATGAATCTGAAGAATGGGAAGAGAACTTCCAAGAGATCCTGGAATCTTTGCAGGAGTTTGTTCAACAGGGAAAAATTGGTCATATAGGTTTAAGTAATGAAACTCCCTACGGACTCATGAAATTCCTTCAGGCAGCGGGAGATAAACTGCCTAGAGTAGTGACCGTTCAAAATCCATACAGTCTGTTGAATCGAAAGGATGAAGTTGGATTGACAGAAATACTTCATCGGGAGAATGTAGGCTTATTTCCGTACTCACCGCTTGGAATGGGAACGCTTAGTGGAAAGCATTTAAATGGTATTCAAAAGAATTCCCGTTTAGATCTGTTTCCGCAGTATAAGAGATATTCAAATGATCTGGCAGTCGAGGCAACCAGGAAATACAAAGATCTAGCAGATAAGCATGAGCTTAGTTTAACCCATCTGGCATTGGCTTTCGTGAACCAGCAGAAATTCGTGACCAGCAATATTATTGGAGCTACCACCATGGAGCAATTAAAGGAAAATATCGAGAGTATTAATATCGTTCTTAGCGATGAAATCCTGAAAGAGATCGATGAGATCCATCAGCAAATTCCCAATCCTGCACCCTAAATATTTGGGCTTACCAGGCTTTCATGTACATACATAGAACGGTCGAGGCTATCACGAACATGGTACCAGTCGGCCGTTTTTCCCTGCACAAACAACAATGCACCATTTCTGGCAGTTTTCATTATTTTAGAATTACTGGCAGCTGCTTTATTCCGCAGGTTTGCTTTCGTTGAAATTACTCTAAGTTGCTGCGCTATTTCATTTTCCTTCGGAATAGCACTTTCCAGGGTTTCAGTTTTATAAACAAATCCCAGCGGATCGATTGCTCCGGTGTTCCTGCGATATATTCCGAAGTGTAAATGCGGAGGTGTTGTTTTAGCGTTTCCAGTGTTGCCAACAAATCCAAGGGTATCACCGGTCTTGACCGAATTTAAATTTGGAACTATACTATCCAGGTGAGCGTAATAAATAGATTGAGAGCGTTTTGAATCACGCAGCCATACTTGTTTTCCACCAAGGCCCTTTTCTCCGGAATAGCTTATTCTCCCAGAAGTCGTGGCGATTACTGGTGTTCCACGATCGGCAAAAATATCGATGCCTTCATGATCACGTTTACCACCATCCCGAATATCTCCCCAGTAACTCCCAATATCTGCATTGTTCCCGCCAGAAACTGGAAATTGATAAGCTGGTAGTATGGAAAGTTGGATTGTAAATGCCGTATGAGCTTCAATTTCTGGCTGAAAGATCACTTTATAGAGTCCGTTTTCTTCCACTTCGTAGGAAACAGAACCTTCAGATTTAGGTTTTAGAACCTGTTCAAATTTCTTAGTTTGTTTGTTACGACGGTAGATTTCAGTAAAAATAAGGGTAGAGGAGGTGTCCGTTTTAAAATTGGTGTTCAGGATCTCACCTGGTTTTAAATACGCCTGGTAGGAGTAAATACTAAAGCTCTTCGGTTTTAGGTTTCCTGCTTCAATATACGGCATTTCAACTTCGATACTATCATTTAAAGCTTTCTGGATTCTTGATTCCCAAAGGCTGAATAGTTCATCAGAAATATTCTGTTCGCGCTGATACTTCTCTTTTTCAGAAAGACCTGAAATAAGATCTTCAGCTTTTTCCAGCTGAGAACAGCCAGAAATAAGCAACAAAATAAGAATATACCAAAGGTTGCATATTTGCTTCATATCGAGCTAAATATACGCAGCAATTGTGCCAGTCTATTCAAAAAGTTGACTTACAACATCTTCAATTTTGGAAACTTTAACGATCCTGATATGATATTCAGATTTGGGGAATTTATTTTGCCTGGAAACCATAATGCTGGCAAAACCAAGTTTTTCAGCCTCAAGAATTCTTTGCTCGACCCTTGTCACAGGTCTCACTTCACCGGCGAGGCCAATTTCAGCAGCAAAACAGATATCTTTTGGAAGTGCAATATCTTCATTTGAAGACAGAATTGCAGCGACAACTGCGAGATCTATCGCCGGGTCATCGACACTAATACCACCTGTAACATTTAAGAAAACATCTTTCGCTCCCAGCCTGAAGCCAGCTCTTTTCTCCAGAACTGCCAGCAGCATATTCAATCTTTTAGCATTATAACCCGTGGTAGAGCGTTGTGGAGTCCCATATACAGCGGTACTTACCAAAGCCTGAATTTCGATCATTAGCGGTCGCATTCCTTCCAGTGTAGAAGCGATGGCTGTTCCACTTAGATCTTCATCATTCTTGGAAATAAGTATTTCTGAAGGGTTATTGACTTCCCGTAGTCCGCTGCCCTGCATTTCATAAATACCCAGTTCGTGAGTGCTTCCGAAGCGGTTTTTATGCGCTCTAAGGATCCTGTATACATGATTTCGATCTCCTTCAAACTGCAAAACGGTATCAACCATATGTTCCAGAACCTTCGGGCCAGCAATACTTCCTTCCTTCGTGATATGTCCAATCAAAATGACCGGAGTATTACTTTCCTTAGCAAATTTTATAAGCTCTGCGGTGCATTCCCTTATCTGCGAAATACTTCCCGGTGCGCTTTCAATATAGTCACTATGTAAGGTCTGGATCGAATCGATAATAACTACTTCAGGCTCGATCTCTTCTACCTGACGGAAAATATTCTGAGTTTTCGTTTCGGTAAGGATAAAACAATTGGCAGGATTAGGATCGATACGTTCAGCTCGCATCTTGATCTGCTGCTGACTTTCTTCTCCGGAAACGTATAAAACCTTGTATTTTAACTGCAGACTTATCTGAAGTAGTAGCGTACTTTTTCCAATTCCCGGTTCACCACCAAGCAAAGTAAGCGATCCCGGGACGAGACCACCTCCAAGTACACGATTTAGTTCATTATTACCAGTGTTAAGGCGATCGTGTGGTGTGGTTTCAATCTCAGCAATGAGCAAAGGCCTAGCTAATTTTTTAGCTTCCTTACTGGCACTCGTTTTCCAGTCCTTTTTTTCAGGTTTTGCAACAAGCTCTTCTACTATCGTATTCCAATCGCCGCAACTGTTGCATTTCCCCTGCCATTTTGCGTATTGTGCACCACATTTCTGACAATAGAATGTTGTCTTTACCTTCGCCATTTCCTAAATTATATTCTGCTAGTAACCGAAATCTTTTTTGATTGCATCTGCCTTCTCCAGCATATAATCCGCATCCAGAAAAGCGATACTTTTTTGTCCGTAGGCATTTTGATACATACGCATTGCCTTTTTAGGATTACCGGTTTCTTCTTCATGTCTAGCTTCGAAGAATGTTCCTAACATGGTTCCCGGATAATGATCAAATGCAAGTTTGTAAAGACCCTTATAGGCTTCCCAGTTACGTGTCTTTTCTATGGCATTATGAACAGCCATAAAATCATTAATGCTTATCTGTCTTTTAAGACCATAAAGCTCTTCTATAGATTCATATTTCTCGGTCAGATATTGGGTAGGAGAAATAGAAGTTTGCAGAAGGATCTCATTGTAATCTTTGGTTGATATAGGACGGTAGATCTCAAACATACTTGAGATTGCCGAAGGTATGGCCTTGCCAACCAGCGAGTAATGAGATTCCCCTGTAAATTCTTCAAATTTATAAGAAACCAGCTTGTTGTTGATATTTTTGAGTTGATTATCGAAAGTTGCAATGCCAGATTTTAGTGCAGGTATATCCTCGTTAGATGTAGCCAGATAGAACCATTTTTTGGATTCTGAAGATTCTAAAGCATCTGTAACCCAGTTCGCTACTTCTGGAGCCAGATCTGGACTAAGATTAATGTAACCTTTGAAAATGGGCTCTTGTTTAAGGAGATAATAATTGATAAAATTGGCGGTAAAATCATGTCCTACGATCATACGGAAATTTGCTGTTCTGTATTTTTGATCGAGACTGGCGAGTAGTTCCATTCCAATAAATTCGAAGAATTTGGCACCTTTATCCACAGGAAGAGAATTTTCTCCATAGGAAGTATCTTCCATACGAATTCCATCCTGGTTGATTCCAACAACGATCATTTCAGGAACGTCTTTCCAGTATGAATAATAATCTACCATACCAGCTACGGGTTCAAACAGGTAGTCTCCATCCAGAACGACCACAACCGGGTATCTTTTTTCTGAATTCTGTTCGTAATTTCTGGGAAGTTGGATTTTGATTTCTCTTTTCTCTCCTAACTTTTGAGAATTGACGGTCTCATGCAGGATCTGAGACCAGCTCACTATAGGCAGAATGAGTGCCAATAGCATGGTTGATAAACGGTTCATAGGTGTAGTATTGATTCGGACCGGAAAGGTAAGTATTATTTCCTGTTATTAAAAAGCGGTAACAGGATAAATGATAGTCCGCCAAATACCAGAACCACAGCGGTTTGAGTTGCCCAGGAGATCCAGCCAAGCGCTTCAGCAGCATGTGATTCGATACCAAAGAACATCAGGATTCCGCCTACGGCTAGTGGATAAACGCCTATGCCGCCATTAGTCGCTGATACGGCAAAACTTCCCACAACGAATGCAGCCAGAATGGTGCCTGGTGTAGCATCTGCAGTCTCAGGAACGCTTAGTTTTATTACGAAGAACATGCATAGATACATTGACCAGATGAAGATGGTATGTGCTATAAAAGCCCATTTCTGGCGCATGTTCAGGATACTTCGCATCCCTTCCAGCAGTCCTTTTGCGAGTTTTTTTATTTTTTTAAAAGGTCCCCAGTTCGATCTTTTGATAACTGTAAGGCCTAAAACCCCGAGTCCTACCAATCCTAGAAAAATGAGTAGGGTATTCATAGGTTTAATGTTCTGGTCATGCAGGTAGCCCAGAAGATCGTCGGTTTGTAAAATAAGCGCAACGCCAATAATGAGCATTAAAATAAGTAGATCAGCAACTCTTTCAGAAATAATGGTTCCGAAACTTTTTTCAAAAGGAACTTTTTCATAAGTAGTGAGCGTGGCAGCACGCAAAACTTCACCAGATCTTGGAATTCCGAAGTTGGCAAGATAGGCGACCATAACCGCCATGAATCGGTTTGGAAGCCGGGTGGTATAACCCATTGGCTCCAGCATAAACTTCCAGCGATAAGCCCTGGAAAGATGTGAAAGCGTTCCAAGAACAAAAGATACTGCAATCCAGAGTTTGTTGGCATCAACAATACTTTTCCACAGGCTTGAACGTTCTTGAGCAGTAGAACTCTGTAATGAGTACCATACCAAAAAAATCCCCAGAAATAAGGGGATACTAATTTTTAAAAACTTTTTGAATTTTTTGCTCAACGACTTATTTCAAAAGATTGGTTTCTTCATCAGGAAATACCAATGAGGGCTTGAAGTTTTTAGCTTCTTCCATTTCCATAATTCCGTAGGCGATAATGATAAGAATATCTCCTTTAGCCACTTTTCTGGCTGCAGCTCCATTAAGCGTGATCTCTCCTGAATTTCTAGGACCTGGAATTACATAAGTTTCAAGACGTTCACCGTTGTTATTATTAACGATCTGTACTTTTTCACCTTCAGTAATATTCGCCGCTTCCATTAGATCTTCATCGATAGTGATACTACCAATATAATTTAGATCTGCACCGGTTACTTTAACTCTGTGAATTTTGGATTTTACTACGTGAATCTGCATCATGAATTAATTATTCAGAGCGATGTTATCGATGAGACGAATGTCGTCTGCATATACTGCGATGAACGCCCTGTATTGTTTTTCTTTTTCTTTGGTTTCAATTTTTTGAAGACTATTAGCTTCAGCAATCATAAAATATTCCAGTTCCAGAACATCCTGATCTAGAAATGCCGCCTCAACCCAGTCTGTCACTTCTTTCGCACTTTTTGTGCCAAATAGCTCGCTGGCAGTTTGTAGCGTTTTATAAATAAAAGCTGCTTTCTGCCTGTTTACATCACTTAGACGTTCATTTCGTGACGACCTTGCAAGTCCGCTATCCTCTCTTAAAATTGGACAGCCAATGATTTCTACCGGTAATTTTGTGAGATCTGTAAGTTTGCGTATAATCTGCAATTGTTGGAAATCCTTTTCACCGAAAAAAGCCTTGTCAGGTTCAGTGGCTTCGAACAATTTTTTCACCACGGTACCAACACCATTAAAGTGTCCATTTCTAAATTTTCCTTCCATGACGGTCTCCAAACCACCAAAGTCAAATTGTTGGGAAACGATCTTACCATCATAAAGTTCAGTCGCATTAGGACTAAAAATCCACAAATCTTCGAATTTTGTCTTTAATAATGCGATATCCTGTTCGAGATTTCTGGGGTATTTTTCCAGATCAACCGGATCGTCAAATTGAGTTGGATTTACAAATATGGATACAACAACCTGGTCTGTCTGTTGCGTGGCGAATTGAACCAGGGATAGATGACCTTCGTGTAAAGCACCCATGGTTGGCACCAGTCCGATGCTCTTTTCTTCAGATTTCTTCTCGCGAATAGCCTCAAGTAAACGTCCTTTCTCCCTAAAAACCTGCATTTTATTTTAAAATTAACAGCGTGCAAACTTAATATATCTGTGGCAATCTGCATAAAATTTTGTAATTTTGCGTGTTTTTTATTCGGAAACGTAACTAAAGCAAAGAATATATGAAAGATAAGAGAGTGTTATACGTCTCGTCTGAAGTTATACCGTACTTACCTGAAACCGATATCTCATCTACTTCCTTCGAAGCTGCAAAAATGGTTAATAACCTGGGCGGACAGATAAGGATCTTTATGCCAAGATTCGGAAATATCAATGAAAGAAGGCACCAATTACATGAAGTGATTCGATTATCCGGGATGAACCTGGTGATCAATGATCTTGATATGCCTCTAATCATTAAAGTGGCTTCCATTCCAAAGGAAAGAATGCAGGTTTACTTTATTGATAACGAAGATTATTTTAAAAGGAAGGCAACCTTAACAGATGAAGATGGAAATCTCTTTTCTGACAATGACGAAAGAGCAATTTTCTTTGCAAAAGGCGTGATCGAAACAGTGAAAAAGCTGAACTGGTCTCCAGATATCATTCATGTACATGGATGGTTATCTTCTCTTCTACCACTTTATTTGAGAAATTATTACGGGAATGAGCCGTTATTCCGTGACGCAAAAATTGTGACCTCTGTTTACAATCAAAGTTTCGATGGAACGTTAGATGAAGAACTACGTGAGAAAATTTTGTTTGATGGTTTTGAAAATGCTAACGTAAAACATCTAAAAACTCCAAACTTCGTAAATATTTTGAAGACGGCAGTAGATAATTCAGATGCTGTAGTAATGGGTGGTGATGATGTGCCTGAAGAGTTGCAGGATTACATTAAGAAGCTTAATAAACCGGTTCTTCCTTATACCGAAAAAGAAAATTTCTCTCATGCGTATCAGGAATTTTATGACACTAAAGTATTGTCAGAATCGTAAGAAAATTTTTAAATGAGATTAAATAATTTATACAGAATAACAGTCTTTATGGCTGTTATTTCCGCTTTTGTAGGGTGTGACGAAGACTTTTCAGAAATAGGTGGAGAGATCATAACAAATCCTTCCAATGTAGAAGTTCGGGAGTTCAATGTGAATGCCTACACTAAAAAGCTTAATTCAGTACAAACCAATAACTCGTCCAACTTATTTCTGGGCGTCACCAATCACGATCTTTACGGTAAATCTGTCGCTAGTATAGTTAGCGAGTTGAGATTATCTACATTAGATCCGGATTTTGGAGACAATGTAGAACTTGATAGTGTAGTTCTTAAAATCCCTTATTATTCTTCGGAAGCAGCCACTTCAGATGATGATGAGGTAACATATGAACTGGATTCTATTTATGGAAATGGTTCTTTTAAATTATCCATTTTCGAGACGAACTTCTTGTTGAATGACCTCGATCCTGATGCTGGTTTCGAATCGGCTCAGAGATATTATTCAGATCAAAAGCAAGTATTCGAGCAGAATATTGTAGGGCCAGCGATCTATGAAGAAGAGAATTTCATTCCTTCGCCTTTAGCTTTCGATTCTTACGAAGTTGGGGAAGATGGAACCGATACTATCGCCAATACACCGTCTTTCAGGATAAAACTTCCTGTGGATTACTTCGAGACGAAGATCATTAATAAGGAAGGTTCTTCGGAATTATCCTCGAATACCGATTTCAGAAACTACTTCAGAAATTTATACATTAAAGCTGAAGAGAATGGAACTGAAGGATCACAAATATTCTTTAATCTGAATAATCAGGATGCAAAGGTTACCTTGTATTACCGCAGTGATCGTGAGGTAGATGATGAAATTGAAGAAAATGTTCGTGGTAGTTATACCTTGAATTTTGCTTCTGGAAACAGAGTGAATCTATTGGAAGGAGCATATCCATCTAATGTTTTGCAGGAAATCCAGTCTCAATCTTCAGAAACCGGTGCTGAAAATCTTTATATTAAAGGACAGCAGGGAAGTATGGCTATTATTGAACTATTTCCAGATACATTGGTGCTTCAGGATCTAAGATCAGAAGATTTATTGATCAATGAAGCTACTCTGGAATTCTTTGTAAATCGTGATGTATATGAAGGTGAAAATCCAGATAGACTATATTTGTATGATTTTACTAATAATGTTTTTCTTGGCGATTATGCGATAGATCTTACGTTAAATGCTGCAGATCCTTCAACTAGTTTGACGACTTTTTCAAGTCCGTTGCAGGTCGAAGAAGGAGAAGACGGTTATTATTATACTTTAAGAATTACTAACCATTTATCCAACATTCTGAATAATGATGGAGATAATGTAAAACTAGGACTTGTAGCAGTACCTAATATTAATACGGTAGTTTCAAGGTCAAGTCAGGGAGTAATTGCAGGTTCCTTAAATTCTGCAGTAAGAAATTCAGAAGAGCTTACCAGAATACCTACGGGTTCTGTATTAACTCCGGAAGGAACCGTATTGCACGGCAGCAATTCCGCAGACGAAAATAAGAGATTAAAATTGAGAATATATTATACCAACTATAATTAAGAAATATGTGTGGAATTGTTGGATACATAGGGCATAGAGAAGCTTACCCTATTGTTTTAAAAGGATTACAAAGACTGGAATATCGTGGGTACGATAGCGCCGGTATCGCTCTATACGATGGTGAGGAGCTGAAGATGTGTAAAACGAAAGGTAAAGTAGCCGATCTAAAGAATAAATTCGAGGAGGAAGTTACTACAAATGGAACTGTTGGAATTGGTCATACAAGATGGGCAACCCACGGAGAGCCAAATGATGTAAACTCTCACCCTCACTATTCAAATTCTGGTGACCTTGTTATTATCCATAATGGGATCATTGAGAATTATGATTCTTTGAAGAAGGAATTGAAAAAACGTGGTTATACTTTTAAAAGTGATACCGATACTGAAGTATTGGTAAATCTTATAGAAGATGTGATTATAAATGAAAAGGTGAAATTAGGTAAAGCAGTTCAGATTGCTTTAAACCAAACTATAGGCGCTTATGCGATCGCTGTTTTCAACAAGACGAAGCCAGACGAAATTGTAGTAGCAAGACTGGGAAGTCCGTTGGCTATTGGAGTTGGAGAAGATGAATTCTTCGTAGCGTCAGATGCATCACCATTTCTGGAATTTACTAATAATGCGATCTACCTGGAAGACGGAGAGATGGCAGTTATTCGTAGAGACAAGGATGTGAAAGTGAGAAAGATCCATGATGATTCACTAGTAGATCCTTATGTACAGGAACTGCAAATGAACCTGGAGCAGATCGAAAAAGGTGGATACGAGCACTTTATGCTTAAGGAAATTCATGAGCAGCCAAATGCAATTAGTGACACCTATAGAGGTAGAATGCTGGTAGATCAAGGCATCATTAGAATGGCCGGGGTAGACGATAATATGGAGCGTATCGCGAATGCAAAACGTATCATAATTGTTGCTTGTGGTACTTCATGGCATGCTGGACTTGTAGCTGAATATATATTTGAAGATATTGCCAGAATTCCTGTAGAAGTCGAATATGCTTCAGAATTTAGATATAGGAACCCGGTGATTTCAGAACACGACGTGGTTATTTCCATATCGCAGAGTGGTGAGACTGCAGATACTATGGCGGCGATTAAGCTTGCTAAAGAAAAAGGAGCTTTCACGTTTGGAGTATGTAACGTTGTAGGATCATCAATATCAAGAGAAACTCATGCAGGAGCTTATACACATGCGGGACCAGAAATTGGTGTTGCTTCCACAAAAGCATTTACAACTCAAATAACAGTGCTTACATTAATGGCTCTTAAGCTTGGAAAGTTTAAAGGGACCATTTCTCATAGCGATTTCCAATTCCATTTACAGGAGTTAGAGCGAATTCCGGAGAAAGTTAAAGAGGCGCTTAAGTCTGATGAGCTTATCCAGGAAATTGCTGCTAAATATAAAGATGCTCCAAACTGCCTTTATTTGGGTAGAGGTTATAACTTCCCTGTAGCTCTTGAAGGAGCTTTGAAACTAAAAGAAATTTCTTACATCCACGCTGAAGGTTATCCTGCAGCAGAGATGAAGCATGGACCAATCGCATTGATCGATGAGCAAATGCCAGTTGTAGTGATCGCTACTAAGAAAGGACATTACGAGAAAGTAGTGAGTAATATACAGGAGATCAAATCCAGAAAAGGAAAGATCATTGGTATCGTTACTAAAGGAGATGAAGAAGTTAGAGATCTTGCAGATTATGTAATCGAAGTTCCAGAAACGTTAGAATCACTTACTCCGTTGCTTACAACGATCCCATTACAGTTATTATCTTATCATATTGCAGTAATGCTTGGAAAAAATGTGGATCAACCGCGTAACCTTGCAAAGTCTGTTACTGTAGAATAGTAATTATTCATATACTTGATAAAAAAGCCTCTTCGATCGAAGAGGCTTTTTCGTTTTTATAAGAATTTTAGCACGGTTCAACGTTGAAAATTCAGGCATTTTTAAATCATTAAAAACTTCTCTTTATTTCAATCTGTTTTTTCAGAGAAAAATTTATCTTTGCACCCTGAAAATGACCTATTTCTGATTTATCAATTTTGAAATCAAGCGAGTAGGTATTTGAATTTTACGTAATAAAATTAAAAGAATTAGATAAATGTCTAAAGTCACAGGTAAAGTTGCCCAGATTATTGGTCCTGTAGTTGACGTTGTGTTCGACTCAGAAAACGCTGAACTGCCAAAGATCTACGATTCTTTGGAAATCGCCAGAAAAGATGGTTCTACTTTAGTTCTTGAAGTACAATCACATATTGGAGAAGATACTGTAAGAACGATCTCTATGGACTCTACTGACGGTCTTAGCCGTGGTGTTGATGTTCTTAATACCGGAAATCCTATTCAAATGCCAGTTGGTAAAGATGTTTACGGACGTCTTTTCAACGTTATTGGTGATGCGATTGACGGTCTTGGAAACTTGCCAAAAGCAGGTGTAGATGGATTGCCAATTCACCGCCAGGCGCCAAAATTTGAAGATTTATCTGTGTCTACTGAAGTTCTCTTTACTGGAATTAAAGTAATTGACCTTATCGAACCTTATTCTAAAGGTGGTAAGATTGGACTTTTTGGAGGTGCGGGAGTTGGAAAAACAGTACTTATCCAGGAATTAATTAACAATATCGCTAAAGGTCACGGTGGACTTTCTGTTTTCGCAGGAGTTGGTGAACGTACTCGTGAAGGGAATGACCTTCTTAGAGAGATGTTGGAGTCTGGAATTATCAAGTACGGTGACGATTTCATGCATTCTATGGAAGAAGGCGGATGGGATCTTCAGAAAGTAGATAAAGAAATCATGAAGGAGTCTAAGGCTACCTTCGTATTTGGACAAATGAACGAACCACCTGGAGCACGTGCACGTGTTGCCCTTTCTGGTCTTACGATCGCGGAATATTTCCGTGATGGAGCTGGAGAAGGTCAGGGGAAAGACGTTCTTTTCTTCGTAGATAACATTTTCCGTTTTACACAGGCTGGTTCAGAGGTGTCTGCACTTCTAGGACGTATGCCATCAGCAGTAGGATATCAGCCAACGCTAGCAACCGAGATGGGTGCCATGCAGGAGCGAATTACTTCTACTAAAAATGGATCTATTACATCTGTACAGGCGGTTTACGTACCTGCAGATGACCTTACCGACCCAGCACCGGCAACAACATTTGCCCACCTGGATGCTACAACGGTACTTTCTCGTAAGATTGCTGAGCTAGGTATTTATCCTGCAGTAGATCCTTTGGATTCTACTTCAAGGATTCTTACTCCAGATATCTTAGGAAATGAACATTATGATTGTGCACAAAGAGTGAAGGAGCTTTTACAGAGATATAAAGAGCTTCAGGATATTATCGCTATTCTTGGTATGGAAGAACTTTCCGAAGAAGATAAGCTGGCAGTATCCAGAGCAAGACGTGTTCAACGTTTCCTTTCTCAGCCATTCCACGTAGCAGAGCAGTTTACTGGTCTTAAAGGTGTGCTTGTAGATATTAAAGATACCATCAAAGGTTTCAACATGATTATGGATGGAGAGCTTGATAAGTATCCGGAAGCAGCCTTTAACCTTAAAGGAACCATAGAGGAAGCGATCGAAGCTGGTGAGAAAATGCTTGCTGAAAACTAAAATTCGTTAAATGTATTTAGAGATAGTTACTCCAGAGGCGGTAGTATTCAGAGCTAAAGTAGATGCTGTGAAAGTTCCAGGTCATGATGGTGAATTCCAGATGCTGAACAATCACGCACCTATCGTATCTGTTCTTACTGAAGGCGATGTAAAGATCGACCTTGCAGCCGGAAGCTCGAACGAGATCAAAGCTAAGGATCAGTCGGCTTTTAGAACAGAAGGAAATAATACTGAAGTTTTATTCTACACCATCAAAGGTGGAGTTCTTGAGATGAAGGATAATAAAGCGATCATTTTAGCCGATTAATATTCTCATTCTTATAAAATTAAAAGCCTTTCATTTCTGAAAGGCTTTTTTTATGTGCATTGTTATACTGGTAATTATTTAGATTCCAGCCATTTCTTTCGGTTCTTTAATTGTTCTTTCGAAGCATTTTCAGATAAAATGATCTTGTATTCAGGGTCTGTTGAAAGTTCTACGGAAGTAGTTTCAGTGTTTCCAAATCGATGATACTCGAGCTTTATCTTTTTACCTTCAGCAGTTCCGGCTATCAATTTTTCCATTGCTTCTGAAGTATGTACTGGAGTTCCATTTACTGAGGTGATCAAATCTCCTTCGTCCAGGCCGGCTTTATAGGCAGGACTTCCTATTACGGTATTCCGACTAATTTCCAGGCCATTCTCTGTTTCCCGGAAACTAGCTCCAAAATGATTCTTTTTGCTGTCCTGAGCGATGCTTACACCTACCTGATCGAACAACTTCATATATTCCGGTTGTCCACCCGTTCTTATATGTTTTGCGAAGAAATTATCTGAGAATTCTTTGCCCGCATATGCTGTAAGTGTATTTTCGATATCCTCTGTATCGTAAGCAACTTCATTCTTGCCATACTTCTGCCATATCATTTTCATAAAATCATCGAGATTCAGATCATTTTCTCTTAATGAAAGATCAAGTGCAAGACCAAGGATACTTCCGTAGGAATAATAAGAGATAAAAGTATTTTCACGATTTACAGGATCTACAGACTTTGCGGCATCTACAAAAGGTGCCTGCATGCTCATCTCCATAGGATTAAAATAGCGGGTGGCAGGAGAATTCCAGACATAATTAAAAGTTCCGGAAAGTCCTTCGATATATTCTTTTTCTGAAGTGATGCCTGCACGATGCAGGATCAATCCGGTATAGTAACTTGTGAAACCTTCAGCAAACCATAAATTTCGACTCATATTTACTTCAGAAAAACTGAAGGGCTCTAGATCCGCCGGGCGAATACGTTCCACATTCCATCCATGAAAAAATTCATGAGCAACGGTGCCAATATTGCCTTTCATTCCACCATCTGCCAGAGCATCTGTCTTTGTGAGAATCGTACTGTTACGATGTTCCATTCCGTCGCCGCTGGCATTCGGCATATAGCAAGCCAGGAAGGTATATCTGCCATAATCATAATCTGGTAATTCGCCGAAAACGGCTGCTTCCTGTTCTACGATCGCTTTGATCTGCTCAAAATATTGATCAAGTTCAGCTTCAGTTCCCTGGTGATGCAGAACAAATTCGATCTTCTGACCATCATGCTCGAAACTTCTGACTTGATGATCGCTGATCTGTATAGGGCTATCCATGAAATAATAAAGATCCGGCGACTTAAAAGTATTCTCATTGATCTTTTCAAGCTGTGTAGCGATCTTCCAGTCTGGTTGATCCCGAAGATCGATCTGTAATTCAATATCACGATCTTTTAATTCTTCAGAATACATAAAGGATGCTGGGATATTTAAATGAGCATGGCTGGCATCAACCTGTGAATAGGTGCCATCTCCGCGATTCGCGTAAAGTATATATTCTATGGTAACAGTGCCATCTGTATTCTTTACCGTCCAGGAATAAGGATCTTCTCTAGTAATTTCTAATTCTTTTCCCTTGCTATTGAAAGCTTTGAAGCCGTACACGTTTTTAGCAAATTCATGCAGGGCGTATCTACCAGGAGAAGTACGGCTCATTCGTACAGTTAGTTCCTGTGATTTTATCTTCGGAAATGTTACTTCTATTTTTGCTTCATGATGAACTGCATTGCTGAAGGAAATTTTATAAGTGTTTACCTGTGAAGTCGCTGCCATGGAAGTTAACAGCAGTAACAATAATAATCGCATAAATTGAAATTTTAGGTAGCTAAATTTAAGAGAATAAATCGGAAATTCTCTAATCTGGCAAATATTCGAGAATATCCCCGGGTTGGCAATCCAGAGTCTGGCAAATAGCTTCAAGTGTGGAAAACCGAACAGCTTTGGCTTTACCAGTTTTAAGGATAGACAGGTTTGCAGTGGTGATGCCAACCATTTCAGCCAGTTCATTGCTTTTCATGTCTCTTTCTTCCAGAATCCGGTCCAGATTTATGATAATGGCCATACTTAAACGGTTAGTTTGTTCTCTTCCATCAATTGATTTCCCTCTTTAAAAATTTCAGCAAAGATAAAAGCCAATAGAGCAATGATTAGAAAATCAAAATCAATATGAAAACCACTTACGTGATAATTGCCAAAAACCCACATGGTAATCCATGATAGTCCGGAAATAATAAGACAATAAATTCCTATCCTATGGAATGCCTGCACATTGGTGGTTTTAAAAGTTTCCAGATTTTCTACTGACTTTAAAACATCTTGAAATTGTTTTATTGCCAGATACATGAGAAGAATTATTCCTGCAAATCTTAGATAATTGAAGTATAGCGATGAAGTGTTCCAATCGGTCATATAGATAACATCCTCTTCTGAAAGTTCTTCTCCTATTACTTTCTGGAATTTTATAGAATTGCCTTTTATCGGTTTGTCTGCATGCCAGCCATTATAAAAATCGCGATCAACTTGAAAGTGGATAAAAACAATCGTGAGAATAACTAAGACAAGAATGAAAGCTCCGTTAATTAACTGACAGAGAAAAGCTGCGGTTTTAAGTAGGCTATTTTTATTCATGATATTTATAATTAGATAGTAAGGTCACTGTCATTTTTAAGTTGGTAGGCTTTTTCAAATATCTTACTTAGCACAATAAAGAATGCTCCAATGGCAATGAAGAGCCAGAAAGTAGATATTTCGAGTTTTAGTTCGAGTCTTGATCGAAAGATGATTCTCATAAAAAAGGAGCCAAAGCTATCGATAATGCTGAGCCAGATAATTAATTTTCCTAATAAGTTGAACCCGGCGATCTGGTATTTAGTGAAGAATTTATTGTTCTGAAAACTGGCTACAATTTTCAATAATAACCAGACGATCAGGCTTATTCCCAAATACAGCAGCATACTGTATAGAAACTGAACTACAGCAGTAGTGTTCGATGTAATCGGGAAGAGCAATTCAATGTCTGTATTGAGATCGTACGTATTGAAGAAACCGTAAGTAATCGCAAATCCCAGTGAAACTAATGCTGTAAATAGAGATAGTGCTAGGCTAACGTAAAGTAAGCCTTTAAGAATTTTAATCGAATCATTCTTCATAATTATCGTTTTACGATAACAAACATATACTAAATTATCGAATATCAATAAATTAATTCGTAAATATTTCTAAGGGCTTGCTGTTATTGATAGAAAATTAAGAGTGAATTAAATAGAGCGTAATTAATGTAGAAATCACGTTTATCTCCAGGATTATTGATTGCGCTAAAACTATTCTTCAATAATAACTATTATATTTGCGACAAACAGATTTACTAAGTATGCTTACCGCAATTCTTACAGGATTTATATTTTCTATTCTCTTGGTTTTTGTAGGGAAGTTTTTTAAAGGTAAGCTCTCGATCCTGGCTTCGATAGTACCACTTGGGCTCTTTTTATACTTTTTCCAGTTTATAGCTCCAATTGCAGATGGTGAAGTAATTACCAGGTCCTTTCAATGGATTCCATCTTTTGGAGTAGATCTTGGTTTTAAGCTGGACGGCTTGTCATTGCTGTTTTCTTTAATGATCACAGGGATTGGTTTCCTTGTTTTTGCATATACCTCTTCTTACTTAAAAGGGCACGAGTACCTGGATAGATTTTATGGATATCTAGCTGCGTTCATGGGCGCCATGCTTGGACTGGTGCTGTCTGATAACATGATCACTTTGTTTGTGTTCTGGGAACTTACCAGTATTAGTTCTTTCTTTCTGATCGGCTTCAATAATACAAATCCGGCTTCCCGAAAATCGGCAATGACCGCTTTGGGTATTACCGGAATAGGAGGGTTGTTGCTTCTTGCTTCAGCCTTATTACTTAATAATATTACGGGTACCTACAGTATTTCTGAAATGCTGAGTATGAGTGAAGCTATTCGTGGAAACGAATTTTATGCAGTTGCTGTTTTATTGTTATTTGGTGCAGCTTTCACAAAATCGGCTCAATTCCCATTTCACTTCTGGTTGCCTGGAGCGATGAAAGCTCCAACACCCGTGTCTACTTACCTGCATTCTGCCACCATGGTGAAAGCGGGAATCTATTTATTAATGCGTTTTACTCCTATTCTTGGAGGTGAAAATATTTGGAATTACACGCTGATCATTGTTGGAGGAATTACTATGCTATATTCTGCGATCCATACCTTGTTCAGAACAGATCTTAAAGGGATCCTGGCCTATTCAACAATTTCGGCTTTAGGTATTCTGGTGTTTTTAATTGGTCTGGGGACCGAAGAAGCATTCCTGGCTGCAGCAGTATTTATAATTGTTCATGCGTTATACAAAGCCACTTTATTCCTGGTGACGGGAATTATAGATCACCAAACACATACCCGTGATGTCACCAGACTTGCGGGACTTAATAAAATCATGCTTCCGGTTGGGATTGCCGGGATACTGGCAGCAATTTCCAGTGCCGGGATTCCTCCAACGATAGGTTTTATTGGAAAGGAACTTACCTACGAAGCTACGTATCATTCAGAAACGATTATCATCATTTCGATGATTGCAATAGTGCTAACTAAGATTCTCCTATTATATGCAGGTTTTGTGGCGGGAATCAAGCCTTTCACAGGGAAACTGCCAGAAGAACACAAAAATGTGAAAGCTCCGGGTCCAATCATGTGGATTCCACCAGTATTGCTTGCAACCTTAGGTCTGGTTTTTGGAATTGCTCCATTTCTAATTGAGGGTGACTTGATCAAACCTGTAGTGACGGCTCTTGGTGGTGATGCTTCTGAAATTCATCTGGCATTATGGCACGGATTTAATCTTATTTTTATCCTTAGTTTGATCACAATTGGCGTTGGAACTACTTTATATTTTATAATCAAGCCTTCAGAAAAACTAGTGGCAGTTGCAGCTGGATATAACAAGATTTCTCCTGAAAATATTCTGAATCTTATCAATAAAGGTTTTGTGCAATTCTCTAATTTCTGGACGAATTTCTTTCAGAATGGATACTTGAGAAACTACATTTCTATCATTATCCTCTTTCTGGTTGTAATAGTTGGATATATCATGATTGGAAATACTCGTTTTGTGATCGATTATAATTCGTTATCTAAGATTACTGTCTATGAGATCACTACTACTTTGATCCTGATTGCGGGAATTTTCTATACTGTTTTTACTGAATCCCGTCTGGCAGCGGTCGCAGCTATGGGTGTGGTTGGTCTTTCGATTTGTTTGATCTTCGTATTTTACTCGGCACCCGATCTGGCCATGACCCAGTTCTCGATTGATACACTTACGGTGATCCTGTTCGTTCTGGTATTGTATAAATTACCTAAGTATTTGAAGCTTTCAGACTATAAAACGCGTGTGAGGGATGGTGTACTATCCAGTGTATTCGGTCTCATCATTACGGTTCTGGCGCTGGAAGTACTTTCTGAACCTGTATCTAAGCAGGTTGGAGAGTTCTACGCTGCAAACTCGTATGTTGAAGCTCACGGAAAAAATGTGGTGAACGTTATTCTGGTTGACTTCAGGGGTGCAGATACACTAATTGAAGTTTCAGTATTATCTATAGCAGCAGTAGGAGTATTCGGCTTGATGAAATTAAGACTTAAGATGAGGGATAGAAAACGATATGCAGATACAAGTCTAAAACAAGAAAATAAGGAACAATAATATGCGAACAACCATCATATTAAAAACAGCTTCTAATTACCTTTTACCGGTATTGTTGGTGTTTTCGATCTTTATCCTTCTCCGCGGCCATTACCTGCCAGGAGGTGGATTTGTAGGCGGTCTTATCGCATCTATAGCTTTTATATTGCATTCATTTGCCAACGGACTAGAAAAAACCAAAGAGCTTTTAATCGTGCATCCGGGATTTTTATTACCGGTAGGACTCGCTATTTCTTTTATGGCCGGTCTGGCTCCAGTGATATTTTTTGATATGCCATTCATGACCGGACTCTGGTCACATGATACAGTTGCTATTCTAGGTAGCGTAGGATCTGCACTATTTTTTGATATTGGTGTTTACCTAGTGGTAAATGGAGTAACTCTTACAATAATCTTTACAATTTCTGAATCGGCATGATATGGAGATACTTTTAGCATTAATGGTAGGTATTCTATACGGCACTGGTATTTATATGATGCTTCGCCGAAGTATGGTGAAACTTATTATAGGGATCATATTGCTTGGTAATGGCGCGAACCTGCTTATTTTTCTCCTCGGAAGAATAACCAAAGGAGCTCCACCAATTATACCCGGGGATTCCAAGGTTTTCGTAGAAGCCTTTGCAGATCCTGTGCCGCAGGCATTGATCCTCACTGCCATTGTGATTAGTTTTGGATTGCAATCTTTTGCCATCGTTCTGGTTAAGAGGGCGCATACCGTAGTTAGAACTGATGATTTGGACGAAATGAACGCAACCGACGAAGATTCATGACACAGCAACTAATTTTATATCCACTTTTCTTACAGATGGCCATCAGTATCATTCTGATGTTTGGCTGGTCCAGGATTCGTTTTCAGAAGATCTTTAGCATCTTTGGAAGTACGCTGAGCGTTATTCTGGCGATCGTGCTCTTCAACTATATCTGGCAAAATGGGACTCAAACTATTCAGGCCGGAAACTGGGAAGCTCCCTTCGGAATTACCTTTGTTGCAGATTCTTTGGCAGCTACGTTAGTCCTGTTAACGGCAATATCAGGATTGGCAGTTTCCATATTTTCTGCAGGTTCAGTATTAAGAGACCGGCTAAGGTTTGGCTACTTCCCCATATTTCATTTCCTACTATTAGGTTTGAACGGAGCTTTTTTAACTGGAGATATTTTCAACCTCTATGTGTGGTTTGAGATCATTATCATTAGTTCGTTCGTGCTTATTACCATAGGTGGTGAAAAGGCTCAGCTCGAAGGTGCAGTAAAATATTTCACGCTCAACATCCTGGCTTCCATGATCTTCCTTACGGCGATCGCTGTACTTTACGGTATTACCGGAAGCTTGAATATGGCCGATCTTGCAGGTCAGGTAGCTGCTGTGGAAAATCGCGGACTCGTTCAAATCACTGCCGTATTATTCTTGATAGGTTTCGGCATCAAGGCAGGAGTTTTTCCGCTGTATTTCTGGTTGCCAGCTTCGTATCATACACCTCCATTCGCCGTATCTGCTATCTTCGGAGGATTATTGACCAAAGTAGGTGTCTATGCTTTAATAAGGGTGTTTACGCTAATATTCGTCAACGAACCCTTTCTAAATAATATTATCATGGTCATCGCCATACTTACTTTAGTGAGTGGTGGAATTGGCGCATTGGTTCAGAATAACATGAGGAAAGTGTTTTCATATCTCATCATCTGTCATATTGGTTATATGATCGCGGGGATCGGGATGTTTACAGAAATTGCTATTGCAGGTGCGATCTTCTACCTTATTCATGATATTATCGTTAAAACCAATCTTTTCATGCTAAGCGGGGTGGTCTATAGAATCACAGGAACTAACAGCATGCGGGATCTTGGAGGTATTTACGCAAAATACCCGAAGATAAGTTTATTGCTATTTATCCCATTGTTTTCCCTGGTTGGGATTCCGCCACTATCTGGTTTCTGGCCAAAGATCAATCTTATTAAAGCTGGATTCTTCGGAGAAAATTATATTACTGTGGCGGCAATAATTTTCGCAAGTTTTATCACACTGGTGATCATCGCGAAAATGTGGGCTGAAGTGTTCTGGAAAGATGCTAAGGAAATGCCGGAAAGAAAATATTTTGGATATTATCATAAGATGACCAATCTAAAACGCTCTCAATTTATCGTGCCAGTAGCTATGCTTAGTATTGTATCTTTGTATATTGGTTTCGGAGCTGAACATATTCAGGAGCTTTCTGCAAGAATTGCTGACGAACTGGTGAATAGTGAAGGATACATTGAGGCAGTTTTAAAGACGAAGAATTAAGAAAATGAAGAATAAATTTCTTTCAAACATATTACTAACGTTCGTATGGGTTGCCCTTACGGGTGATTTTTCTTTCGAAAACTATCTGTTTGGATTTTTTCTGAATTTTCATATTCTCTGGCTTATTACTGTAGGTAGAAAACGAACTCGTTATTTTCTTATAGTTCCGAAGATTATATTGCTACTACTGAATTTCCTTTATGAACTTGTAAAAGCAAATATCGAGGTTGCTTATGAAGTGATCACACCCAGACTGAATGTGACTCCGGGAATAATCATGGTGCCGCTGGATGTCAAAAGTGATATTGGGATTACCGTTCTCGCGAATATGATATCCCTAACACCGGGAACTTTGAGCATAGATGTATCTAATGATAAAAAGGTTCTTTTTGTGCATGCAATGTACCTGAAGGATAGAGAGAAATTCATTCGCGGAATCAAGGATGGATTTGAACGTAGAATTTTGGAAGTGCTGTCATGACGTTAGTAGAATATTTACATTATATCATATTACCCGTGCTGGTGATCTCTGCAGTATTAATACTCTGGAGATTTATCAAAGGTCCAAGCATTGCAGATAAGATTGTATCGCTCGACCTTCTTATTACCACAGGGATCGGGATCATTGCGATATACAGTATAATTTATAGTCAGTCAACTTTAATGGATACTGCCCTTATTCTTGCATTGATAGCTTTTTTAAGTACCGTAGCACTTTCATATTATCTAGAAAAACGTAAAAGGAAATGATAGATATCATTATAGCCGCCATAGCGACACTGGGAGCCCTTTTCGTTCTGTTAGCAGCGATAGGGATCGTTCGTATGCCAGATACCTACCTGCGTATTTCTGTAACGACCAAAGCGGCCACCCTGGGTGTTGGCCTCTTGTTACTTAGTTCCACCATATTCTTTAATAATGCAGATGTAACTTCACAGGCATTTGTCATTATTATGTTCCTGTTCTTAACGGCTCCTGTAAGTGCACACCTTATTGGCCGGGCTTCTTATTTCATCGGAGTTAAACTCTGGGATAAGTCGGTAATGGATGAATTGCAGGGTAAATATCAAAAGAACACTCATATCTTAAAAAGTAAGGTGGACGATACTCCTGAAGATAATGTGGATCACAGTAAAATGGATGACGCCGATAAGTAATTAGCGGTTAATCCTTTTTCTCCTCATCCCATTCATTCTTTTTGATCATTTCGTGTTCAACATAGCCAAAAACGAGGTTGATAATTAGAATAAGTCCGCTAATAATTCCTAACTCTGTATACATTCCAAAACCAGCAAGACACCCGGTAGCAGCACTACACCAGACTGTAGCTGCAGTGGTAAGACCCTGAATTTTCCTCTTCTTTTCCAGAATAGTTCCTGCGCCAATAAATCCAATACCAACAACGATCTGGCCAAGTACCCGGGTGATATCTACCGACCCTTCGTTTTGAAACCTTTAAGCCATTAATATAAAGATCGCAGAGCCAAGTGCCACCAGAGCGTTGGTTTTCAATCCTGCACCTTTGCCCTGGATTTCCCGTTCATAGCCAATTACCAGTCCGGCGATTTTTGCAAGTACGACTCTAAGAGCAAATAGTTCCCAGTTCATATTTTATAAAATTCATTGCTTAAGTTTGTCATATGCAAAAGCTACCGTTAAAATGCGAGAAAAGACTTGAAAAAAGGAAATATGACAATTCCTTTAGAAGTCTTCCTTCAGAAATTGAAGGGGTAGATTTTTTTTCTAATGATTATCTTGGTTTTTCTTCTTCGGAAGTTGTTAGAAATAGGACTTCGGAAATAATGGATGTGCAAGCTTATAAAAATGGAGCTACCGGATCCAGACTTCTTTCTGGTAATCATCCATTATTCAGTAAAGCTGAAAAAATGATAGCTGATTTTCATGATGCTGAATCTGCTCTTATTTTCAATTCTGGTTACGATGCCAATCTGGGTTTTTTTTCCGCAGTACCGCAGAAGGGTGATATTATATTCTATGATGAGTTAAGTCACGCTTCTATCCGGGATGGTATTAGAATGAGCCTGGCGAAATCTTATAGATTTACTCATAACAGTCTGCAGGATCTTGATTCCAAACTGCGAAAATATGATAGTTCATCTAACGATTTTCAGCTTTATATAGTGACCGAATCTGTATTCTCTATGGACGGTGATATTCCAGATCTCGAAGGGCTGACTAAACTTTCCAAGAAGTATAATGCTTTGCTGGTTATAGACGAGGCTCATGCTACCGGCGTATTTGGAGAAAATGGTGTTGGTTTGGTACAGCAACTTGGTCTCGAAGAAAATGTATTTGCCAGAATTCAAACCTTCGGGAAGGCAATTGGAAGTCATGGTGCAGCTATCTTGGGAAGTGATCAGCTAAGAAATTACTTGATCAATTTTGCAAGAAGCTTTATTTATACCACCGCGCTATCACCGCATACCCTTGCTACTATTATTACAGTATATGAAAATCTACAATTGGATGTTGAGAACGTTACAAGATTACGTGCAAACATCAATTTCTTCAAAGCTGAACTTGATAGGAACGCGCTTACTAAAAGATTTATAAACAGCGATTCTTCTATACAAAGCTGCATCCTGCCAGGGAATGAACGGGTTAAGTCAATTGCTTTGCATTTACAAGAAAATGGCTTTGCGGTAAAACCCATATTATCGCCTACGGTTCCTTTGGGACAGGAAAGATTAAGGTTTTGTCTGCACGCCTATAATTCGAAGCAAGAAATTTCGGAGGTCTTGGAAAGGCTGGCTAACTTTGTGCAAAAATCAAATTAATGCCTGCTCATTATTTTATTACCGGAATTAGTACAGATGTTGGAAAGAGCATCGCAGCTGCAATGATCACTGAAGCTCTGGAAGCCGATTACTGGAAGCCTGTACAGGCAGGTGATCTTGATAATTCAGATACGCACAAGGTTGAGCGTTTGGTTAGTAACTCCAGGACGACTTTTCATAAGAATAGCTATGCTTTGAATAGTCCCATGAGTCCGCATGCTGCTGCTGAAATTGATTCAATAAATATCGATCTAAAGAAGATCAAAAGACCTAAAACCAATCGCGATCTCGTCATTGAAGGAGCTGGTGGATTGCTTGTGCCTTTAAATAACAAAAGCACAATTCTGGATCTTATTCAACCGGATGATTGCGTTATTCTGGTTTCCAGGCATTATTTGGGAAGTATAAATCATACTTTGTTAAGTATTGAAATGCTGAAATCACGCGGAATAGAAAATATTAAGATCATTTTTAGCGGGGATGAGAATCAAAGTACTGAACAGGCGATCCAGGATCATAGCGGTATTGAAGTACTGGGAAGAATTGAGCAGGAGCCATATTTTGATAAAAATGTAGTACTGGAATATGCTGAAAAATGGAAGGAGAAATTATGCAAGAAGTAGAAATTACATCGAGTCTTAAAGAAAGAGACAGCAAACATTTATGGCATCCACTTACACAGCATAAAGTATCTTCAGAAATGCTGCCAATTTCAAAAGCCAGCGGCGTCATACTTACTGATGATGAAGGTCGTGAGTATATAGACGGAATCTCATCCTGGTACACTGCAGTATATGGACATTGCAATCCCTATATCACAAATAAAGTTGCTGCGCAGATGCAGAATCTGGATCAGGTGGTTTTCAGCGGATTCACACACGAGCCGGCCATAGAGCTGTCTGAAGCATTGATAAAAATATTACCTGAAGGGCAGCAGAAACTGTTTTTCAACGATAATGGCTCCACAGCGACCGAGATCGGGATTAAAATGGCTTTGCAATATCATCATAACCTTGGAAATGATCGAAAAGTAATGCTGGCTTTTGAAAATGGATTCCATGGAGATACGTTTGGCGCAATGTCAGTCTCCGGACTCTCAGTTTACAATGGAGCTTTTGAAGATCATTTTATACGTGTAGAACGTATTCCGGTTCCAGATGGAACGAACAATATTGAAATTCTTGATCAATTAGAATCTATACTCAATAAGGAAAACATCGCTGGATTTATATATGAACCTTTAATTCAGGGCGCTGCAGCAATGAAGTTCCACGACGCTGAAGGATTGAATGCAATATTGAAACTTTGTCGTCAACATGAAGTTCTTCTGGTAGCAGATGAGGTGATGACCGGTTTTGGTAAAACAGGAACTTATTTTGCTTCAGATCATATCGAGGAAAAGCCAGATGTGATCTGCATGTCCAAAGCTCTTACGGCAGGCTTGCTGCCTATGGGACTAACTTCCTGTAATCAAAAGGTCTATGATGCCTTCTATTCAGATGAAATTGCGAAAGGTCTTTTTCACGGGCATACCTATACCGCGAATCCACTTGCGTGTACAGCGGCTCTGGCAGGGATAGAATTACTGACTTCCGAAGAAATTAAGCAGAACATTCACAGGATTTCTGAAAGTAATAAGCAGTTCGTTCGTGAATTGAAGCAAAAACAGCAAGTTCTCAACGCTCGCTCTATGGGTGTTATCCTCGCTTTTGAACTGAATGTGGAAATGGAGCGCTACGGGAATTTGAGAAACAGGCTTTTCAGGTTTTTTATGGAGATTGGGCTGTTTTTACGTCCGCTTGGGAATACGATCTATATCGTGCCGCCTTATGTTACTTCTGAAGAGCAGATTAAAAAGATCTATAAATTACTTAAGGAATGTATAGATCAATTTCAAGCGTAAATTAACGCTTGATAAGCTTTCCAAAACGACTATCCATATTATTTTTGCTTTAAAATAAGTCCTTGAAAAATCCAATTTCCATAGACGCGATCGCCAGTATTTCACCATTAGGAAGTTCTGCGGAAAAGATCTGGAATAATTATCTGCAAGACTCCCATCATTTTAGTAAAATAACAACGACTGAAAAATCCTGGTGGACAGGAGAATTACCGGAAGATATTAACAATCAATTACTGGAGCTTCAGCAGGAAGACTCCAAGTATCGCCATCTAGACCCTTCAGTTTTAATGGCAATTCTCACCGGTCGAAAACTAAAAAATGAACCGGGTTATGATAATAGCAATTACGGCTTGAACATTGGAAGCAGCCGTGGCGCAACAGAACTTTTTGAGAAGTATCATAAAGAATTTATAGAGACCGGAAAGGCATCTACCTATAGTTCTCCAACTACCACTTTGGGAAATATTTCCTCCTGGACTGCGCAGGATCTGCAACTGGAAGGTCCGGAGTTTTCTCATAGTATTACCTGTTCTACAGGAATGCATTCTATTTTGAATGCGATCGCCTGGTTGGAAAGTGGAATGCGAGAAAGCTTTATTGCCGGCGGTAGCGAAGCACCACTTACAGGTTTTACGCTTGCACAAATGGATGCCATGAAGATCTATGCACAAAGTGATGATGAATTTCCATGTAGATCGCTGGATATGGAAAAACAAAAGAATAGTATGATCTTAAGTGAGGCTGCGGGATTATTGTCTTTAAGTAAAAACCCTTCAGAAAAATCGCAAGCTGTTATTCGTGGAATTGGTTATGCCAATGAAGAATTAAAGCACGGTGCGTCGTTATCCCGGGAAGGTTTCTGTCTTCAGAAGAGTATGAAAATGGCAATTAAAGACACTTCTGAAGAAATTGATGCGATTGTAATGCATGCTCCTGGAACCATTGGTGGAGATCTGGCTGAAGTAAATGCGGTGAAGGCAATTTTTGGCAATGATCAACCAGCTATAACTTCCAACAAATGGAAGACCGGTCATAGTTTTGCTACTTCCGGAATTCTAAATATACAAATGGCGATATTAATGATTCAGCATCAGCAATTTATAGCTGTTCCTTTTTCAAAATTTCAGAAGAAACCCAGGCAATTAAAAAACATTCTGGTGAATTCTGTCGGTTTTGGCGGGAATGCGGTTTCCCTGCTAATTTCTGCAAATTGATATTGTTAGAAATCGCGTTCATAAAACTTATTGCAGCTTTACCCTTTAAAGCTTAGTTTTCTTTATTTTTGAATACAAATCGAATTACATGGCACTTAAACACGACTGGACGAAGGAAGAGATCCTCGATATATATAACAAACCATTTATGGATCTGCTTTACGAAGCTGCAAGCATTCACCGCGAGCATCATGATCCAAATACAGTACAGGTTTCAACCTTGCTTTCAATAAAAACCGGCGGTTGTCCTGAAGATTGCGGATACTGTCCACAAGCGGCCCGTTATCATACAGATATTGAAGGGAATGACCTTATGAGTGTAAACCAGGTGAAAGCCCAGGCGTTGCGCGCTAAAGCTTCTGGAAGTTCCAGAGTTTGTATGGGTGCAGCCTGGAGAAACGTAAAAGATGGGGAAGAGTTTGACAATGTTCTGGAAATGGTAAGAAGTATCAATAAACTTGATATGGAGGTTTGCTGTACACTGGGAATGCTTACTGAAAACCAGGCAGCAAGATTAGCAGAAGCCGGACTTTATGCTTACAATCACAATTTAGATACATCAGAAGATTACTATAAAGAAGTAATTTCTACACGTGGTTTTGATGATAGAGTTGCTACGATCGATAATGTTCGTAAAACGAATGTGACCGTTTGCAGCGGAGGGATCATTGGAATGGGAGAAAGTCCTGCCGACCGTGCAGGAATGCTGGTTGCGCTGGCAACGCTTAATCCACAGCCGGAATCTGTTCCAATCAATGCGCTTGTTCCAGTAGAAGGAACTCCAATGGAAGAACAGGAACCAGTGCCTATCTGGGATATGATCAGGATGGTGGCAACCACCAGGATCGTAATGCCAGAAACACAGGTGAGACTTTCTGCTGGAAGAACTCAGATGAGCAGAGAGGGACAGGCAATGTGCTTTTTTGCCGGAGCAAATTCCATTTTTGCCGGAGATAAATTGCTAACAACTCCAAATCCGGATGTAAATGAGGATATGGAAATGTTTAAAATGCTTGGGTTAAATCCGCAAAAACCTTTTGTTAAGAAATCTCAGCCTGAAAGTGTTGCAGCTGAAAATTCTCAATTTCAGAGTCAGAATGAGAAACCAAAATGGTCCCGACCAGGACACAAGATCGAGCGAAATCTTGAAGCTCAGCAAAAGGCAAAAACCAAAGTTTAATTAACGAATATCTATTGAAACTGGATCTCCAAAATATTCCCAGGCGAAGCAATCTTTCAAAAGAAGATTTTCACCGGGAATATTTTGAACCCAGAACGCCGGTTATTATTGAGGATCTTAGCCAGGATTGGCCTGCTCGTAAAAAATGGAATTTCGATTATTTCAAAGAGAAAGCGGGAGAAATAATCGTTCCCTTGTATGACGGCAAACCCGCCAGCGGTCGTTCTAATTCTCATGGTCCTGCTCGAAAAATACCTTTTAAAGATTATATAGATATCCTACAAGATGGTCCTTCAGACCTTAGGATGTTCTTCTTCAATTTACTTCAGAACTGCCCTGATCTTATTAATGATTTTAAGTATCCGGAACTGGGAATCAAATTCTTCAAGAAGCTTCCTGTATTATTTGTTGGAGGAGAAGGTTCTAAGGTTGTTATGCATTACGACATGGATCTGGCTAATAATTTCCATTTCAACTTTGCGGGTAGAAAGCGCATTATCCTGTATCCGCCAGATCAAACAGGTTTATTATACAAGGTGCCTTATTCCATAGTAAGTATGGAGATCATTGATATGGATGATCCAGATCTGCAAAAATATCCTGCTTTAGCAAAAGCCAGAGGTTTTGAGTGTACTTTAGAACACGGAGACGCGCTATATATTCCCAGTCACTGGTGGCACTGGGTGAAATATGAAACCCCAAGCCTTTCGCTTACTCTTAGATCGCTGCCAACTAAACCATCAGATCTGGGAGAGGTTATATCTAATCTTCTATTTATGCGGAATTATGATAATTTGATGCGTAAATTGAAGGGTCAGAAATGGATAGACTATAAAAACCGCAAGGCAATTGAGCGTACAAATCGCTATGCCGGTATTAATTGAAGGATGAATTTATGAGACTTGAGAACATACCGAAGGTTAAGACCATTTCTAAAGCAGATTTTGTGCGAGATTATGTTCGACCGCAAAAGCCAGTAGTTATCGAACGTTTGATCGAGGATTGGCCTGCTTACGAAAAATGGAATCTGCAGTATATAAGTGATGTTGCCGGGGACAAGGAAGTGCCATTGTATGATGATCGCCCAATTAGTTCAGAATTTAAATTCAACGAGCCGCATACTAAAATGAAAATGCGGGATTATGTAGATCTTTTAAAGTCAGAACCTACGAATTACCGAATATTTCTATATCATTTAATGAAGGAGGTCCCGTCCCTTCAGAAAGATTTCAAGTTTCCGGATATGGGTCTACGTTTTTTAAAGCAATTACCCATGCTCTTTTTTGGAGGAGAGAATAGTAAGGTGTTTATGCATTATGACATAGACTATGCGAATATTCTCCATTTTCATTTCCACGGAACAAAGCGTTGTATCTTATTTCCACCCTCTGAAAGTATATATCTATATAAGGTGCCACACGCTTTGATAAGCCGCGAGGATATAGATTTTACGAATCCGGATTATGACAAATTTCCTGCGCTTAAGGAAGCCACAGGCTTCGTTACAGAACTTAAACACGGAGAGACTTTGTATATGCCTGAAGGTTACTGGCACCATATGACCTATCTTACTGCCGGTTTTTCCATGAGTTTACGGGCAACTCCAAGAACGCTTACAAACTTTTCCAAGGCTATATACAACCTTGTTTTTATGAGGCATTTTGATAATTATATGCGAAAATTACGCGGACAAAAATGGATCGATTACAAGAATGAGCAAGCTATCAGGAATACGCATAGCAAAAATAAGATCGACTAAAGTATTTCCTGGATGGAGTCAAAAACAAGGGAAGACTCATAACCCTTGCGCATTAGATGATCTGCCAGCTTACCTTTTCTTTTGTATTCATTTGGTTCGTTGATCTTCTCAAGTTTCTTTTCAGCAAGTTCAAAAAGCGTTGTACGATAATCAGATTCTTTGATTTCGGTAAGTCCCATTTTAATGATAGGCGACGAAATTCCCCTTTTCTTCAATTCCTGAGTGATCTTAATACGGCCCCATTTTTTAATTCTGAATTTTCCTCTTACAAAGCTTCTGGCAAAACGTTCTTCGTTTAGAAAGCCTTCTTGCATGAGTTCTATGATGATCTTTTCCTTTGCGGCGTCGATCATATGCATTTCATTCAATTTGTCTTCTACTTCCTTCTGAGAGCGATCTCTGTAAGCGCAGAAATGCATCAGCTTCTGTAAAGCTTCGCTTACACTATAAGATTTGAATTTATGCTTCATTTCGGGACAGGTATCTTTTCAATTGAAACGCCCAGTAAATGATAGTAATTAAAAACCAGATTGAAAATAGCGCAACTTCCGCAGGGATTAGATAATACGTATCACCTAAATTGAAGGTAATAATCTCCCCATAGAAGGCAAACCCCAGGATTAGGGTAACACTGCTTACAAGAAGAGGAAATTTTCTCATGTTTCAAATATAGAATTTTGAACTCTAATTGCTAAAAATTAAAAGTTCAAACATAAAAAAACCTTCCTGGAAGGAAGGTTTCATAATACTTATTTGATTGTACTATTTGGCTTTTTTGTTCAGTCGGCTTTCTGCTAGTTTGTCGAGCTTCTCGTCGGCTTTATATTCTTCGTCAAGTGTTTTCTGTAGTTTTTTAGCGATGCTATCGTAGCCGAGTTCCTTAGCATATCGAACTACGGTGCCGTAGCCTGCGATCTCGTAGTGTTCCACTCTCTGCGCGTCGGCAATTAGACCTGCGTCACGCACAGGTTTCTCAGCATCTTCTTTTAGAAACGCTTCAGCTTCAGCAATAAGACCTTTCATTGCTTTGCAGGTTTCCCCGGTTGGTTTCATTTCGAGTTCCTTGCAAACTTCTTCCAGGCGTTGTTGGTGTTCCCTGGTTTCTTCCAAGTGTGCTTCAAATGCTTTCTTCAGCTTAGCATCGGTAGCATTTTCAGCCATCTTAGGAAGAGCTTTTAATAATTGGGTTTCTGCACTGTAGAGATCCTTCAGTTGGTGTTCGAATAAATCTTTTAAATTTTTCATGATTAATTTTAAATGGTTAATAAGATAAAATTAAGCGGAAGAATAAATGGCTGTAGTTAAACCAATGCCAAAGAATTGTTGCTCAAATGCCAATTGGCAATTTCAGAATAGGGCATAAAAAAACGCCTTCCAATTGCTTGAAAGGCGTTCTTGTTATTGGATCACTTTCCCGTCATTATCGTGAAAGTGGTACTCTAAATACGTGTAAGCATCGCGAGGTAAAATTTTCACCCACCTTTTGTGGTCAACAAACCACTTGGAGCGGGGAGATGGAAAGCCTTTAGTTAAAAAGGCTGCAATAAAAGGATGTGCGCTAAGGGTGATCTTTTTATGATCTTTCTTGATAAGCTTTTCAAGATCGACTTTGATCTTATTCACCAAACTAATTGGTGCTTCGATCTCGCCGTTTCCGTTTGGATTATCCTCACGGGTCTTGATATTCATTTCAGGCCTTACGCGTTGTCTGGTAATTTGTATCAATCCGAATTTACTCGGAGGTAGAATCTTGTGCTTAGCACGGTCATCACTCATTTCATTACGCAGGTGATCATAGAGTTTCTTTCTGTTTTCGGCTTTGTTCATGTCTATAAAGTCCACTACAATGATACCACCCATGTCACGCAAGCGTAACTGCCGGGCAATTTCTGTGGCACTTATCATGTTAACCTCTAACGCAGTGTCTTCCTGGTTTTTGGATTTATTGGAACGGTTACCGGAGTTTACGTCAACGACGTGCATAGCTTCAGTATGTTCAATTACCAGATAGGCGCCTTTACTCATAGATACGGTGCGCCCAAAGGAAGTTTTTATTTGTCTCTCGATACCGTGTTTTTCGAAAATGGGTTGATTGGATTGATGCAACTTTACGATTGATTCTTTTTCTGGAGCGATTTCGCTCACATAATCTTTGATTTGCGTATAAAGTGTTTCATCATCCACGCAAATGGAAGTAAACGAATCATTGAATATATCTCTTAACAATGAAGAGGCTCTGTTCAATTCTCCCAGTACTTTCGACGGGTGATGAGGTTTATACAATTTTTTACACATTCCTGTCCAGCGACCAACTAAATTCTGTAGGTCTCTGTCCAGTTCTGCTACTTTCTTGCCTTCAGCTACGGTTCTAACAATTACACCAAAACCTTTAGGTTTGATGCTTTTTACCAGTCTCTTTAAACGTTCCTTTTCTTCTTTGCTTTCAATTTTTTGAGAAACTGAAACCCTGTTTGAAAAAGGTACGAGAACGATATAACGCCCTGGCAGGGATAGCTCTGAGCTAATCCTGGGGCCTTTCGTGGAGATTGGTTCTTTAACTATTTGAACCAGTAGAGATTGATTGGATTTTAGGACATCGGCAATAGAGCCGTTTTTGTCTATATCCTTTTCAATAGAAAAATTCTTTAAAGAATAATCTTTTAGTTTACCTGTGCTTACACGTTTGATGAACTTTACCAGAGAAGAGATCTGAGGTCCCAGATCATGATAGTGTAAAAAACCATCTTTCTCATAGCCAACATTTACAAATGCGGCATTTAACCCAGGAACAGCTTTTCGAATCTTGGCAATATAAATATCACCAACATTGAATTTGGTGCTGTCCTCCTCTTTGTTAAGTTCAATAAGTTTTCCATCTTTTAATAAGGCAAAATCTACAGCAGAAGGTTCGGACCGGATAATTAGTTCTTTGTCCACACTTCCAGATTTTATATCCATACCTGTAATAATTACAGACATAGATGGATTAAACATTATTTTTTCACAGGTTTTGAATCCTGAAGAAACCTTTTTAGCAAAACTCGTTTGCTGAAGGTTTCAATTTCAAAGAACGATTGTAATTAAATAAAAAAAGTAGTTGTCACACTACTTTTTCTTGTGGCGATTAGCTCTTCTTCTCTTTTTACGCTTGTGCGTAGCCACCTTATGTCTTTTTCTTTTTTTACCACTTGGCATAGTGCAATGTCATTTAAATTAATACTTATTTCTTGGAAAGACCGGGTCGTCCGGTATTTCAATTTACTTTACCTCAACATTTGATTTAACTCCTTCTACAAAAATCTTTGCAGGTTTAAATGCAGGAATGTTGTGAGCAGGAATTTTAATGGTCGTGTTCTTGGAAATGTTTCTTCCAGTTTTTTCAGCTCTGGTCTTTACAACAAAACTTCCAAAACCACGAAGATAAACGTTATCTCCACTTTCTAGCGAAGTTTTAACCTCATCCATAAAAGATTCTATAGTAGCTTGTACGTCTGCCTTTTCCATTCCCAGTTTTTCTGAAATGTTTGCTACAATATCTGCTTTCGTCATTTTCGTGCTATTTAAATTTAATTATTGGGGTTCAATTTTTCAAGGGGGCAAATATAAGAATTAAATCTGCAATATTTCAAACCTAATCCACTAATAATAACGGAATAAACCTCTATTATTGCGGAGATTCATAATTTACTATGGTTTTTTCCAAAAGACTGAAGCAATGGTATTTGCAAAACAAACGCGACTTACCATGGAGATCTACTCAGGATCCCTATAAAATCTGGCTTAGCGAAATAATAATGCAACAAACACGGGTTGAACAGGGTTTGCCCTATTACCTGCGTTTTACTGAAGCATATCCTAATGTCCATGCCTTGGCCAATGCCCCGGAGCAGGAGGTGTTAAAACTATGGCAGGGATTGGGTTATTATTCGAGAGCTAGAAACCTGCATACTACAGCGATTAGGGTCTCTAAAGAACTGGAGGGGAATTTTCCAGATCATTATAAAGAACTTAAGACATTAAAAGGTGTTGGTGATTATACAGCCAGTGCTATCGCATCCTTTTGTTTCAACGAACCGGTTGCTGTCGTAGATGGGAATGTATACCGGGTTTTATCCAGAATTTTTGGAGTGGAAACTCCTATTAATAGTACACCAGGAATCAAAGAATTTAAAGCATTAGCGCAGGAGCTTATAGATCATAAGGATCCGGCTACTTTTAACCAGGCGATCATGGAATTTGGCGCCATTCAATGCAAGCCTCAAAATCCTTTGTGTGAGACCTGTCCTTTTAATGATGTATGTCTGGCTTTGAAGAATAATCAAATCAAGGAGCTGCCTGTAAAGATTAGGAAAACAAAGATCAGGCATCGATACTTTAATTATTTGGTTCCTCACTTCAGGGGTGAGCAGACCATTCTTGAAGAACGAAAAGGAAAGGGAATCTGGTCCGGACTTTATCAATTTCCGCTTGTAGAGACGATTAAACCGGTTGGTTATGCAGAGCTTATAGATACAGAGAATTTTCAGGAACTCGTAGGGGGTCAAAATTTTGAGCTAGATATATATAATGAGAAGGAGGTTGTCCATAAACTATCTCATCAACATCTGCACACAAACTTCTGGACTGTGAATATTGATGCTGAAAGCCTCGAATCCATCAATTTCAATGACCTGAAGGATTATCCAGTACCGGTACTTATAGAAAATTTTTTAAATGAGTTCCTTCCGGAGGATTATAAATAGATGCTTGTTTATATCTTTGCTCGTTTTTGCCTTTGTGGCGAAAAAAAATTAGTATTTTAGAATAAATTTAGTCTTACTAAGCCTTTGTTGGCTTCAAAATTATACTGAAATGACAGGTACATTGAACAAGGTAATGTTGATTGGGCATACAGGAGATGACGTGAAAATGCATTATTTTGAAGGTGGAGGATCGCTGGGGCGTTTTCCAATTGCTACGAACGAAAGCTACACCAACAAGACAACTGGTGAACGAGTAACTAATACTGAGTGGCACAACGTAGTTGTTAGGAATAAAGCTGCAGAGATCTGTGAAAAATACCTGAAAAAAGGAGACAAGGTTTATATCGAAGGTCGTATAAAGACCCGTAAATGGCAGGATGATTCTGGAAGCGAGCGATATTCTACAGAAATCCATTGTACAGAATTCACTTTTCTCACTCCTAAAAATGAAAGTTCTGCAGAGCCATCTACTGGAAATCAGCAAATGAGTCAGAATAGACCTGCGCAGCAGCAACAACCGGCGACTCAAAGTCCCGGAAGTAGAAATGAACCTTATAACCAGACAGAAGAAGAGGACGATTTACCCTTCTAAGTTTAACTAAAATTTCAGCCTTTGGATTCGGAACCTCCCAGTTTGCTTTTGTTTCTAGCCTCAATGGGAATTACCCAGCTTATCAGCCTGATAACTTTATTCGTGCTATTATTATGTTCTGCGATGATCTCTGGAGCAGAAGTAGCATTCTTTTCACTTACCCCCGCGAATTTCATTACTGAAGATGGGAAGAGGTCAAAGACACAGAATATAGTCATCAGTCTGCTTGAAAAACCTAAAAAATTACTGGCTACGATTCTTGTGGCTAATAATTTTATCAATATTGCCATTGTTCTGCTATTCGATAGTCTTACCGATGATATCTTCGGAAGGATGAATACCACATATTTTGGCATTGATCTGCGATTTATATTTGAAGTAGGTCTGGTAACATTCCTGATTTTGTTATTTGGAGAGATCCTTCCGAAGGTATATGCGAGTAGAAATAAGGTGCAGTTTTCCAATTTTATGGCTTATCCTATTAATATTCTGGATACGCTATTTTCGCCTTTAAGCACCCCAATGAGGGCCATAACGCTCTATTTTCATGATAAATTTGGGAAACAACGTTCTTTTATAAGCATTGATCATCTTTCCCAGGCGCTGGAACTTACCAGCGAAGAGGATACAACCCGGGAAGAACAGAAAATCCTGCAAGGTATCGTTAGCTTCGGAAATACAGATACTAAGCAGGTGATGCGTCCAAGAATGGACATTTTCGCCCTGAATGAAGAAAGTCCTTACGACGAAATAATTCCTGAGATTATTGAAAACGGTTATTCCAGGATTCCGGTCTTCCGAGAAAATGTAGATAATGTTATTGGGATTCTGTATATCAAAGATCTGTTGCCTTATTTAAATGACAAGAAATTCGTCTGGACGAGTTTGCTTCGTGAACCTTATTTTGTTCCTGAGAATAAAAAACTCGACGATCTCTTGAATGATTTCAAAAACAAGAAGAATCATCTTGCTATTGTTGTGGATGAGTATGGTGGAACCAGCGGACTTATTTCCCTGGAAGATATAATAGAAGAGATTGTTGGTGATATTAGTGATGAATTTGATGACGAAGACCTTATCTATTCTAAACTCGACGAAAATAACTTCGTCTTTGAAGGGAAAACTCCGCTTAAAGATTTTTACAAAATCACCAAAATCGAAGATCCTACGGTTTTCGAAGATCAAAAAGGAGAGGCAGATACTTTGGCTGGATTCTTACTTGAGATCTCCGGAGGTTTTCCAAAGAAAAATGACGACATCATATTCCTGAATTATACGTTCTCAATTGAAGTGATCGACGATAAAAGGATCAAGCAAATCAAGTTGAACATTGCTCCTGTATGAGAAAATTGTTCTTTATAATAAGTCTCTTGTTTTTAGTTGGTTCCTGTCAGGACCAGGTACAACCAAAACCAAAAGCCTTCCTTGCGCTGGAGTATCCCGATGCACACTATGAACAGGTTATTATTGGTTGCCCGTACACATTTGAGAAAAACATTGACGCTCGAATTTCGCCTTCAAGAAATAAAATTCCGTGTTGGATCAACATTAATTATGATGCTATGAATGGGGTGATTTTTCTTACATATCAGCCTGTTCGAAATAATCTGGATTCTTTACTTACCGATGCCCAGAAACTACCATTACAACATACTGTAAAAGCAGATGCTATAGAAGGGGATGTGTACACGAACGACCTGCATAAAACCTACGGCATGTTATATGAGGTAGAAGGTAACGCCGCCTCCCAGGCGCAGTTTTACCTGACAGATAGTACAGATCATTTTATTACTGGTTCTGTGTACTTCAATAGTTTGCCGAATTATGATTCCATTGTTCCTGCGGCTAATTACCTCAAAGAGGATATTAGACATTTAATGGAAAGTCTTCAGTGGAATTGATATTTTATTGATACTTCACCGGTATATTTCTTAATTATTTAGCAAAAAAGGTCTTATATTGTTAATGTAACCATAAATACATTAATTATGAGGCAATTTTATTTGGTATCTCTCAGGTTAATTCTCTTTCTGCTTACCCCAACAATATGTGTGCACAGGAAGTGCTGGAGGGTAAGACCATTAACTAAGCCACTGGTGAGGTGGTACCTTTCGTTAACGTGATTGAGAAAGGAACCACGAACGGGACTACGAGTGATTTTGATGGTAATTATAGTCTTAGCGTAGAATCTCTGCCTACTACTTTAGTTTTTTCCTACCTGGGATTTGAGACTCAGGAAATCAGGGTGACCTCCAATTCCTCTATGACTATTCAATTTGTTGAATCTTCAGCTACCCGCGATGAAGTGGTCGTTACAGGTTTGGCAACTTCAGTAAAACGTGCGCATGCGGCGAATGCTGTGTCATCCCTCTCTGCAAGTGAAATATCAGGTAGAACGCCTCCTCCCACTCTTGATGGTGCACTATATGGTAAATTCGCAGGAGCAACGGTAAGTGCAAATTCCGGAGCGCCAGGTGGTGGTCTGTCGGTAAAACTTCGTGGAGCGACCTCTATTCAGGGTAATACACAACCACTTTATATTATTGATGGTGTTTATATTGACAATAGTTCTATCGCAGCCGGGCTAAACGTAGTATCTGCAGCAGCTGCAGGTGGTAGTGCATCTAACCAGGATAACCCGTCAAACAGGATCGCAGATATTAACCCGGAAGATATTGCTAATATCGAAATACTTAAAGGAGCATCTGCCGCAGCCATCTATGGGTCCAGAGCCGCCGCCGGGGTGGTCATCATTACTACTAAAAAAGGTAAGGCCGGAGAAACTATTTTCAATTTCTCTCAGGCAACCGGATGGACAGAAGTAAACAATCTTTTAGGTCTTCGTGACTATAACGAGCAGCGTGTGCGCGATAGCTTTGGCGATGAAGCCGCGGCAAGTTTCCTGGAAGCTCAGCAGGAAGGCAGACTTGTAGATTATGAAAAAGAAATCTTTGGAGAAAAAGGACTTATTAGTATCACGAACTTCAGTATGAGCGGAGGTAGTGAAAAGACTCGATTTTATACCGGGATTACTCATAATGATGAGGAAGGTATCGTTAAAGGGACAGGTTACAAGAAAACATCCCTGAGATTGAATCTTGACCATAAACCAACCGACTTCATAAAGCTTGGACTAAGTTCCAGTTATGCACATTCATCTGCGAATAGAGGTTTTTTTAATAATGATAACTCAGGAACTACGATTGGGGTGACGCTTACCGGAACTACACCGTGGCTTGAGCTATTCCCTAATGAAGATGGTGTTTATCCAGATAATCCTGCCGGAGCTTCCAATCCTTTACAAACCAGAGATCAGGTTCGAAATAATGAGACCGTGAACAGGTTCATTGTAGGTGGAACCGCTAATGTTGATCTTTATACTGCTAAAAGTTCTAATCTCGAGTTGATCCTTCGTGGAGGTCTTGATTTCTACGGACTAAAAACCAGAGCGATATTTCCAAAATCCTTACAATTTCAGAAGCCATCTAATGGTGGATTGAATGGAGTTGCGGTTCAGGGTGATACTCAAAACAAGAACTACAACTTATCAGCATTCCTGGTCCATAATTATTTTACCGGAAACGATCTCAACTTCCGTACTCAGGCTGGGGTGACCAGAGAGAATTTTGACAGGAATACGCAATTGATCTCTGCTACCGGTCTTGTTGCTTCTGAAACCAATGTAGATCAGGCGGCTAATACTGGTGTGAATCAAACGAGATTGCTGCAGGAAGATTCTGGTTTCTTTGTTCAGGAAGAGGTGAATTTTCAGGATAAAGTAATCGCAACGGTTGGTCTTAGAGGGGATAAGTCTTCTAATAATGGTGATGCGAACGAGTTATATTATTATCCAAAAGCATCTGTAGCTGTAAATCTTAACGAATTCGGATTCTGGAATGAAAGCAGTCCGTGGAGTCAGTTTAAATTAAGAGCAGCATATGGGGAGGCTGGAAATTTCCCGCCATTTGGAGCACTTTTCACTTCATATAATACCTTTTCTACAGATGGATTGCTTGGAATAAGTTTAATTGGAGTACGTGGAGACCGTAATCTTGAATCTGAAAGACAGAAAGAACTTGAATTTGGTACAGATGTAAGCTTCTTTAACAACAGGCTTAATTTCTCTGCTACCTATTATATCAAAACCATTGAAGATCTAATTCTTCAGGCCGCATTGGAACCTTCTTCAGGATTTACCAGTGAATTCGTAAATGCCGGGGAGTTACGAAACCGTGGTATAGAATTAACGCTTGATGCAGTTCCTGTGGCTACAGAAGATTTTACCTGGAATCTTGGGGTAAATTTCTATAAGAACACTTCAGAAATTACCAGGCTTGATGTAGATCCTTTTAATATTGGAGCTTTTGGAGCAACCCTGGGAACCTTCAGAATTGAAGAAGGATCGAGCGCTACCCAAATCGTTGGGATTGGACCAAATCCTGGTGAAAATGGATTTCAGAAGTTTGGAGATGCTGAGCCAGATTTTCAAATGGGTTTTAACTCCCAGTTGATCTATAAGAATTTTGATCTATCCTTTGTATGGCAATGGAAAAATGGAGGTGAAAATGTGAACCTTACCACCTTGTTAACCGATTTGAATGGAACCAGTCATGATTATGATACCGTAGATCTCGATCCAGACGGTCAGGTTGGAAATGGACCATATAGGGTGAGTCAGTTAGGATCTTCTGCAGAGGTTTTTGTAGAAGATGCTTCATATTTGAGAATGCATGAGCTTGGTTTATACTATAATATTCCTGCGGAAGTTTATGACGATTTCCTAAATGGTTCGATCGATAATATCAAACTTGGATTCTCGGGAACCAACCTAATCAACATTTTTGATTATAACAGTTATGATCCTGAAGTGTCCAACTTTGGAGCAAACGGAATTTTTACCGGGGTTGATGTAACTCCATTCCCTTCTTCAAAGAGATTTCTTTTTCACTTAGCAGTTAATTTTTAATACGTAGATGATGAAAAATACATTAACTAAAATATTCATACTCTTCATTTTAATTAGCGGTTTACAGGCTTGCGATGTTGAAGAGTTTTCAGACCTAAATAATCCGGAAGTAGATGCTTTTCGTGACAATCTAACCAGAGGTGATCTTCAGGATCTGGTTGGCGGTGTGCTTTACAGTATGCGCGTAAGCCTCGGGACTTATTATGATGATCTTGGCGTGATAGGCCGTGAATACTGGAGATTTTCCAGTTCAGATCCACGATTTACAGCAGATCTTTTAGGAAAAGAAAACGCGGTGCTGGATAATAATACCTTTTATATTACCAATCCATGGGCGGCCAGGTACAGAACTGTGAAAAATGTGAACTTGATCCTTGAATTTATAGAAGTTCAGGACGTTTCAGCTCAATTTTCAGACTCAGAGATTAGCGCAACTAAAGGTTTTTTAAAGACTGTGAAAGCGCACGAACTGCTGCTTAATTTGAATCTTACTTATCAAAACGGTGTTCGAGTAGAGGCGAGTGATGAAAATAATCTGGGCCCATTCTTAGGATATGATGCAGCGCTTACTGCTATAAGAGCTTTGCTGGATGAAGCGGCGGGAGATCTACAGAATGGAGGCGATTCCTATCCATTTACGCTTACTTCTGGCTTTTCAGGTTTCAATACTCCTGGATCATTCTTAGAGGCAAATAAAGCGATTGCAGCGAGGGTAGCGGCCTACCAGGAAGATTTTCCTGCGGTACTGGATTACCTAGAAGATAGTTTTCTCACCTTGGATGCTTCCATGCTTGATGAGGGTATTTACTACAACTTTAGTGCAGATCAAACTGATATCCTGAATCCATTGTTCTTTCCAGTCGAAGCGACAACAGCCGGAGCAAGGATCGTGCAGCCAGATTTCGTGAGTGATGCTGAGGATGGAGACGAGCGACTTAGTAAAGTTGCCCAGCGAAGTGAACCTTTAACCTTCGATTTTCTAACAGGAGATTACGCTGTTTTCAGATATACTTCCAATATAGATGCGATCCCGATCATAAGAAATGAGGAGCTAATACTTCTTTATGCGGAAGCAAATATTTATCAGAATCCTTCTGAAGCTGTAGAAGCTTTGAATCTAATAAGGAATTCAGCAGGACTGGATGATTATGATGGTGATTCTCCTGAAGTTTCTCTTATTGATGAGATGCTTATGCAAAGAAGATATTCGTTGTTTGCTGAAGGTCATCGCTGGCTGGATGTGCGCAGGTATGATCGTTTGGATGAATTACCTACCGATAGGGAAGGGGATGATGTATTTGAGCAATTTCCGATTCCGCTTACAGAAAACTAGTAATATTGCTGATTTTAGATATAGACCATCCCGTACTGCGGGATGGTTTTTTTATGTTGTCATAAGATTTAAAAATTATCTTCGCCGGACTAAAATTTCAGGTTTGAAAAACATCAAGTGGATCTATCTTATCATCCTTTCTATTGTTTGGGGTAGTTCCTTTATCCTTATCAAAAAAGCACTTGTAGGATTGAGTCCTTTGCAAGTTGGGTCTTTCAGAATCATCTTTGCAGCACTGTTTCTAATATTTGTAGGTTTCCGAAGTTTGATGAAACTGAATGCGAAACAATGGAAATGGATCGTAATTTCAGGATTTCTGGGATCATTCTTTCCGGTATATTTTTTCGCTTTTGCTGAAACCGAAATCGATAGTGCCATCGCTTCTATATTAAATGCGACCACTCCATTATTAACGCTGATAGTGGGCGCTGCATTCTTTCGAGCGGTAGTCACACAGAATAAGATCACCGGCGTGATCATTGGCCTTCTAGGAACCTTCGGACTCATCCTTAGCGGGGCGAGTATCAATCCGGATCAAAATTACTTTTATAGTCTGCTGGTGATTATGGCAACGGCATGTTACGCTGTAAACGTAAATATTCTCAAGACTAAGATGAGTGATATAAGTCCGCTTGGAATTACAGCGGGGAACTTTTTCGTGCTCTTATTCCCAGCCCTTTTGATCCTGTATCTTTCAGGATTTTTTGAACTGGAGCCTATTACTACTAAAGTTGAATTATCGCTTGTATATGTAGGAATACTGGGGGTCATAGGGACCGGTGTGGCAATGATCATCTTCAATAAATTGATACAGATCTCAGATCCTGTATTTACTACTTCAGTTACTTATACTATTCCAGTTGTTGCTCTTGGCTGGGGAATGTTGGATGGGGAGGTCTTTAGTTTCTGGCAGTTAATTTCGGCATTAGTGATACTGCTGGGTGTATTCATTGTGAATCGCTCAAGAAATATTATCGGAAGAAGAAATAGCACCAAATAAAAAAAGCCCCGGAGACGGGGCTTTCATATTTTTCAGAAGAAATAATTATTCTACAGAGAAATCTGCATCTTCTACTCCTTCGTTCACCATAATTTCTGAAACTTTAAATTCAAAAGATTGTGGTCCCATACTTTGTGAGATAGTAAAAGGAAATTTCACTCCTTTTACTTCCTGGTAATCACCGTAACCAGTTGGAATGCTCATTGTCTGGCCTCCCTGGCTAACTGTTTTTACAGACTGTACTTTTAGTCCGCTATCTACAGCATAGTAATTCTTTGTAGTCTCATCAGCACTTACTACGTAAGCATCTTTACCATCTACCTGCTCGATCCCTTCGATCTTAGCGTCACCAACAGTTAATTCTGGAAAAGCATTAGCATCTGTCTTTGCAGCTTTGATCTGGTCTTCGTTGTATGGCATTTTCTGACCCATCTGCATTACGAAACCTGTCTCACCATTAAATACCTGCTTACTTACAACCTGACCACCCATAGTTACTTCCTGGCTTAATTTTCCAGCAGCGGTTCTAGTCATGTCAAGTCCAAGTTCTCTACCCTGAACATTTGCACTAGCGATCATTTTTACAGTTTCGATACCTTCAACAGCCTCACGACCGCCAATAGCTTCAATATACTTGTTGTATACCTTATCAACGCTCATATCAGCATTAACTTGTTTTTGCTCTGGCTTTTCAGTTTTCTCACCAAATCTGTTATAATAATTGATCGGGTAAGTTTTACCTTTATAGGTCATCTTTTCAAGATTCTCCAATACATCGGCACCTTTACCGGCGATCACAATTCTAGAATTGTCTGCTAGGAAATACTTCTTTGCAACACGTTGAACGTCTGCTTTAGTAACCTTGTCGATTCTTTCAAGATACTCCTCGTAGAAATCATCATTAAGATCTTCAGTCTCTATTTCCATAGCGAAATTAGCGATAGTAGAAGGCTGCTCTAATGAAAGAACGAAATCTCCTGTGATCTTAGCTTTGGCATTTGCCAGTTCCTGATCTGTTACCATCTCGTTTCTCATTTTGTAAACCTCGTCCAGGAATGCTACTACAGAGCTATCTGTAACTTCATTTCTTACACTTGCACTGGCTACGAAAGTTGAAGCATATTTATCATTCCCGGTGCTTGAGTAAGCTCCATAAGTATAACCTTTGTCCTCACGAAGGTTAAGGAATAATCTTGCTTCACCACCACCACCAAGGATCTTGTTAGCTACAAGAACCGGGAAGTAATCATCGTCCTTTTTCTTAAGGTTAATCGTATTTACAAGAGCAATTTCAGATTGTACAGCGTTTGGCATATCAACAAAGTTGATCTCTGTTTGCTTTACATTAGATACTGCAGGGATTTTAGCTTCCGGAGTTGCTTTACCGGTCCAAGAAGAAAAGTTCTTTTTTACAAGATCTTTTACATCATCTTCATCTACATCTCCAACAACTACCAGGTAAGCGTTCTTAGGAGAGAACCAGGTTTTGTAATAAGACTTAACGTCTTCCAGTTTCACTGCGTTTACAGTTTCTTCCGTAGAGAATTCACCGTAAGGGTGATCTTTACCATAAGCTAGAGCAGAGCGAACTCTACGAGCGTTATAAGAAACATCCTTTTCACTGCTTTTTAGTCCGTCGATAGTTCTCGCTTTAGACTTATCAAATTCTTCCTGAGTAAATTCAGGATTAATGATTCCATCTGCCATTAAAGCAAGCACATCAGGGAAATATTTAGATAGTGTATTTGCATTAGCACCACCAGCATAAAAATTTAGACGTGCACCAAGGAAGTCAACTTTTTCATTGAATTCATCCTTAGACATGTTCTTGGTTCCTGTTCCAATCAGGTCACCGGTTAGTCCGGAAACACCTGCTTTGGCGCCTTCTGCATGCGGAGCATTGTCAAATCTTAAAGACATGGCAACACGTGGCAACTTATTGTTTTCCACGATCATTACCTGCATTCCATTATCAAGCTTGAAAGTTTCAGGTTCGTCCACATTTACTTTTGGAGCAGGACCCGGTTCGGGCATCTGGCTACGGTCAATTTGAGCTGAAACTCCGACTGTTAGCGTTGCAAACGCTGCCAGAGTTAGTATATTTTTTCTCATTATTTTCAATTTTTAATTATTATTCCGGCTGTTCGCTGGCTGGTAAATACTCAAGCACTACTCTTTGGTTAGGCTTTAAGTATTCTGAAGCAACTCTTTTGATATCTTCTCTGGTGATATTTCTGTAAATATCAATTTGATCGTTGATAAGATCAGTATCTCCGTAAAGAAGGTAGTTTCTGGCTAAAGAGTTAGCGATACCTGCAACACTTGAATTTGAATTTACAAAGTTGTTTTCTGCTTTGTTCTGAAGCTTCTGGAAATCTTTTTCAGAAATAAGTTCACTTCTTAATTTAGCGATCTCTTCTTCGATCTCGGTATTTAAAGTCTCTAGTTCTGTTTCTCCCTGAGGAATACTGAAGATAAGATACATCCCGTAGTCTTCCTGTTCCAGATTGAATGCTCCCACCTGAAGTGCCTGCTTCTGCTCATCTACCAGTTTTTTGTAAAGCTTCGAGCTGTTACCATCACTAAGGTAGTCAGAGATCATATTTAGTACATAAGAATCCTTTTCAGTAAAAGCCGGAGTTCTGTACCCAATTACTGAAGCAGGGATCTGGATGTTTGAGTCATAAGACTTCGCATTGATCTGCTCTGTGATTGGTTCTTCTTTCGGGAAATCTCTGGTTACATCGTCTCCTGAAGGAATTGGACCAAAGTAATCCTTGATCATTTTTTTAGTCTCATCGATCTTAATATCACCAGCAACTACCAATACGGCATTGTTAGGTACGTAATACTTGTCGAAGTAAGCTTTGAACTCATCTAAAGTAGCCGCATCAAGATCTTCCATATAGCCAATGTTCGGATCCTTATAAGGATGATTTTCGAACATATTCTCCTGCATAGCTGGTAATAAGTTACCATAAGGAGAGTTATCCATACGTAGTCTTCTTTCTTCTTTTACTACTTCATTCTGAGTGTCAACACCTTTTTGTTTAATAATAGGGTGTAGCATTCTTTCAGATTCCATCCATAATCCTAATTCAAGGTTGTTTGAAGGGAATACTTCGTAATAATAAGTTCTGTCCTGGCTGGTATTTGCATTGTTGCTACCACCATTTGAACTAACGATTTCGAACCACTTTCCATTTGGAATGTTCTCGGTTCCTTCAAATAACAGGTGCTCAAAAAAGTGAGCCATCCCGGTTCTTCCGTCTTCACGGTCTTTTCCACCAACGTGGTACATCACAGATGTGGTTACAACAGGAGCGGAGTTATCCTTGTGCAGGATCACATGCAGCCCATTGTCTAAATCATACTCAGTAAATTCTACTTCCTGAGCAAATCCTACGATTCCAATCAAGAAAAAGCAGAATAACAGTCCTAGTTTGTTAATCATTTTTTTAAGGTTTTTTCAATTGCCATTATTAGTTTGTATACCTCTGAAATTGTTACAGTAAAATCAGCTTATTATCGAGATTGTGCGAAATGTGTTAAAATTAACAAGCTATTAAGGCAATAAACGCGGTAATTTTAGGAAATTTACGTCTAAAACCAACTTTGCTATGGGTAAATTCAGTATTCCTATTAAATACGGTGTCGCTGTTGCCGCCGGTCTTATTGCTTATTTTCTAATTCTTTCACTATTTGATGCTCACAATCAGCCAATTTATAGTTTATTCAATGGGGTGATCATGGCCTATGGGATGTTTGAGGCCGTAAAGCATTACAGACTTCATAAAGGGAATAAATTTAAATATCAGAAAGGCTTTATGGCCAGTTTGCTAACGGGCTTTAATGCTACTATTATATTTACGATCTTCTTTGGAGTTTATTCTACGGAAATAAATCCAGGTTTTTTAGATGATCTAATTACGGTTTGGATTACAGATTACAATACCAGTATAGGTGTAGTATTATTTGTAGTAGCTGTTATGGGATTTGCTACAAGTTTGGTTCTTACCCTGGCTTACATGCAATTATTCAAAGATTCATGGAATACTAAGGAAGCGAAGAAGCACACGCTTTAATCAATTCTGAAAAAGACAAAAACCTTTGTCAATTAATTAAATAGAATTATATTTGCACCCGCTTGCGTGAAAACGGAAGTGATTTTATTAAGTATTTATATAACTAATTATACGCTATGTACGCAATTGTAGAGATAGCAGGGCAGCAATTTAAAGTTGCAAAAGACCAGAGAGTTTATGTGAATCGCCTAGCAGGTAAAGAAGGAGACAGTATCTCTTTTGATAAGGTACTTCTTACTGCAGATGGAGATAGCATTACTGTTGGCGCCCCGGCTATAGAAGGAGCTTTGGTTGGAGCAAAGATCAACCGTCACCTTAAAGGAGACAAAGTAATCGTTTTCAAGAAGAAAAGACGTAAGGGTTACAGAACCAAAAATGGTCACAGACAAGCACTTACTGAAATTCTTATCGAAGGTATCGATCTTAAAGGCGGATCAAAATCCACTTCAGCTCAGAAAGAAGAGCCTAAGAAGGAAACTAAAAAAGAAGAATCTTCAAACGACCTAAGTCAAAATACAGTTGCAGAACTGAGAGAAATGGCTAAAGATAAAGGTGTTGATGGATATTCTTCAATGAAAAAAGCAGAATTAATTGCTGCATTAAGCTAGTTTAAACTACTAAAAACGAAATAATATGGCACATAAAAAAGGAGTTGGTAGTTCCAAGAACGGTAGAGAATCAGAATCGAAACGTTTAGGCGTGAAGATCTTTGGTGGACAAGCTGCTGTTGCGGGAAATATTATCGTAAGACAAAGAGGTACTGCTCACCGTCCAGGTGATAACGTATACGCTGGAAAAGATCATACTTTACACGCTAAAGTTGACGGACTAGTGAAATTCACTAAGAAGAAAGATGATAAATCTTATGTTTCTATTGAGCCATTTCAGGCATAGTTAGATTCAAATTTATATAGGAACCCTCTTCAGAAATGTAGAGGGTTTTTTATTTCCTCTAATTAAATTGTTTAACTTTGCAATGTAAATAATAAACAGAATTATGATCGCAGAAGAATATGAATTAGATGAGAGGCAGATAGATCGAATAATCGCCATGGCCTGGGAAGACAGAACTACCTTCGAAGCAATCGAATTTCAGTTCGGTTTAAAAGAGGAGGAAGTCATTAGGTTTATGCGTGAGCAAATGCATCCCAGGAACTGGAGAAAATGGAGAGCACGCGTTCAGGGTAGAAAGACAAAACATGAAAAGCTAAGAAGTGATGACGTTAGCAGATTCAAAAGTAAAGCTCAGCGTCAAATCACTGGTAACAGAATTAGCAAGAAGAAATATTAGTGGTAATTAATGGAAACAAAAAATCCCCGGGCAGCGGGGATTTTTCTAAAAACCAAACAAAAAAAGGGTCATCAATTCAAAGAGAATGTACTAATTAAATTAACCTCGTTACCCTTATAGGAATATTGGGAAAGTGTATTATCCCCGATCATTAGCAACTTGTCATCAAGAGGAATGACATCATAGGTGTTAATGTTCGTAAATTGATCTACAAGACTAAGATCGGGGGTGTTTTTAGTATCAAATATTTTTAGCCCTTCATCGCCATCGCAAACAAAAAGCCAGTCATCCTTTACGCCTAAGCCAAAGGGATTATTCATTTCGTAGGAACTTACAATTCTTGGGTTGTTCTTGTCTGAAACATCAACGACATCTAACTGATTAAAATTTTGTCCGCAATTGTTTCCGCCACGAATGGTCACGTATGCGTAATTGTCTTTTACTACTACAGGATCACATCCTAATACGTGCTGAAGGAAAGAAACCTGCTGTGGAGACTCCGGGTTCTCAAGATCGTAGATATACATTCCAGTCGCACTACCCAGATATAGATGATCCTGGTAATGGAAGATCGTTTCTATATTCCAGCCGGCATATTCACTACTTAGCTCAACCGGATTAGAAGGATTGCTAATGTCCACTACAGAGAGTTCGCTTTCTTCAGCTATATAAAGTAATTCGTCATTAATTGTAAACCTGGCCATACTACCGCCAGTACCTGATCCACCGCCGTCTGCTTCTGAGAAGAAAGGCTCGTTGACCAGATCACCTCTGGCATATTCTATTTTTCGGGATTCGGTGATATAGCCTATAATAACTTCAGTATTATAATCAAAGTTTTCGAAGTCTACGAAACTTACCTGTCCAGGTGGTGGATTACGGTAATAATTAGGGAAAATGTCTTTGACTCTGCCTGCTTCTTTAATAGCATTCATATCACTAAGATCGAAAACGACCAGGTCCATTCCATTATTCGCGTATAGCATATTATTTCTAATAGCCACATCGGTATTCCGCGGGATTTTCAGAAATTGAACTTTTACGGGATTGAATGGGTCGGTATTGTTGATGATGTGAACACCTTCGTTTTTGTCATTGATAAATATATAATTCTGCCAGGCGTAGATCTTTCCCGATTCCTTGATTTCCCGGGGAGCCTGAATTTCTACGGAAGCACGGAAATCAGCGATGGACTGAGTAACGGGTACTGCAACTGTAGTGAACCCATCATCACTATCCTCCTCACAGGAGGTGAAAAGGAAAAGTGGTGATAATAGTAACACAAAAAGTAAATTTTTCATGTGTAATTGTGGTTAGGTATCTGTTAGATGCTACACTTTCCAAAAGGTTGCGTAAGATTTAAGAAAATTTTTTCTGTCACTTTGTCAGAACTCTGTTTAGTTCTATCTTTGCGTTTCTAAAAACCCGGAGTTTAGTATAGATTTATGGAGAAGACAATAGACGAGAAAAAGCAAGGGAACTCTTTAGTAATGGAGCCTAAGCATGAGAATACCCGGAAACTTTTTATTGAAAGTTATGGATGCGCAATGAACTTCAGTGATTCAGAAATTGTTGCTTCCATTCTTAGTAAAGAGGGTTTTAATACTACCCAAAAGTTAGAAGAGGCAGATCTTGTTCTGGTAAATACCTGCTCGATTCGTGATAAAGCGGAGCAAACAGTTAGAAAAAGACTGGAAAAATACAATGCGGTAAAAAGAATAAACCCGGGAATGAAAGTGGGAGTGCTGGGCTGTATGGCAGAGCGTCTAAAAAGTAAATTCCTGGAAGAAGAGAAGATCGTGGATATGGTCGTGGGACCAGATGCTTATAAGGATCTGCCAAATCTTGTGAGTGAAATTGAAGAAGGACGTAGTGCGATGAATGTTCTATTAAGTAAGGAGGAAACCTACGGAGATATTTCTCCAGTACGGTTGCAAAGTAATGGTGTTTCAGCATTTGTATCCATTACCCGCGGTTGTGATAATATGTGTACTTTTTGCGTGGTACCGTTTACCCGCGGTCGCGAACGTAGTCGTGATCCTCAAAGTATTCTTGAAGAGGTGAACGATCTGGCAACGAAAGGTTTTAAAGAGATCACATTATTAGGCCAGAATGTAGATAGTTATCTTTGGTATGGTGGCGGACTCAAAAAAGACTTTAAAAATGCTACCGAAATTCAGAAGGCGACCGCTACAGATTTTTCGCAGCTTCTGAAACTTGTTGCAGAAGCACATCCCAAAATGAGAATCAGGTTTTCTACTTCCAATCCGCAGGATATGACGCTGGACGTGATTAAAATGGTAGCAAAATATCCTAACATCTGTAACTATATACATTTACCCGTACAATCTGGAAGTAACCGAATTTTAAAGGCGATGAACAGGCTGCATACTCGTGAAGAATATTTCGAGCTTATTAGAAACATCAGGGAGATGATCCCGAATTGCGGGATTTCTCAGGATATGATTACCGGTTTTCCAACCGAAACCGAAGAAGATCATCAAGATACTTTATCTCTAATGGAGAAGATTACCTATGATTTCGGCTTTATGTATGCTTATTCTGAAAGACCCGGAACCATGGCTGAAAGAAAGCTGGAAGATGATGTGTCTCATGAAGTAAAGAAAAGACGCCTTCAGGAGATCGTAGATCTTCAGCAGAAGCATAGCAAACAGAGAACCAGACGCTTCTTAGGTGAAATTACCGAAGTTCTGATTGAAAGAGAATCAAAGAAATCTGATCAACACTGGAGTGGTAGAAATTCACAAAATACCGTGGTGGTATTTGACAAGCAAAATTATAAGATCGGTGATTTTGTAAATGTAAAAATAAAGGACTGTACCAGTGCTACTCTTATAGGGGAGCCAGTGGGATATAGTGATAATTATTAACGAGAATAATGACGTTCTTCTCACTTGTATTGAAGAATGTCTAATAATACTGAAGTTTTAAATGGAATCAGTTCAGGCAATTAAACAGCGATTTGGAATTATTGGAGACGATCCAAAACTTAATCGTGCAGTAGAAAAGGCAATTCAGGTTGCACCAACAGATATTTCAGTACTTGTTACCGGAGAAAGTGGTGTAGGTAAGGAAAGTATTCCGAAGATTATACATGCGCTTTCTCATCGTAAACACGGGAAGTACATCGCAGTGAACTGTGGAGCAATTCCTGAAGGAACTATCGATAGTGAACTGTTCGGACACGAAAAAGGTGCATTTACCGGTGCGACTCAAACCCGAAGTGGTTATTTCGAGGTAGCCGATGGTGGAACCATATTTCTTGATGAAGTGGGGGAGTTACCATTGCCAACGCAGGTAAGATTGCTTCGTGTTCTGGAAAATGGTGAATTTATAAAAGTGGGTTCCTCGAAAGTTCAGAAAACCGATGTTCGCATCGTAGCTGCTACGAATATCAATATGTTCGAAAACATCAAAAAGGACAAATTCCGGGAAGATCTTTATTACCGTTTAAGTACAGTGGAAATCGGACTGCCACCACTAAGGGAAAGAAAAGGTGATATTCATCTGCTTTTCAGGAAATTTGCTTCAGATTTTGGATTGAAATACAAGATGCCCACGATCAAACTTGATGATGAAGCTGTGGCTTTGTTATTAAAATATCGCTGGGGAGGAAATATTCGGCAGTTACGAAATATTGCAGAACAGGTTTCCGTTCTGGAACAGAAGAGAAATATCAGCGGCGATGAACTAAGGCAATATCTTCCGGATATTGGCAGCAATCTACCCGCAGTAATTTCAGATAAAAAGAAAGAAGGGGATTTCAGTAATGAAAGAGAGATACTTTATAAGGTCTTGTTCGATATGAAAAGTGACCTGAACGACTTGAAAAAATTAACGCTGAAGTTGATGCAGGAGGGAGACAGCAAGCAGGTTCAGGATGAGAATGAAGGTCTTATCGAAAAGATCTACGGGAATAGCGGTGATGATATCGATGAAGCTGATATTGATGAAGATGAGCTGAATGTGCTGCAAATTCCGCAACAAAATTCTTCTTCACCAAGTCAGGAAGAAAAGGATAAGTATTATTTTGCTGAAGAAATTGAAGAGGAAGAAACACTTTCGCTTCAGGACAAAGAGTTGGAGCTTATCAAAAAGTCGCTGGAAAGACACAGTGGGAAGCGCAAGGCTGCAGCAGAAGAATTAGGAATAAGTGAACGCACTTTATATCGAAAGATCAAACAATACAATCTATAATTAATGACAAGATTTCTTAGCATTATCACGGTATTACTCGTGAGTTTGAGCTTATCTTCATGTATGTCATATTCTTTTACGGGAGCTGACACTGGAGACGCCGAAACATTTCAGGTAAATTTCTTCCAGAATAATGCAGATCTTGTGGAACCGGGAATAGACCGTGCATTTACGATCTCTTTGCAGGACCTTATTCAGAATCAAACAAGTTTGAGTCTTACCAATACCAATGGGGATTTGATCTTTGAAGGTGAGATCATACAGTTTTATGTGTCGCCAATGTCTGCAACTGCTGAAAATACCGCTGCGCAAAGTAGACTGACCATTGCGGTAAACGTTCGTTATTACAATACACTGGAACCGGAAAAGGATTTTGAAAAGCGTTTTTCTTTCTATTATGATTATCCGGCACAGCAACAATTGATCGGGGCAAACCTGGAGACCGCACTGGACGAGATATATACGAGAATTACGCAGGATATTTTTAACGCAGCGCTTACCGACTGGTAATGGATAAAAAAGCACTCTTAAGTTTACTAAACTCTCCTGCGGAAATTACTAAAGAACAAACGCGGGAACTGGAAATTTTGCTTGAGAAAGCACCCTATTTTCAGGCGGGTCGTGCTATAAGACTGAAGGGACTTAAAGAACATCAGGAATTCAGTTACAATTCAGCACTAAAGAAAACAGCAGCATATACCACAGACCGTGATATTCTTTTTGATTTTATTACTTCTGAAGAATTTAATCAAAACACGATTGCGAGACAGATCAGGCAGCAGGAAGACCGACTGAAGGAAATGACGGTCTACGAACATGAAGAAGTTCATGGAAGACGAAGCATAGACCTGGATGATGCGATCAAAATGAAGCAGTCTGAATCTGAACGCGTTATGGATCCTGCTTTGTTCGAGCGTGCTCAGATGAAAGATAGTTCTTCAGATATTGAGGTTACCAAAGGATCTTCAGAAGAAGAGAACCTGGAGATTGGAAAACCTCTGGAGTTTAATCAAAAGGAATCACATTCATTTTCAGAATGGTTAAAATTAACCAAGGCAGAACCTGTAAAAAGAGAAAACGAGGCAGAAGAACCTGAAAACGAAGATCGCCAGAGAAAATTTGATCTTATTGAAGAGTTTATTGCTAAAAATCCTAAGATCAAACCGGTAAAATCTGTATCCAAAAGCAATCTTGCCGAAGATTCTATGACCAGCCAGGAATCTCTGATGACAGAGACTTTAGCGCGTGTTTACCTCGAGCAAAAAAACTATAAAAAAGCCATTCAGGCATATAAAATATTAATTTTGAAAAATCCCGAAAAAAGTGGTTTCTTTGCAGACCAAATTCGGGCAATAGAAAAATTACAAGACATTAATAACGATTAAGAATGAGCACATTCACTATATTTTTAGCTTTAATAATTATCGTAGCATTTTTGCTGGTAGTTGTGATCATGGTTCAAAACCCTAAGGGTGGAGGATTATCTTCTTCTTTTGGTGGCGGAGGTCAGCAAATGGGAGGAGTTAAAAAGACGACAGACTTTTTAGATAAATCTACCTGGACTCTTGCAACTTTATTGCTTGTTTTGATCCTACTTTCTAACGTAGCTATTATGGATAAGCCGGCAGAAGCTGGAACAAGGGTTTTCGAAAGTGACGAACCTGTAAATACTGAAATACCTGCAGCTCAACCAGCGACACAAACTGACAGTGAGCAGTAGATAAGATACTCAACAACATTTGTAAATGCCAGCTTATGACAAGCTGGCATTTTTTTTTGCCTTATGGCAGAGAAATAGAGCTGGCATAATTTTAGAAATATGTCTCCCGTATTTGAAAATTAATTAACCTAATAATAAAATTTAATAAAATGGGACTAAACATTAAGCCGCTTTCAGACAGGGTTGTAATTGAGCCTGTTGCTGCAGAAAACAAGACTGCTTCTGGTATCATTATTCCGGAGACAGCTAAAGAAAAACCTCAAAAAGGTAAAGTTGTAGCTGTTGGTGGAGGTACCAAAGATCATCAGATGACAGTTAAAGAAGGTGATACAGTTCTTTACGGTAAATATGCCGGAACAGAGCTAAAGCTGGAAGGAACAGATTATCTGATCATGCGAGAAGATGATATATTAGCGATAGTATAAGTTTCACTTCAATTTTCCAGCAGCCGCTGGAGTTTATAATCTAGAAATTAATTAACCAATTATTCTGTAGTCTAACTATAGAAAATTAAAAATAATAGAAATGGCAAAAGATATAAAATTTGACATTCAGGCTCGTAATGGGATCAAACGTGGTGTTGATGCATTAGCGAACGCTGTAAAAGTAACTTTAGGACCTAAAGGTCGTAATGTAATTATTAGTAAATCTTTTGGGGCACCAACCGTAACTAAAGATGGTGTAACTGTAGCTAAAGAGATCGAACTTGAAGATCCTCTAGAAAATATGGGAGCTCAGATGGTGAAGGAAGTAGCTTCTAAAACCAACGATCTTGCTGGTGATGGTACAACTACTGCTACCGTTCTAGCTCAGGCTATTGTAAAAGAAGGTTTAAAGAACGTCGCTGCGGGTGCAAATCCAATGGACCTGAAACGTGGTATCGACAAAGCTGTTGAATCTCTTACTGCAGATCTTGCAAAACAAACTAAAGAAGTAGGTGACTCTTCAGAAAAAATTAAACAGGTGGCATCTATTTCTGCTAACAACGATGATGTTATTGGTGATTTGATCGCTCAGGCATTCGGAAAAGTTGGTAAAGAAGGTGTTATTACTGTAGAAGAAGCCAAAGGAACAGAGACTTATGTTGATGTTGTGGAAGGAATGCAGTTCGATAGAGGATACTTATCTCCTTACTTCGTAACAAATTCTGAAAAAATGACGGCAGATCTTGAAGATCCATATATCCTTCTTTTTGACAAGAAGATCTCTTCTATGAAAGATTTACTTCCTGTATTAGAGCCAGTGGCTCAGTCTGGAAAGCCTTTATTGATCATTGCTGAGGATGTTGATGGTGAAGCTCTTGCGACACTGGTAGTTAACAAACTTCGTGGATCATTAAAGATCGCTGCAGTGAAAGCCCCAGGATTTGGTGACCGTAGAAAAGCAATGCTGGAAGATATCGCAATCCTTACCGGTGGAACTGTAATTTCTGAAGAAAGAGGATTTACTTTAGAGAATGCTACGATCGATATGTTGGGTACTGCTGAAAAAGTAGCGATCGACAAGGATAATACTACCATCGTTAACGGAGCTGGAAACAATGATGATATCCAGAGCAGAGTAAACCAGATCAAATCTCAGATCGAGTCTACTACTTCAGATTATGATAGAGAAAAGCTTCAGGAGCGTCTGGCTAAATTAGCTGGTGGTGTTGCCGTACTTTATGTTGGTGCAGCTTCAGAAGTTGAAATGAAAGAAAAGAAAGATAGAGTAGATGATGCACTTCACGCAACCAGAGCGGCTGTAGAAGAAGGTATCGTTGCAGGTGGTGGTGTTGCATTGGTTAGAGCTCAGGCTGTACTTAGCAAAATCAAAACTGAAAATGCTGATGAAGCAACTGGAGTACAGATTGTTTCAAAAGCTATCGAATCTCCATTGAGAACTATCGTGCAAAATGCTGGTGGTGAAGGTTCTGTAGTGATCAACAAAGTATTGGAGGGTAAGAATGACTTCGGATATGATGCCAAAACAGATACTTACGTAGATATGCTGAAAGCTGGTATTATTGATCCTAAGAAAGTAACAAGAGTAGCATTGGAAAATGCAGCTTCAGTTGCTGGAATGATCCTTACAACCGAATGTGCGCTTATTGATATTCCGGAAGACAATGCTGGAGGTGGAATGCCACAAGGAATGGGCGGCGGTATGCCAGGAATGATGTAATCATTATTTCATATAATCAGAAAACCCGGCAATTTGCCGGGTTTTTTTATTTGGGGTTTTTGATCATTTCGTAAGAATTTAAAACCACCTACCCTGAGATTTATCCCGTATTCAAAATAGGCTTCCAGACAGGCCAGGAAATTTGCCTGACCTTCTGAGTTTCTACCGAGCCTGGCAATCCCTTGAGCGTCATTTTGCATTCCTTCTTCTGCAACTGAAACCAATGTTTGGTTTTTTTAGTTTCAGTAAGTTCGAAAGTTACCGTGGTAATGTCTTTTTTCGCACCTTCCCAGGTTAGTATTATAATTCGGGATACTCCACTTTAAGCACTTCAACAGAGAAATCACCAAACTTGAATTCCGGGAATTTTCAGGAGATTTGCTTACCTGCTTCGAGATCTGAACTTGCTTCAGAAATAAAAAATTTGCTCAATTCCTTCCGTTTTGTTTTTGTATAGATTACATTTTTTTTTGCGACCTGTATCATTAAACTGATTCTAAGCTTCTCTGGATTCTTCATAAACTGATTTATCGCTTTCTTATTTGACTTTTGCTAAAAGGAAATAATCTATATCTTCAGCTTTTTGAAATATATGAATTCCAGATTCAAAATAATAGCGCTAGTAGCGGGGCCATTTCTTTATGTTATTTTACAATTGTTAGGTACACCTAACTCTATGCCTGAAGCAGCATTTGATGTTCTCTGTATAACTTTGTGGATGGCGATCTGGTGGGTTTCGGAAGCAATTCCCATTTCGGTAACTGCTCTACTGCCCATTATACTTTTTCCACTCACGGGAGCAGTGAGTATAGAAGATACCACTGCAGCATTCGGTCACAAATATGTCTTCCTATACTTAGGTGGATTCATACTCGCAGTGGCTATCGAAAGGTGGGGTTTACATAGAAGGATCGCCTTAAATATCATTCAGTTCATAGGTGCTGATATTAAAAAGATCATTTTGGGATTTATGGTGGCAACAGCATTTCTATCCATGTGGATTAGCAATACTGCTACTTCGGTAATGATGCTTCCTATCGGGACTGCAATTATCAGTCAGTTAAAGGACAACCCGGCAAGTGAGGAAAATGAAAACATGATTTTTGGAAAAGCCCTTATGTTAGCTATTGCTTACAGTGCATCTATAGGTGGAGTGGCAACACTCATTGGAACTCCTCCAAACCTGGTTTTTGCTGGAATCGTTGAAGAAATATATGGGGTTGAGATTAGCTTTACGAAATGGATCATTCTGGGCTTGCCTGTTTCTATCATTCTACTTTTTATATGCTGGAAGTATCTTACCAGCAAAGCTTTTAGTTTTACACAAACTGAATTTCCGGGAGGGAAGGCAGAGATCGACCGACTTAAAACTGAACTGGGTCACATGAGCATACAGGAGAAAAGAGTTTTAGCAGTTTTTGCTATTACTGCATTTTGCTGGATTAGCAGAAGCTATCTCTTACAGCCAGTATTGCCGCTCATAGACGATACCATTATCGCGATGATCGCGGCTGTAGCTCTGTTTCTAATTCCTGCAGGTAAGAGCAACAGAAAACTGGTTACCTGGGAAGAAGCGGTTAAAATTCCCTGGGGAATTATTTTATTATTTGGAGGAGGAATGGCACTCGCAAAAGGTTTTGGTGAAAGCGGTCTGGCAATCTGGATAGGAGAGCAACTAAAGAATCTTGAAAATTTACCATTATTGTTACTTGTGGTTGTATTGATTGCTGCAGTAAATTTTCTTACAGAAGTCACCTCAAACCTGGCCACCACAGCTATGTTGCTACCAATTCTTGCATCAATGGCTTTCGCATTGAATCTACATCCCTATTTCTTGATGGTTGGCGCGACTCTGGCAGCATCATGTGCATTTATGCTTCCTGTGGCAACTCCGCCGAACGCGGTGGTATTTGGTTCAGGTTATCTTAGGATTCCAGATATGATTAAAACAGGTATATGGATGAATATAGTCAGCATAGTATTGCTAAGTCTGATAGTCTATTTCCTACTGCCGTATTTATGGAGTTTTGATCCGGAGGTAATTCCGCAGAAATTTTTAAGAGATAGATCTTAGTTTTCTTCGAATTCTTCTTCTTTGATACTTGCCTTGGTTTGCAGGAAATACTTAGGACTCACACCATATTTCTCTTTGAAAATTTTAGAGAAGTAACTACGATTGTTGAGTCCGATAGATGTTACAATTTCTGAGATGTTCTTTTCTGAAAGTTTCAGCATTTCTTTGGCAGCTTCTAATTTAATATGCTGCATATATTTATTTACAGTAAGATCGTAAACATACTTGAAGCCTTCCTGAAGTTTATTTACATTAGTTCCAGCCTCTTTCGCCAGGGTTTCTACGGAAAGATTTGTGCTAAGATCACCCTGAATTCTTTTGGCAACATAGTTTACCTTTTCAATATCAGACTTTCTTAGGATCTTTGGCAGGTTCTCGCCATTCTCATCATCCTGATACTGGTCTATCTGAATAGTAAGCATTTCAAACGCTTTACCTTCCAGAAACAGGTTACGAAGAAATCCTGTAAAATCTTTGGTATTGATCTCGTCCATTAAGTCTGCCGACTTAATACTATAATTCCCCTGATAGAAAAATTGCTTTTTCGAAACTGAATCTTTAAATAGCTGCTTTAGGGTTGGATCAAGATCTTTAAAATCATAATTGGACCGATGTGCAAAGACAGATCTAATGATCTCCAGGCTTGAAACATGCGTTTGGACATCTTTTTTGAAATATAAGATATGTCCGTCATAACCACTGCTGCTCACAACGATGTTCTGGTAGGTGTCAATACTATGCTCATCATCACTATGCTGAAAGCAATGACTAATACTCCCTTCAGAGCAAAAAATAAATTTTAAGGGGTGTACGGTATTTAGAGAGAAATGAATTTCAACATCCTGCGAAAATCTACAATTGTAGGTAATATAGCCCATGCCGGAGTCAAAACTAATTCCTCGAATAGTACCTTCACCATACTCTGAAGGAATTTCAACTAGAAGTTCGCCGCTACGATTTTGTATATCTGCATCCAGCGATTGCGCTATATTTTGCACAATTTCATTAACCGGTAGCGTTTGAACATCAATTCTCATATAAATACATCTTATTTTTTCGCCTAATAAGATAGGCTTTTTACAGATAAAAATCTTAAAATCTTCGTTCGTAAAATTAATATATGTGTGAAAAAATTAAGAATTTGGAATAGAGAATCTGTCAATAGAGATAATGGTTATGCGAAAAACGTTAGTGTTATGGATAGTTTCAGAAGCAAAAAGTAATTCTTGAACTAATTTTGGGAAATTGGTTAAATTGAAAAAATTTGTTAAAAACAAAAGTCTGATTCCATAGGCTAAGAATTTGGTTTATTTTTCAGTAAAACTATAATTATGAATAAAGATAAAGACAGATCATCGCCTGTACCTAAGGAAGATCGTGACAGTGAACAAAAAGTCAATCAATCTACAGAAACCAGAACTCAGAATTCCAGTTCTAAGTTATGGATAGTAATCGCGATAGTAGCCTTATTCTTACTCATTATTCTTTCTATAACCGGAGTATTATAGTTTAAAACTGTAGCTTCGGTTTTTTCGTAATTATTAGTATTAACACATATAAGAAAATAGTAAATGGCTAAAAACTATTATGATCCTGCAGACCTTAGAAAATTTGGAGAGATTACTGAATGGAGCGAAGAGCTTGGAAATAAGTTTTTTGACTACTACGGTAAAGTGTTCGAAGAAGGAGCGCTTTCTGCCCGTGAAAAGTCATTGATCGCCCTTGCGGTAGCGCATGTTGTAAAATGTCCTTATTGTATCGATGCATATACCAAGGATGGATTACAACGTGGTATTACCAAGGAAGAGATGATGGAAGCTGTTCATGCTGGTGCTGCTATTGAAAGTGGAGCTACACTTGTACATGGTGTCCAAATGATGAATAAATACAAAAAGCTAAGTATGTAAGTTTTTTCTGAAATGAAGAACTAAACATACGTAGAAACAACCATATGATCACAAAATCCCTGAAGGCGCGTAAGGATGATCTTTCAAGCCCTAAGAACCAGTTAGAATTTTTAAGCGAAGGCATATTTGAAGAAGGCGAACTCCCGTATTTCCGGGATAAGATCGCAGAAACTCACAATCTGCCATTTAAACCCAAAAAACTCGAAATCTTACAGCTTAATCTTGGTTATATGTGTAATCAGGTTTGTTCTCATTGCCATGTAGATGCCGGTCCCGATCGTAAGGAGATCATGACGGTAGAAACCATGAAACAATGTCTGGAAGTTATCAAGAATACCGGAGCGCATACGCTGGACCTTACTGGTGGTGCCCCTGAAATGAATCCGAATTTTAGATGGTTTGTGGAAGAAGCTGCGAAAGCAGGGATTCAGGATTTCATTGTTAGATCAAACCTAACGATCATTCTCGCCAACAAGAAGTATCACGACCTACCGGAATTCTTTAAGAAACATAACGTCCACGTGGTTTCTTCATTGCCATTCTATAAAAGAGAAAAAACCGATAAGCAAAGAGGTAGTGGTGTTTTTGATAAATCTATCAAGGCGCTGCAAATGCTGAACGCTGTAGGTTATGCGCAGGAAGGCACAGGTCTAAAACTGGATCTGGTCTATAATCCCTCAGGTGCATTTTTACCAACAGATCAACAGGCAATGGAGCAGGACTTCAAAAAAGCTTTAAAAGAAGATTTTAATATCGATTTTGGCAGTCTGTTCGCAATTACAAATTTACCCATTAGCCGATTCCTTGAATACCTTATAGCTTCTGAAAATTATGAAGATTATATGTATGCCCTGGTAGAGGCTTATAATCCTGCAGCCGTTGAAAACGTGATGTGCACCAATACTATCTCTATTAGTTGGGATGGCTGGTTATACGATTGTGATTTTAATCAGATGCTCGAATTAAAAGTAAATTCGAAAGTTCAGCATATCAGTGAATATAATGAGGATATATTGAATGATCGCAATATTATCATTTCACAACATTGCTACGGTTGTACTGCTGGTGCAGGAAGTAGTTGCCAGGGAACAGTAGCTTAATATGAAATTACAGGGAATCATTTTCAGCTTAATTTTTTTCATTGGAACTTCCGGCTTTAGTCAAAACGCACTGGACGATCTATTGAAAAAATATAATTCTGGCGATGTTGCATACACTTCCGTAGAGCAACTGCGTATGGATCAATTCTATGATGAGGTGATCATTCTCGATGCACGGGAAAGCAATGAGTACAAAACCAGTCATCTTAAGGATTCAAAGTTTATAGGGTATGATAATCTTAATTTTACAGTTCTGGATTCAATTTCCAGGGATAAACAGATCGTAGTATACTGTTCTGTAGGGATTAGATCAGAGAAAATTGCTTGTAAGATTCAGGATCTGGGTTTTAGAAATGTAAAAAATCTGTACGGAGGAATTTTTGAATGGAAAAATACGGGCTATCCTGTTTATAACAATAAAGGCAAGGAAACCGAAAAGGTTCATACTTTTTCAAAACACTGGTCGAAATATCTTAAGAACGGAGAAAAAATTTATTAGGTGTCAAAAGAAAATCTGCTAATCATATTTACAAAAAATCCTGTTCTTGGAAAGGTAAAAACCAGGCTAGCCAAAGGAGTAGGAGTTAAGAAAGCTCTTGAAATTTATAAATTTCTGCTGAAGCATACGAAAGATATAACCGGTAAACTCAACGTAAACAAACAGGTTTATTACGCCTGGAATATCGCTGAAGACGATATCTGGAAAGATGGAGGTTTTCAGAAGAGATTGCAGTTAGAAGGAGATCTGGGAGAGAAAATGGAAGCTGCTTTCAAAGCTGGATTCGACGAAGGCTACAAGAAAATTTTGATTATTGGAAGTGATCTTTACGATCTTGAGACAACAGATCTTGAGGATGCTTTTGAAGAACTTGAAGCTCACGATTATGTTATTGGACCTGCTGAAGACGGTGGATATTACCTTTTGGGTATGAAATCATTAAATTCAGCTTTATTCATCAATAAAGCATGGAGTACTTCGAGCGTATTTGAGCAAAGTCTTCAGGACATGCAGGATGGAACTTATAAAGCGCTGCCACTAAAAAACGATATAGATACGCTGGAAGATATTAAAGATCATCCGGCTTTTCAAAAAATTATAAATAATGACAGATAGAATAAACGAATCGGTAGATTATTTGAAATCCAAAGGATTCGGCGAGCCCGAGGTTGGGATCATATTAGGTACAGGTTTAGGTAAACTACTGGATGATGTTGAAATTGAATTAACCGCCAGTTATAATCATATCCCATATTTTCCAACTGCCACGGTGGAATTTCACAAGGGAAAACTAATTTTTGGTACCCTGGCAGGAAAAAAGGTAGTCATCATGCAGGGGAGATTCCACCTGTATGAAGGTTACAGTCTTTTTGATGTTACATTCCCGGTAAGAGTAATGAAGCGTTTAGGGATGAAACGTTTGCTGGTTTCCAATGCTTCCGGAGCGATCAATCTGGATTATGAAAAAGGGGAGTTGATGCTCATTGATGATCATATTAATCTTCAGGGTGGTTCGCCACTGGCTTTTCATGGCGTTGAACACTTGGGTGAACGATTTGTGGACATGAGCGAACCTTATGATAGATCTATGAACGAGCAATTCGAGAAAACCGCAAAAGAGCTGAATATTACTTTACATAAGGGAGTTTATGCTTCGGTACTGGGGCCTCAACTGGAAACCAGGGCAGAATACAGATATTTAAAAATCATTGGTGCAGATGCTGTTGGAATGAGTACAGTGCCTGAAGTGATTGTGGCCAATCATTTAGGAATCCCAGTTTCAGCAATTTCTGTAATTACAGATAAAGGGGATCCGGATAATCTTGAAAAAGTAGATATTCAGGAAATTCTGGCAATGGCTGCTAAAGCCGAACCTGATATGGTTAAACTATTTAAAGAATTACTTAAGAGATTATAAATGAGTTATTTAGAGATTACTAAAGACGTTTACCGTGAAGCAGCACTTACACCAGATGTGGGACTTTGCTGCACTACGAACCCGATCTGGGAACTTCCGGGATTAAAGATTCCGAAGATCATGCAGGAGATGAATTATGGTTGTGGTTCTACCGTGCATGCCCGGGATCTGACTAATAATCCGCGTACACTTTATGTGGGTGTAGGTGGCGGAATGGAACTTTTACAGTTCGCTTATTTTTCCCGAATGAAATCTGGAGTGGTTGGAGTAGACGTGGTGGATGAAATGCTGGAAGCGTCCCGCAAGAACTTTGTGGAGGCGGAAGCCCAGAATCCATGGTTTAAATCTGAATTTGTTGATCTTAGAAAAGGAGATGCTACGGCATTGCCGGTTGAGGATAACTCTATAGATGTTGCCGCACAGAACTGTCTTTTCAATATTTTTAAAACTGAAGAGCTCACTCAGGCATTGAAGGAAATGTACCGTGTGTTAAAGCCACATGGAAGACTTGTAATGAGTGACCCAACCTGTGAGCAGGAGATGAATGATGAACTTCGAAATGACGAACGCTTAAGAGCGCTTTGTCTTTCCGGAAGCCTGAGCATCAAAGATTATGTAAAAGCATTGACAGATGCCGGCTTTGGAACTATCGAGATCAGGGCCAGAAAGCCTTATAGAATTCTGGATCCCAAAAATTATCCTATAGATGAATTGATCTATATCGAATCTATTGAAGTAGCCGCGATCAAAGATCCTATGCCGGAAGATGGGCCGTGTATCTTTACTGGTAAAGCTGCGATCTATTATGGAGATGAAGATCATCTTGATGATAAAAAAGGACATATTTTATTGAAGAATCAGCCAATTGCAATTTGTGATAAAACTGCAGGTGCATTGGCAGATCTTGGAAGAGATGATATTTACATTAGTGAGTCCACCTGGCATTACGATGGTGGTGGATGTTGCTAATTAAAAAAATCAGATTATGAAGAAGGTATTTTTAAGTTTTCTAATTCTGGTCTCAGGGGCATTTATTTGTCAATCCTGTAACCTTATTTCCAGCGCAGGCTTCAATAGTAATGGATTGCCTACGCCAGATTCTGCAAATACTTCTGCAGCTGCCGAGGAGAAAGTAGATCATTCTGGCTGGGATCAACTATTGAAAAGACATGTGGATAGCGACGGAATGGTAGATTATAAAGGTTTCCAGAAAGATCGGCCAGCACTTGATAAATATTTAAAGATGCTTTCTTCCATGCAGCCAGATGATACCTGGAATCGTGATCAACTTCTGGCATATTATATCAACCTCTATAATGCGTACACGGTGGATCTTATTCTTCGGAATTATCCAACGAAGAGTATTAAGGATATTTCCGGAGCATGGACCAAAGAGTTCGTCAAAATCGGAAATAAGGAAATTTCACTTGGTGCCATTGAAAATAGTCTGTTACGAAAAATGGATGAGCCAAGGATTCACTTTGCGATCAATTGCGCGTCTATAAGCTGTCCAAAACTTATTAATGAAGCTTATACCAGCGAGAATATCGAAAAACAACTGGAAAAGGCTACGAATGAATTTATCAATTCAGATAAAAATGAAATCTCCGCTTCCCAACTGAAGCTTTCATCGATCTTTGATTGGTACAAGAATGATTTTACTGAAAACGGATCTTTGATCGAATACATCAATCAATATTCAGAAGTAAAGATCAATTCGAATGCCCAGGTAGACTACAAGAACTACGACTGGAACCTGAACGAAGCAAAATAAGTTCTGTGATAAGTATCATTATCCCGGTCCATAATGAAGAGAAGCAGCTTCCGGCTTTGCTAAAATACCTGGAAACTGCTTCTTCTACTTATATACGGGAAATTCTTGTTGTGGATGGTGGAAGTACAGATGAAACTTCCCGTCTTGCCATCGAACACCCAAAGGTTACCTATTATCTTTCGGAAAAAGGACGTGCAGTTCAAATGAATTATGGCGCCAAAAATGCAAAAGGTGAACTGCTGTATTTCCTGCATGCCGATAGTTATCCACCAGAAAATTTTGATGATTTTATAATGAAAGCAGTCCGTAAAGGATATAACTGCGGCTGTTTTCAAATGCGTTTTGACAAGGATCACTGGTGGCTAAACCTGATGGGGCACTTCACAAAATTTAATCATCTATCCTGTAGAGGAGGAGATCAATCCCTGTTCGTAACTAAAAATCTCTTTCATTCCCTTAGCGGATTTGACGAAAATTATACGGTTTACGAAGACAACGAGTTTATAAAACGCCTATATGAGCATGGATCATTCACGGTGATTAGGAAATGGCTTACAACTTCTGCGCGTTTATACGAGCGTATGGGTGTCTGGAAAACGCAAAAGTTATTTCTTGAGATCTACTGGAAAAGAAGATTTGGTGCTAGTGCTGAAGATCTGCGTTCTCATTATTGCAAACGGATTAATTCCTGAAGCTACCGTAAAATCTTTTTAGCTCCTTCTCTGCTGGTTTATTTTGTGGCGTAAATCTGGAATTTTCGAGTCCGCCGCTATTGGTTCGTTGATGCCATTTCCAAAGAAAACCACCCGCAAACCACTCTTTAGACCAAACCTGTTCAAAAAGAACTTTATAAGCATTTGCCTGTAAATTTAAATTGAGACCGGGATGTTCCCGTTCAGAATTCCATGGAGTTTTCAAGGCATGATCAATACTTCTATAACCAAATTCTGTAAAAATTATCTTTTTCTCAAATTTGTCAGATACAGATTCAAGTGAACTAAGATGAGGTTCCCAGCCTTCTTTTATTTGATCAATATCGGGAGAAGCTTCGTCACTTATAGGAAAGTAAGCGTCCACGCCTATATAATCCAGCTCATCCCAGATCGTAGTTTGATCATATTTATCCCAGTTTTCCGTATAAGTGATTTCCCCGCTGTATATTTTTCTTACTTCGGAAATCAGGTTTTTCCAGAAATGAGGTCTAATGCTCACAAAATTAAAAAGTTCGGTTCCAATACAGAATAACTCTACATTGAGTTCTTCTGAAATTTTAGCATATAATAGAATAAATTCGGCGTAAGATGCTTCGAATTGCTTCCAGTCTTCTTCAGTTTTAAAACTAAGGTTTCCGGTAAAGGTTCCATTCCTAATCCAGATCTGTGGTTTAACCATAATCTTTAGATTGCGCTCTCTTAATTTTGAAACGGTATGCTCAATACCTTCCTTGCGTTCACCAAACCACTGCCGATTAATGTTAAATTTTAGCTGAGGTTCCTGGCTGTCTGGTAGAAAACCAAAGGGCATCAGGGCAATGTAATTGGCTTCAGTTTCAGCAACATAGTTTACTTCAGTATCGAGAATAGAATCCCGGGAAGCCACGAGGCTAATCCCATTCATTTCTGGAGACCGTTGATTTGTTTGACAGGACGCTGTTAGTAAACCGACCATTAGAAAGACCTGAAATACAATGAGTGCCGATTTCCACTGCATGATTGAGCGATTATTGAGGAGTAAAATTGGGTTTGTGGTTATTTTCAGTTTACTTTACTAAGTGCCTTTCCGGCCTGTAGCAAATTATAAAAATAAATGGAGCATATCGTTATCATTGGAAATGGAATTGCAGGTATCACTGCTGCCCGGCATATTAGAAAAGCTTCAGACTGCAAGATCACCGTAATTTCCGGGGAATCTGACTATTTTTTCTCACGTACAGCTTTGATGTATGTCTATATGGGACATATGAAATGGGACCATCTAAAACCTTATGAAGACTGGTTCTGGGAGAAGAATCGAATAGAACTTAAGAATGCCTGGGTTGATCACATAGATTTTCAACACAAAGAACTTAGTTTTTCTTCCGAAGAAACATTGCACTACGACAAGCTAATTCTGGCTACCGGTTCATTACCAAATCGCTTTGGCTGGCCAGGAGAAAATCTCAATGGTGTTCAGGGAATGGTCACTAAGCAGGACCTGGAAAAGCTGGAGGAAAGAACTTCTGGTATCAAACAGGCGGTAGTTATTGGTGGCGGACTCATTGGCGTGGAACTGGCAGAAATGCTGCATGCACGCAAGATTCCGGTGACTTTACTGGTGAGAGAAAAAGGCTTTTGGAGTAGCGTATTGCCACCACAGGATGCAAAGATGATCTCTGAGCATATCCTTGCGCATGGAATAGACCTTCGTCACGAAACGGAACTGGAGGAGATTCTTGGAGATGAACAGGGTAACGTTCGTGGTATTAGAACCAAATCTGGAGAAGAGATCACTTGCGAATTTGTTGGTCTCTGCGCGGGTGTAAAACCTAATATCAACTTTCTTGAGAATCTGGAAATCGAAACCGAAAAAGGCATTCTCGTGAACGAATTCCTTGAAACCAGTGTTCCCGATGTTTACGCAATTGGTGATTGTGCACAACAAAGAAAAGCCATAGGAGAACGAAAACCGGTGGAAGCAGTCTGGTACACTGGCAGGATCATGGGTGAAACTGTAGCCAGAACGATTACTGGAAACCGAACTCCCTACCAACCGGGAAATTGGTTTAACTCGGCTAAATTCTTCGATATCGAATATCAAACCTACGGCTGGGTGTTTAATAAGCCTGGTCAAAATGAGCAGCATTTTCACTGGCAGCACGAAAGTGGAGAAAAGGCGATCACGATCGCTTTTGATACTGAGTCAGCAAAATTCAAGGGTATCAATACCTTCGGAATACGAATGCGACAGGAGGTATTCGATAAATGGCTGAATGAAGGAAAGACGATAAACCACGTTTTATCAAACCTCAAAGCAGCCAATTTTGATCCCGAATTTTATGAGCATCACGAGGCCGAGATCTTTAAAAGTTTTACAAACAACTTACAAAGCACCTAATGAGTAGAATTGAACAAAATATGTCTGTAACCGGCGAAGCTGCAGCATCTCTTAATACAGGACAGAAATTATCGACTTTGCTTGGGATGTCTGGACTCATCATTCTTTGTCTCGCTGCTTTCAATCTAAATTTCCCTAACAAGATTCTTTGGCTAAGTATTGCTTTAGGCTCGATCACTGCAGGAATTGTGTGGTTTGCTCAGGCTACCTATTCGGGAACGCATGCAGGCATTAAGAACGATGGTGTATGGTTTAAGAGTATGACCAGCCGCGGGTACGTTGCTTATCTTACCGGTGTTGGATTGACCGGATTCTATATATTGCTTTATTTTTATCCCCAATATCTTGGTTTACGGGCAGAAGGGGGTAACGTTGGATTGATCGCTCTTTTCGATCCTTTAAGTTATTTGTTAAGTGGCAATCCCGCTAGCCAGTGGTTCGTGTATGGAACTCTATATACCATCGCTATTCTGGCTTTTGGAGTGAAATTTCTTTGGAAGTACCGGCATAACCGCTATGAGAAACTAAGAACTTTTAGTGTGATGTTCTTTCAGCTGGCATTCGCATTTCTCATTCCTGAATTTATGTCCAGGCTTAACGACGATGGGATGAACCTGCCGTATTATGATCTTAAGAATATCTGGCCACTTAATTATTATAATTTCGAACAATACCGGGTAGATGGTTTTCTTTCATCAGGTAATATAGGACTGGCTTTGCTTATTTTCGGTGTGGTTTCAATTTTTGTGATCACCCCGATTCTGACTTATAAATACGGAAAAAGATGGTACTGCAGCTGGGTTTGTGGTTGTGGAGGTCTCGCTGAAACTGCTGGTGATCCATACCGCCAACTTTCAGATAAGAGTCTTTTTGCCTGGAAGGTTGAGCGATGGGTGGTGCATAGTGTACTTGTTTTCGTCGTTTTAATGACTACCGCTGTCATCTACAGTTACCTTGGCTATGATTCATCAAAATACTGGCTTACAAGAGATGTTTTCCTTATTGGGGTTGGGGTTTTTCTAAGCCTCTTGTTTGCAGCGATCTGGTATTATAAGAGAGAAGAATTACAGAAAGACGCAAGATACGGTGCAATTGGATACCTCGTGATCATCCTGGGATTAATAGCTTTTCACTATTTCGGCGGACAGAATTTATTCTTATTTAATGCAGAAAGCCTTCGCCAGGCTTATGGTTTTCTGATAGGGTCGATATTTAGCGGAGTCATTGGAACCGGTTTTTATCCAATTTTCGGGAATCGCGTATGGTGTAGATTTGGTTGCCCAATGGCGGCAATTTTAGGAATGCAACAACGTCTATTCTCAAAATTCAGAATTACGACCAATGGCGGCCAGTGTATTTCCTGTGGAAACTGTTCTACCTATTGCGAAATGGGGATCGATGTACGGGCATACGCGCAAAAAGGTGAGAACATCGTTCGATCCAGTTGTGTTGGCTGCGGAATCTGCTCAGCGGTTTGTCCCAGAGGTGTACTCAAACTGGAGAATGGATCTACCAGTAACCGGATAACGGCAGAAGAAGGAGTTGTGGGAGATAATGTAGATCTTTTGGATCTTCTGAAGCAGAAAAGCTTATAAATTGTAAGGAGTTCGCTTATTTTCGCACTTCTTAAGCTGAACTGAATAACTACGCATGCATTCTTCCATTAAAGTGATCATTCCAGCCTTTAACGAAGCCGATTCAATAGGTTTAGTGATCAAGGACATTCCGGATATCGTGGAAGAAGTGATCGTGGTTAGCAACAATTCTACAGATGCTACTGAAGCAAATGCTGCCGCCGCAGGTGCTACTGTGCTGCGGGAGAATAGAAAAGGCTATGGCTATGCCTGCTTAAGAGGAATGCAATACATCTCTGAACAGTCGGCTAAACCAGATATTATTGTATTTCTGGATGGAGATTATTCAGATTATCCTTCAGAATTAGTAAGGATCATTCAGCCGATCATTGATGATAACAAAGATTTCGTTGTAGGAGCGAGGGTAAAAGAATGGCGGGAAACTGGTTCGATGACCTTTCCGCAGATCTTTGGAAATTGGCTGGCTACAAGTTTGATGAAATTGTTATTCAATTCTACGTTTACAGATCTTGGACCTTTTCGAGCAATCAAATATGAGAAATTACTTCAGCTGGAGATGCAGGATAAAACCTATGGGTGGACGGTTGAAATGCAATTAAAAGCACTTCGGAAAAATTTAGATTATTCCGAGATCCCAGTGCATTATCGAAATCGGATCGGGGTTTCCAAAGTTTCAGGAACACTTAAAGGTGCTATCTTTGCAGGTGTGAAAATATTAGGATGGATCTTCAAATACAGTTTTAAATGATAGACCTGCTGGTGATCATACTATACACGTTTGCGTTGCTGGTTATTTTCATCTACAGCCTCTCGCAGCTACACCTTTTGCTAAATTACTTCAAAGCTATAAAGTCTAGTGACACTTCAGAAAAATTCAACTTCGAAGCGAATGATGACTACCCCATTGTTACCATACAATTGCCGCTCTATAACGAAGAATACGTAGTTGAACGGTTACTGAAAAATATTGCCAGAATAGAATATCCAAGGGAAAAACTCGAAATCCAGGTCCTGGATGATTCTACAGATGATTCTGTAAACATCACTTCTAAACTTATTAAAAGTCTTAGCCAGCAAGGATTGGATATACAGCATATCTGCAGGCAAACACGCACTGGATTTAAGGCCGGAGCTTTGAAAGAAGGTCTGAAAATCGCTCGTGGAGAGTATATCGCGGTATTTGATTCAGATTTCGTACCTGGCAGAAATTGGCTAAAACAAACATTGCCCTATTTTAAAAATTCCAGGATTGGTGTGGTGCAAACCCGTTGGGGACATCTAAATCGTGATTATTCGCTACTAACCAGGATACAGGCTTTCGCGCTTGATTTTCATTTTATACTGGAACAAACCGGAAGAAATTTTGGTCGCAATTTTATTAATTTCAACGGGACAGCGGGAATCTGGCGAAAGGTGTGTATTCTCGATGCCGGGAACTGGAGTGGCGATACACTTACAGAAGATCTTGATCTCAGTTATAGGGCCCAGATGAAAAAATGGGAATTCAAATACCTTGAAAATGTAGAAACTCCAGCCGAATTACCCGTGGTGATTAGTGCAGCAAGGAGTCAGCAGTTTCGATGGAACAAAGGTGCTGCCGAAAATTTCAGGAAGAACTATGGAAAATTATTAAGAGATAAATCGGCATCATTCAGTACCAAGTTTCATGGGTTCTTTCATCTTTTGAACTCCAGTATGTTTTTGATCGTTTTGTTTCTTGCGGTGCTAAGTTTGCCGGTACTTTACATCAAGAATTCCAATCCGGCTTTCGACTGGTATTTTAATCTGGTCGCAGTATTTGCTCTAAGTACGCTTATCTTTTTTCTTTGTTACTATGTTGCCTGGTCAAGAATACATGGAAAAGGACTCAGATCCTTTCTTAAGTTTGTAGGGATGTTTCTCACCTTTTTTTCAATAGCGATGGGGTTTTCAGTTCATAATTCACTCGCTGTTCTGGAAGGTCATCTCGGGAAACGCTCAGAATTTATAAGAACTCCAAAATTCAATATTGGAGAAAGTGGTGGTAAATGGAAGGGTAATAAATATCTATCGGGCAAGTTTTCAAGAAATATCATTATTGAAGGCGTACTATTTCTTTATTTTGGCTTTGCAATTTTTAGCGCATTCCGACTTCAGGAATTCGGACTCATTATTTTCCACCTTATGCTTTTCGCCGGATTTGGTTTCGTTTTCATTCAAAGTTTAAAGTCTGAAGTTTAACTAACTTAGTCGGAAATCTTCGTACCGGAATGGATCTAAAACTACTCAGGCTTTACAAATTCCCAATGCTTATAGCGCTCTCCTGTGTAGCCTTTTACTGGAGTTTTGCATATGGATTAGTCCGCGAAGATTTTGGTCGGCTGGTGATGCTTTATACAGCCTTATGCATACTTAGTTACAAGCTTTATAACTTACTTCGTCACAATTTCAAATTCCTGGTCATACTCGCGATCATATTTAGATTAGTCTTCTTATTCGCACTTCCAGAACTTTCACAGGATTATTTCAGATTTATTTGGGATGGCCAGCTTATTAATGCAGGGATTAATCCATATCTATTTATTCCTTCGGAAATTTCTAATGAGCTTAATTTTTCAAATACCGAAGTTTTATTACAGGGAATGGGAAGCCTTAGCGCAGGACATTATTCAAACTATCCACCGGTTAATCAGCTGCTATTTGCAGTTTCCTCGTTTCTAGCAAATTCCAGCCAATTGCTGAATGTGATGTTTCTAAGATCGCTAATTATTCTGGCCGATCTCGGCACAGTGTTTTTTGGTGCTCGTTTGCTTTCAAATCTCGGAATGTCCAGGAGTAGGATCTTTCTCTATATTCTCAATCCTTTCATAATCATTGAAATGACGGGAAATCTGCATTTTGAATCGGTCATGGTGTTTTTCCTGGTCTGGTCACTCTATTTATTACATAATAATCGCTGGATAGCTTCTGCTATAGTGCTTGGTTTGTCCATTTCTGTCAAACTATTACCACTGCTTTTTCTGCCACTATTTTTTGGTTTTTTTCTGAAGAATCCGAAGCTGGCTTTCGTAAAGTTGCTTGGATTTTACAGCCTGGTAATCCTAACGCTGGTGATCTCCTTTGCACCATTTTATTCCGAAGAGGTAATGGCAAATTTCATGGCGAGTGTTGGATTATGGTTTGGCAAGTTTGAATTTAATGCCTCAGTATATTATTTGGTGAGGTGGGTAGGTTTTCAGGTGAAAGGATATAACATCATTGAGGCTGCTGGCAAGATCTTACCTCTAATTACATTTGTTACGATCATATTACTCACTTTTTTACGGAAGAATGGGACGATGCAGGACTTAATAAATAGTATGCTATTCGGTATTGTTGTTTACCTACTTCTGTCCACAACAGTGCATCCCTGGTATCTGGCAATTCCACTCTTTCTAAGTGTGTTCACAAGATTTAGACTTATGCTCATCTGGTCCTTGCTGGTCATCCTGAGTTATTCGGCTTATTCCAATGCTCAATATGATGAAAATCTATGGCTGGTAGCCTCAGAATATATTATAGTAATTGGATATTTCCTGTATGAACTATTCCTTCAGAAAAGTTCTAAGCCTGTGGATCGGGTTTATTAGATTTCTTCAGAAGATAGATATCACGCATATAGATGAGTGCACCAAAGAAATGTGCAGCCATAAGTACCGGGTCTTCTCGAAATATTCCGTAGGTAAAAAGCAAGCTGGAACCTATTAAACTAAGGACCCAGAAACCCAGCGGTAATGAAGATTCCTGATTTACTTCAGAATAATACCACTGGTAAAAAAATCTTGAGGTATATACAATTTGAGCTACCAGACCTAAAGCGATGATCCAGCCGGCAATATTTTCAGACCTAAGGACATCATCCCAGGTTTGTGTTCCGAAAAAAGTGATATAGGCGGCAATCGCAAAAGGGAAAATAATGACGAGGCCTTTAAAAAAGATATTTCGGTTTTTCCATTCGTTCATTAAAGAAAGATTTCTCCAGTATACTCCGTAGATGAGGAACTGTCCTAACATGATGGCGAAATCATCCCGCAAATATCCATAGGTAAACAGCAAGATAGAGGCAAGTAAACTGAGTTTCCAGAACAATACAGGCGTTTCAACTTCCTTGGATTTTTCCGAAAGAAACCATTGACTTATCAGTCTAGCACTAAATAATAGCTGCGCTAAAAAACCTATTGCAAATATTGGCCAGTTCTCCATTTTAGTTCTTCATTCTTTTGAGGATCTTCTTTAAACTATTCTTCATCATAGATTGAGCACTTACAGAGAATGCAAAATCCTTACTATCATCAGGAACTTTCAACTCAGACCGTACGTGGCTGTTATAAACACTAACTTTTTCATTTAAATTAATGATTTCCAGCGACACCTTGGTCACATTGGCCTCACCAGGATCGATATTCCCTATCTGTAGAGATCCAAGATCGTCTGCAGGCTTTTCAGCTTTAATATTGATAAAATAGTCATAGCCTTTTGCTCTTGAAGATAATTGTTCAAGATATTCAGCGGAGTTATTGAAACCAGGCTGTGAGTTGATCAAAGTCACCGACGTGTCCTGTATGCTCACTAGTTTCCCATCGGGGATACGATCTTCTAATTTGTCAAAAATCAGTTCTCGCAATTCAAGCCGAACGCTTTCCGGGGCATCAATGATATTTAGTAAATAGGTGCCTTCAGGAAAACTGTAAGTTTTTTGCGAATTATTGGAGAACACATAACTTGGTGTATTACAGGATTGTATTGAGATTGTGACGAGGATAAAAAAAACCAGTTTCTTCATGGAATATAAAACAGAAAAGCTGCTCAATATTAGGCAATTTCGCCTGTTGAGCAGCTTCAATGTAAGGTAATTATTTGTTAATTACATTTCCAGGAGATAGGCAAATATGAGCGGTGCAACGATGGTCGCATCACTTTCAATAATATGTTTAGGAGTGTTGATGTCAAGTTTCCCCCAGGTGATCTTCTCATTTGGAACAGCTCCGGAGTACGAACCGTAACTGGTTGTAGAATCTGAAATCTGACAGAAATAACTCCAGAAAGGAGTTTCTGTACGCTCCATATCCTGATAAAGCATTGGAACCACGCAAATTGGGAAATCCCCGGCAATACCACCACCAATCTGGAAGAATCCAATCCCATCCTTAGAATTTTCAGTATACCAGTCGGCAAGGAAGGTCATATATTCAATTCCAGATTTCATAGTGCTGGCCTTCAGTTCACCTTTAAGCACGTATGAAGCGAAGATATTTCCCAAAGTAGAATCTTCCCATCCAGGAACCACCATGGGCAGGTTCTTTTCCGCAGCAGCATACATCCAGGAATCTTTTAAGTCGATCTCGTAATGCTCCTCCATAACTCCGCTTAGCAATAATTTGTGCAGAAATTCATGCGGGAAATAACGTTCTCCTTTTTCTTCAGCATCCTTCCAGATCTTAAAAATATGATCCTGAATTCTACGAAAAGCCTCTTCCTCAGGAATACAGGTATCTGTAACCCGGTTTAGACCTTTCTCCAATAGATCCCACTCATCCTGAGCGGTAAGGTCACGATAATTTGGAACTCGTTTATAATGTGAATGTGCTACAAGATTCATGACGTCCTCTTCCAGGTTTGCCCCGGTACAGGAAACGATATGCACCTTGTCCTGGCGAATCATCTCGGCAAAGATCTTTCCTATCTCTGCAGTACTCATTGCCCCGGCAAGAGAAACAAGCATTTTTGAACCGCCTTGCAGCTGTTTTTCGTAATCTTTTGCAGCATCTACTAACGCCGCCGCATTAAAATGCAGGTAATATTTTTCTATAAATTGGGAAATATGTCCTTTACTCATCTTCGTCTTCTTCTGTGAAATTTTGGTATTTAAATTTGTAGCTCAGCATTTTGTAATAAAGTTTTGCAGCCAGGAAGTCTGAAGATTTCTCTTTCTTATCCGGGCAAAGTTCTACGATATCAAAGCCAACTACATTCTTTTTCTTGAACATCATTTTCAAAAATTCCAGGGTTTCATACCAGAATAATCCGCCTGGCTCCGGAGTACCGGTTGAAGGCATGATACTCGGGTCAAAAGCGTCAAGATCTATGGTGATAAACACGTTTGGAGTCATTTGTCCAATCGCATCTTCCTGCCAGTCTTCATAAAGATCATGCGCGAAATATACCTGATTCTCGTCCATATGATCTTTTTCTGAAATGTCCATAGAGCGTATTCCTACCTGAATAAGGTTGGTAGTTTTACTGGCTTCATGAAGCGCACAGGCATGGTTGCAGGTTGAACCTTCGTACTCAGGTCTAAGATCTGCATGAGCATCCAGTTGTACAACCGTAAGGTCTGAGAAAGATTCATTAAAAGCTTTGATGCTACCAATAGAAACTGAATGTTCACCTCCGAATAGAGTTACGAATTTCTCCTGTTTAATATAGTTTTTGGTGGTTTTGTAAACCGCTTCGACCATTTTTTCCGGAGAAGAATCCTCGGTCACCGGTGGTGCCAGGTAGATTCCCTTTTTGTAAACCTCGGTATTTGTCTCGATATCATACAGCTCCATATTTTCTGAAGCATCTAAAAATGCATCCGGACCTTTATCGGCTCCTTTTTGCCAGGTACTGGTTCCGTCATACGGCACAGGAATCAATACCACTTTTGCTTCGTCTATACGAGCATATTTATCGGGTATCCCGGCGTAATTCTTTTTGCTCATGGCTAATTGAATTGTTTAGTTAGTTGTTTATTAGTTGGTTAAAGGTATCGTTTTAATTATTTCTATCATAGCCAAGAATACTTAGCATGTCTTCAGAGTTCTGTTGTTCGCTGAAAAGTTTCGTTGTGATCTTGTCATCTTCATCCCGGTCGATTAAAATATGTTTTGGCTGCGGAATAAGACAATGCTGTAATCCGCCGAAACCTCCAATCGTATCCTGATATGCACCGGTATTGAAGAACCCAATATATAAAGGTTTCTCTTTTTTAAACTTCGGAAGATAGATCGCGTTGGTATGTTGTTCAGAATTATAATAATCGTCACTGTCGCAGGTTAGTCCTCCCAGCAAAACTCTTTCATACTCATCATTCCACCTGTTTACTGCCAGCATGACGAATTTCTTGCTGATCGCCCAGGTATCTGGCAATGTAGTGATGAACGAAGAGTTGATCATATTCCATTTTTCACGGTCATTCTGCTGTTTCTGATATAAAACCTCGTAGATCGCACCGCCACTTTCACCAACAGTAAAACTTCCAAACTCAGTAAAGATATTTGGAACATCTACGCCAGCTTCTTCACAGGTTAGTTTGATCTGGTTAATGATTTCATCAACCATATAAGCATAATCATAATCAAATGCCAGTGAGTTCTTGATAGGAAATCCACCACCAATGTTCAGGCTATCCAGGCTAGGGCATAGTTTCTTTAAATTGGTGTATACTTTCAAACATTTATTCAATTCGTTCCAGTAGTAGGCCGTATCGCGAATCCCGGTGTTAATGAAAAAATGTAGCATTTTAAGGTCAACCTGATCGTTATCCTTCAGTTGTTTATGAAAAAAAGGAACGATGTTCTGGTATCCAATTCCCAATCTTGAGGTATAAAATTCAAATTTTGGCTCTTCTTCAGAAGCGATTCTTATTCCTACCTGGAATTTCCCGTCCACTTTTTCTGAAAGTAAATCCAGTTCTTCGTAATTATCGATCACAGGAATACACTTTTTGTGTCCGCTATTGATCAGTCTACTTATGTTTTCAACGTATTGATCTCTTTTGAAGCCATTACAAATTACCCAATGATCATTGGATATCTTTCCTGCAGCTTTAAGCTTTTCAACAATGTTAATATCAAAAGCTGAAGAAGTTTCAATGTGTATGTCATTTCTTAAAGCTTCCTTGAGAACATGTTCAAAATGGGAGCTTTTAGTGCAATAACAGTAATTATAGGAACCTTTATAATCATGTTTTTCCAGAGCGGCCTGAAACCAGCCTTTTGCCCTATTGATATTCTGTGATATTTTAGGCAAGTATGTAAACTTGAGGGGAGCGCCATACTGCTCCACAAGCTTCATAAGATCAATATCATGAAATTTTAATTGTGTTCCTTCCAGTGAAAATTCTTCCTGTGGAAAGTAATAAGTCTGGTCTATGAGATCGCTGTACTTTGTATTCAATTTGCGTAAATGATTTTAGAGCTAAAAATTAGATAATAATTGATAGGGTCAAAAAGATCGACTAATAAATTAATGTTAAGATAAGAGATAGGCTCGCTCCATTGCGTAACGATAGTAATCTGATCGTCATGGAGTTGCAATGCTGAAGGCTTTTCAGCTAATAAAAAGATATTTTTATTCAATTACCTAAAGATCGACAGGAAGCCAGGGAAATTGATCCGACTTTTGACATGGTAAATGTATTTAAAATTAAAATAGAAAAGCTAAAAAATGAATTAGTGCATTCCAAGATTGATAACCTCCTGTTCAGTAAGGTTTCTGGTGCGCCCGCGAGATAGATCTTTCTTGGTTAGACCTCCAAAAACAACGCGATCCAGGCTTTCTACATCGTACCCCATGCTCTTAAAGATCCTGGTTACAATATGTTCCTTAATGCTGTAAAGTTCGATCCCAACTTCAGTATGAGGTTTGTCGTCAATAAAGCTAATGCTGGTCACGATCACTTTAGAACCTTCAAGGAAAACACCTTTTTCGATAGATTCAAGATCTTCCCTGGAAAGAGCTTTACTAAGCGTCACGTGGTAGATCTGGCGTATTCCGTTCTTAGGTTTGGCCAGTTTTTTAGCAAGAGTTCCATCATTGGTGAATAGCAAGAGACCCTTGGCCTGATTGTCTAATTTACCTACCGGACTAACTCTGGCATCGGTCACTTTTGAAACAAGCTCCATCACAGTTTTACCACCTTTTTCAGGGTTTCCAGTTACAAAAAATCCAGCAGGTTTATTCAGAAGTATATATTGTGGTTTCTCCGGGTTGATTCGGCGACCATCAAAACGAACATCGTCTTCAAGTTTTACCCTATAACCCATTTCTGTAACAGACTTCCCGTTTACAGTAACATTTCCTGCAGCAATGTACATATCTGCATCTCTACGGGAACAAATTCCAGAGTTTGCGATATATTTATTTAGACGAATACCTTCGGTATTGGAAAGCGGACTCTTCTGCATTTTCGGTTTTACCGGAGCATTCCCACGTGCGTGAGATTTTTTCCTGGTACCACCACCTTGTCTACCACTATTCTTACCACCTGTAGATCTATCGTTTCTGCTCATTGCCAAAATTTTTGCAAAGATACGTTATCCCGCATGAGGATGCTAAGTATTTGAGAAAACTTTTAAGATGAGGGTATTACCCTAAAAAACCCGGTTGAGCACTTCCTGTAGATCAATAAGCAGAATACTGAATACGCCTACAACAATGATCAATTTCAAAATATTGTGTAATAGGAGGTATTGCCACTTGGCTTTACTGAAGTATAAGAGTAGAAGAAAAACACCGAGCAGTAGCAGTGAAGTGTAAAAATAATAATTCATGTAACCTGTCTGAAATTGAGTGATCAACAGGTAAATAGGTATTATGGCAAGCACAGCACATACAGCAAGACAGAATTTGCTCCATCGCTCTCCGAATGCAAGAGGTATGGTTCTGTAATTCTGGGCGAGGTCACCCTGCATGTTTTCAAGATCTTTTACAAGTTCCCGCATAAGGATCATCAAATAGAGAAATACGGCATGAATAAATATGACCGTCTCAAAATTTCTATAATAAACGAAGATCACAAAGAATGGAGTGATCGCAAGAATGGAAGCGACTAAATTCCCTAGAAACAGGATCTTTTTCAGGCGATGTGAGTAGAACCAGATCACGAAAATATATATGCTGAAAAATACCACCGCTTTGAATGATACATAACTGGCAAAAAAGATTGCAGCAAAATTCAGAATAAAATAAACTGATAATTTTGTACGCTGACTAACCACCCGGTCGAGCATCGTTTTTTTGGGACGATTAATAAGATCTTTTTCGCTATCGTAGAAGTTGTTGATAATATATCCTGAAGCGATCACAGTAGAGGAAGCCAGGATCAAAAAAAACAGGTTAGCATCAAAAAACACATCCCGTAATGGTTTATCTGGGGCAAGTATAAATGCTGAAGTTAAATACTGCGCAAGGACGACCACCAATATATTATATCCCCTAACTACAGAAAATAGACTGAGTATTTTCAGCAGCAGGCGCTTTTTCGCGATCCCTGGCATAAAATTGAGTTTAGAAGTTGTAAACTACTTCCAGGTTGTATCCTTTAAGCGATTTTCTTGCTTTTTCGATATCTTCAGTAAAACCAAGGATGTAACCTCCACCACCAGACCCACAAAGTTTCAGGTAGTAATCATTGGTTTCGATCCCTTTTTGCCACAGTTTATGGAACTGCGCAGGAATCATTGGTTTGAAGTTATCCAGAACGGTATGAGATAGTTTCTTTACGTTCTTGAAAAGCGATTTTACATCTCCTTTCAAAAAGTCATCCACACAGGCATCTGTTTGAGTCACGAACTGGTCCTTCAGCATTTTTCTGAAAGGCTCCTGCTTCATATTCTCCATGAAAATACTCACCATTGGTGCAGTATCTCCAGTAATTCCACTGTCAAGTAAGAATACAGCTCCGGTTCCATTTTCGGTTTGAGAAGGAATTCCTGCAGGTTCAATATTTTCTTTGGAATTAATAAGAATAGGAATGCTCAAATATGAATTTAACGGATCCAGTCCTGAAGACTTTCCGTGGAAAAACGATTCCATTTCTCCAAAGATCTTTTTTAGCTTTAATAATTTGTCCCGGGTTAGATTCTCAAGAACGGTGATCTTATCATGGGCATATTTATCATAAATAGCAGCAACTAATGCGCCACTACTACCAACACCATAACCTTGAGGAATACTTGAATCAAAATACATTCCGCTGGAAATATCAGCCTTAAGAGCTTCAATATCAAATTTCACAAGTTCCGGATTGTTTTCCTGAAGTGCTTCAAGGTAAGCAGCAAACTTACGCAGATTGGTATTCGATTTTTTAGCCTGTTCGGTGTCATTATCAGACAACTTCAGGGCACCATTATAGAAGTTATATGGAATCGATAAACCTTTGGAATCTTTAATGATCCCGTATTCTCCGAAGAGAAGAATTTTTGAGTAAAATAAAGGTCCTTTCATAAGCATTCAGGTTCAGTAGGCAGAAATGTAGCCGTAAACTTGTTAAAATTACAATTTTTTTGCTCCATTCCCAACCTGGTCGCAAATATAGTGTCCATTCTCACAATACGCAACTAACTCATTCTTAATGAACTCTAAAATTTTAGGAGCGTGATCTTCAGGATATAGTAAATGAACGTTGGCGCCAGCATCCAGGGTGAAACAAGCGGGAATACCAGTATTTTCTCTAAACTTCCAGATCCTGTTGATGATTTCCAGCGTGTTCGGTTTCATAAGAATAAAATACGGCTGACTACTCATCATCATGGCGTGAAGTGTCAATGCTTCACTTTCCACAATTTTTATGAATTCTGAATAATCACCAGATTTCAATGCGGGAATCAGCTTGCTTAGATTTTCGTGAGCTTGTTCGAAGCGCTCTTCAGCAAAGGGATGTCCATGCATTAGATCATGACCCACCGTACTGCTCACCTGTTTTTCACCTTTGTCTACAAGTAAAATCGTGTCCTGGAAATTCTGAAAGTTTTTATGTAATTCATCTTCATATCTAATGGCAAAAAGATCTGATGAACTGTCAAATTTATTATGTTTTCCCCAGATCATAAGATCCCCCTGGATACTTCTGGAGGCACTCCCGGAACCAAGTCTTGCCAGGAAAGATGCTTTTCTCTGGAAGTGTTCTTTACTCATTTCAGGATCTAGCTGGCTTTCAAGATCCATAATGCAAAGAGCAAGCGCGCTCATCCCGGAAGCAGAAGAGGCGATGCCGCTACTGTGAGGAAAGCTGTTTTCACTTCTTATAACAAAATTATAATCATTTAAATATGGGCAGTATTCCTGAATGCGCTCAAAAAACTTTTCAATCTTAGGTTTGAAATCTTGTTTAGGTTTATCCTCAAAATAGAAATCGAACGCAAAACTGTCAGATTTATCCTCTTTTTTCTGAAATTCCAGGCTAGTAGTAGACCTGCAATGATTTAGCGTAAAACTAATGGAAGGATTTGCAGGGATTTGATGTTCCTTTTTACCCCAGTATTTGACCAGTGCTATATTACTTGGGGATTGCCAGCTCACCTTGCCAGACTTTATTTCCTTTGAATACATAGAGGGCACAAATTCCTGATGCGTCATTCTGAAAAATTTTTGTCAAAGATAACTTTATGTAAAGATCTGGAGATGTTTCCTTTTTAATAAATTGCTATTTTAGTAAGAGTAACCAACCAGATATGACCACAAATCTTCTCATAAGAAGCACTTTTGCGGTAGGCATTTGTCTTGTCTTCGGTCTTCTTGGTGCGGTCGCTATTCAAACTGGAATGGCAGATTGGTATACAGGCCTGCAAAAACCCTGGTTCTACGTCAAAGACGATATTTTAAGCTCGATCTGGCTTTTTATGTATGTGTTGCTTGGAGTCGCTGCTGGAATCGTTTGGAGTAAAGGTTTCTATCACAAATGGGTGAAAACAGCACTTTATCATTTTGGTTTCCAGTTATTGCTGAATGGTTTCTGGTTCCTGCTGTTCTTTGCACTTGAAAAACCAGTCCTGGCGATGTTGGATCTGGCACTGCTGTTTGTGGTTACACTTTTCACCATAAAATGGTTTAAGATCGTAAGTAATACAGCTGCATATATGCTTATTCCATATGCGGTATGGATTCTTCTAGCCTTCGCTTTTAATTTCGAGATTTGGCGGCTTAACTCATAGCCTTTGCAGCAAGAAATCCACCTGTCCACGCATTCTGAAAATTAAAACCTCCAGTGATTGCGTCTATATTCAAAATCTCTCCAGCAAAATATAGATTAGGGTGTAGTTTGCTTTCAAATGTTTGAAAATCTACCTCTTTTAGATCGATTCCTCCAGCGGTCACAAATTCTTCTTTGAAAGTGCTTTTACCATTTACATTAAATTCGGCCGCTGTAAGCTGTGCGCCCAGATTCGATAATTGCTGCTTGTTGAGGTCTGCCCATTTACTATCCTGAGAAATGCCAGAAGCAAGAACAAGGCTGTGCCATAGTCTTTTTGGAAGGTCGAACTGAGCTCTTTTATAAACCTGTTGTTTGGAATGTTCCTGTTTCAGATCTTTTAAAGTCTCGATGATCGACAGTTCATTTTCACCAGGAATCCAGTTCACTTTTATGCTGAATTTATACTGAAGTTCATTTAAAGCCCTGGCGCCCCATGCTGAAAGCTTCAAGATCGCAGGACCACTGAAACCCCAGTGGGTAATGAGCAATGGGCCATCGCTGCTAAGTTTAGCTCCGGGAATTTCTACTTCTGCATCCAGAGCGATTCCGGGAAGGTCCTTGATCCTGTCATCTTCAATATTAAACGTGAAAAGGGATGGTACAGCATCTACGATTGAATGTCCGCTATTTTTCAATAGATTCCAGATCTTCGAATTGCTGCCTGTAGCAAGCATCAGTTTCTCACAGGAATATTCTTTGGAGCCTACTTCAATTTTCCAGTAATCACCTTCAGAAGAAAAACTTTTTAAACTTTCCCCAGTGCGGACTTCAATTTTCAAGTTATCGCATTCCTTTCTGAAGCAGTCAATAATAGTTTCCGAAGAATCTGTAACCGGGAACATTCTTCCGTCATTTTCAGTTTTAAGAGAAACTCCTCTGTCTTCAAACCAGCCAATGGTATCACCAGTCATAAATTTGTGAAAGGGTCCTCGAAGTTCTTTGCTTCCGCGGGGATATTTACGAACCAATTCGGCAGGAATAAATTCAGCATGAGTAACATTACACCGGCCACCACCTGAGAGGCGAACCTTATTCAAAACTTCCTTTCCTCTTTCCAGGATAAGGACTTTCAGAGACCTGTTATTTTCAGCAATATTGATCGCTGTAAAAAATCCTGCTGCACCGCCACCTACTATGATCCTGTCGAAATATTCCAAAATTGAGCTATTTGCTGGCAAAAATAAACAACTAAAAGCTAGTATTTAGTTTTGCAACAACTTAACAGGATTCTGTAATCGATCCGGGTAATCTGAGATAATACCATCAACCCCAAAATCGATCATTCTCAGGATATCATTCACTTCATTCACGGTCCACACGTTTACTTTAAAGCCATGATCCTGACATAACTTCGTATTATCTCTCGTAATAATTCCTACGGAAGGGTGAATCGCCACTGCATCCAGTTTCTTTCCAAGTTCTATCGCTTCAGGTACACTCGCTTTACTTAGGACTGCCAGCGGGATACTGGAATTGATCTTTTTGACTTCGAATAGTTCATTCTTCTGAAAGCTGGAAACCAGAAAGTTGCCATATTCCCATTGCTCCTTTTCAACTTTATGCTGAATAATTTCTGAAACCGCTTTGGCAGTATTCCTGCCTTTAAGCTCAATATTGATCAGGCATTTATTCTCGATAAGATCCAGTACCTCGTGTAGCGTAGGAATTTTGAACCGCTCTTCGATCAAAAATGACTGCATTTCTGCACTGCTTTTTTTAGCTACTTCTCCGTTGCCATTAGTTGTTCTGTCCAGGGTAAAATCATGAATCACGAACAATTCGCCAGTAGCACATCGATGTACATCGATCTCGATCATATTCACCCCGAGACTGATCGCTTTTTCAATACTTTCCAGTGTATTTTCAGCGAGATGAGCTTTAGCACCACGATGGCCAATTTTGTTGATCTTTTCCATTTTTAAAATTTAGAAATTAATGACTTTGCCTGAAAGTTTAGCGGTTTCACCACAAAACTCGGGAATTTTGAAATGATTATGACTGCTTAACATTTAATTAATTAAAAGCCGGAGTAAATTGAAATTCAACCAAAATTCGGGTAGATCTTGAGAAATTTTTCTTTGAATTACACCCAATTTTAAAATCAAATATAAATGGACAAGTGGTTCGCCTTTGACATTCCGTCCTTTGTTGCAATTATTCTAACAGCAATAGGGATCTATATCGCAATTGTCATCTTCACCCGCATCGCCGGTAAAAGAAGTTTTTCTAAAATGTCCAGTTTCGACTTTGCTATGACCTTAGCACTGGGGTCCATGGTAGCAACTACCGTTCTAAGTAAAAGCGTGAGCTTGTGGGAGGGTATAGTTGGTATTGCAGCAGTATATGTTCTACAACTTTTTGTGGCAATCCTGCGTAGGTTTGAAATCGTTCAGAAAGCTATAGATAATGGTCCTTTGATGCTTATGGAAGGACAAACAATTTTACATGAAAATTTGAAAAGGGCCCGGGTGACTGAAGCAGATCTTCGTTCTAAGTTAAGAGAAGCGAATGTGATCAGGCTGAAAGAAGTTAGAGCGGTGGTTTTCGAAGCAACCGGCGATATTTCGGTTTTACATACTGACAAGGACGACGAGGAACTGGAAGATTATCTATATAAAGACGTTTCAAAATAGAAAGAAGATGCAGGTAAAGGAAAGAACAAAACGGAAGAGTTTAAAAGCTGTTTCAGATGAACAGATAAAGGCAGAATATGCCGAATTCATTCTTGAGAATGAGCACCCATGTATCATGGCTAAGACTATTTTCGCCATGGACCAGTTCACTCTCAAAACTTATGATGACTTTGGAAGTATGGAGACTTCTGCCAGATTATTAAAGGATCTAAAAGACTATATTGAAGCTTACGATTTTGAATCGAATGATTTCAAAACATTCCTGGCAGTATTTCCAAATTCTCCGGAATATTCTGAAATTTGCTTTGAAGAATTACTATGGAAGCAATTAGGCAACATTCATAAACTGGATAATGAGCCATGGGATCCCGCGGTGAGTGATAACCCCAAAGACGAAAATTTTAGTTTTAGCATTGGAGGAAAAGCATTTTATGTTGTGGGATTACATCCAAATTCTTCTAGAAAGGCAAGACAGAGTCCATATACTACTTTGACATTCAATTTACACTGGCAGTTCGAAAAACTCAGGGATATGGGAACCTATCAAAAAGTTCGCGATAGAATTCGTGATCGCGACGTAGCTTTTCAGGGTTCGATCAACCCGATGTTGGAAGACTTTGGAAATAACAGTGAGGCTAAGCAATATAGTGGGCGTAAAGTTGATAAAGAATGGAAATGCCCTTTTCATTAGGAAATTAAAAAATGTACAGACCAAAAAAATACCGAAAAGATGAGGATGAATTTATTCTCCCATTTATTCGGAAATTTCCATTTGCCACCTTCGTCCTGAAAGGCGAAAATCTTCTAGCTACGCATATTCCTGTGCTTATCGATCAATCTGAAGAAGATAGTTGGAAATTATTTTCGCATATCGCAAACCATAATGAACAGCAACAAGTTCTGAAGGATGATGTTGAGGTGTTAGTGATATTTCAAGGTGCGCATTCTTATATTTCCTCTTCCTGGTATGAGGAAGCTGATATTAGTACCTGGAATTATTCGGCAGTGCATGTGAATGGCAAAATCAAACTTCAGTCAGATTCAGAACTAAGAGAATCTCTTTCAAAGCTGGTAGCTAATTTCGAAAAAGAGCAGGAAGATCCTCTTTATTATGATAAAATTCCGAAGAAAATGCTGGAAGATCACCTTCCGCAGATCACAGGGTTCTGGATCGATCCTGTAAAAGTTGAAGGTATCGCAAAACTACACCAGTCTTACCATTCTAAAGATGTTGAAAGAGTAGTAAGCAAATTAGATGCTTCAGAAGATCCTCTAAAAAATCAAATTTCAGAAGATATTAAAAACGAACATAATTTATAATGATCGAAGTAATCAAAAGACAAACGGGTGCGGCATTCAGACTACATAAAGGTCAGAAATTGAGGGTAATCGATCCAAACGGTGAACAGGTAAGCGATATGGTTCTTTTTAATGCGAAAGATACGCGGGAAAAGATCTCATCTGGCAAAACTCTGGATTTTGAGGAAAGTATTTTGATTAGTCAGGGTGATCATCTCTGGAGTAACAGGAGTAATAAAATGATGGAGATCCTGGAAGATACCAACGGTAGAAATGACTTTTTGCTAGCACCGTGCAGTCCTGAAACTTTCCAGATCATGTATAATAATAATGAGTATCACCCAAGTTGCTTTGAGAATCTTTATACCAACCTGGAGAAGTTCGAAATTCAGCCAGATGATATTCCTACCGCATTCAATATTTTTATGAACGTTCAGTTTGACACAAAGGGAAAACTTAGTGTAAATCCACCTTTAAGCAAAGCCGGTGACTATGTTCTGTTCGAAGCGAAAATGGACCTTATAGTTGCTTTAACGGCGTGCTCTGCTGAAGATAGCAATGGTGGAACCTTTAAACCAATTCACTACGAAATTATAGATTAAATATTCTTTCTACGGTAACGCATATTCAACATTTCTATCGCTAAAGAAAAGAATACCGCAAAATAGATGTAGCCTTTTGGCACATGATAATGTGCGCCTTCAACGATAAGCATCACTCCAATGAGTATCAGGAACGATAAAGCCAGGATCTGGATTGTTGGATGATTGTTTACAAATTCTCCTACAGGTTTAGCGAAGATCATCATCACGATGATAGAAACAATTACCGCTATGATCATGAGGATAATTTGATCTGTCAAACCTACAGCTGTAAGTATGGAATCAAAGGAGAAAACAATGTCCAGAAGTACGATCTGTACGATCGCAGAGCTAAAACTTATCGTTGGCTTTTTACCATTTTCGGTAGTCTTATTTTCCTCCTGTCCTTCTACCTTATGGTGAATTTCAAGTGTACTTTTAATTAGTAGAAATATCCCACCGGCGACTAGAATAATATCACGCCAGCTTAATTCAAAATCTGCCACGGTAAGCACCGGTTCGGTAAGTCCTATGATCCATGTAATACTCAAAAGCAACAAAATTCGCATGATCAATGCAATAGATAAACCGCCTATTCTAGCTTTTTTCTGACTCTCTTCGGGAACTTTTCCCGCTACTATAGAAATAAATATAATATTGTCTATTCCCAGAACGATTTCCAGAAAAGTAAGAGTTAGTAGGGCTACCCAGGTATCTGGTTGCAGAAATATTTCCATGATCAATTGGTTGGTACAGCTTCAAAATTAGATAAAAATGAATTACTCATAGTTAATATTATGAGAAACTGATCGAGCCTGTTAATTCTCGAAACCGAATTTAAAATTAGTTCCTCCATAGACAGAAATCTGGAAAAAATCATAATCTGTTCGCCATCGTGATTCAACTCGTACATAAATAAAGAACCTGTAAAGTGAAATTCCAGTCGATTATTGATCGCGAGAGAAGGTAAAGATTTACAGGGTCTCTATATTACAGAGAGGGAGAAATCTGTTGCCGGGATCAGCTTTTTTCAAGGTCTTTACACATAGCCAAGATCAAAACCAAATGAATCATAATTGTTGGCTTGCACATTTTCGCAATATGTTTCGAAGGTAAAATGTTCATTTTTGTATCCCATAGGGTGGAGATATTTCATAAACTAGATTTCAAATGGGTGTCTCGAATTTGACAATTTTTATCTTAAAAAGCTTTAATCTGTTTGTAGTTGGTTCAGTTTATTTAATAATTCTTAAATTCTGCAATTAATTTTGAATGATTGATCATTTCGGTTTACATAAATTATTACTGGGATGGTTAATCTCACTTTACTAACGAACATGAATAAAATTTTCTTCTATTCCATAAGTGCAGCCCTTGCCGGGTTTCTTTTTGGATTTGATACAGTAGTAATTTCAGGAGCAGATAAACAATTACAAGCATTATGGGGGACTTCAGATGCCTTCCATGGTTCTGTTGTGATGGCCATGGCCTTATGGGGTACTGTGGTTGGAGCGATCTTCGGAGGTATTCCTACAAATAAATTTGGTAGAAAAAATACACTTATCGCTATTGGAATCCTGTATTTCGTCTCTGCCCTGGGTTCGTCTCTTGTAAACGATCCTTATACTTTCGCATTTTTTAGGTTCCTTGGAGGACTTGGTGTAGGAGCTTCTACCATTACAGCACCAGCCTATGTATCAGAAATCGCACCGGCCAACAAACGTGGTAAATTAGTTGCCCTTTACCAGTTCAATATTGTTCTTGGGATTCTTATCGCCTTTCTTTCTAATTATCTATTGAGAAATACCGGAGAAGAACCATGGAGATGGATGGTTGGCGTAGAGGCAATTCCAGCTTTCCTCTATATTCTTTTCGTTATTGGTATTCCTAAGAGTCCGCGCTGGTTGGTCTCTAAAGGTAGAATGGCCGAGGCGAAGCGCATTCTGGAAAGGATCAATCCAGGATTGGATGTTAGCGCCAAAGTTCAGGAGATTAAGACACAATCTGATACTGAAGTTACCGGTGAGGATATCTTTATGAAAAAGTACCGTTTCCCGCTTATTCTCGCATTTCTAATCGCATTTTTTAATCAGTTATCTGGTATCAATGCATTTCTGTATTATGCTCCTAGAATTTTTGAAGCTGCCGGACTTGGCGAAAGTACAGCCTTGTTAAGCAGTATTGGAATTGGAGTCGTAAATCTTTTATTTACTTTGTTAGGTGTGTTTCTTATTGATAAACTTGGTCGAAAACAACTCTTGCTATTTGGATCGATAGGCTATATCATATCTCTTTCACTGGTCGCAGCTGCATTTTTTCTGAATTGGGGAGGTTTATGGGTGCCCATATTCTTATTCCTGTTCATAGCTTCGCACGCCATAGGACAGGGAGCGGTTATCTGGGTATTTATTTCTGAAATATTCCCTAACAGATTGCGGGCATCAGGGCAGGCATTTGGAAGTTCAACTCACTGGGTGCTAGCAGCGATCATTCCTTCCAGTATTCCGTATTTGTTCAGTACCATTGGAGCAGGCTGGGTTTTCGCCTTCTTTGCATTCATGATGGTGCTACAACTGTTTTTCGTTATTTTTATGATGCCAGAAACCAAGGGGAAATCCCTGGAAGAACTGGCGGAAGAATTATCCATTAAAGAAATTTCAACTACAACCTGATATTATGAATAAAATTAAATTCGGTTTAACCTCACTGGCTGTTTGCTGCCTGTTTTTCAATTCGTGTAAGGATCAAAATTCTGAAGAAACTTCCGAAGAAATTACTCAGACAGAAGGTGAGGAAAACAGTGACGAAGCCTATAGGCCCAATTTTCACTTTACTCCGGAAAAGAACTGGATGAATGATCCAAACGGGATGTTTTACCTGGATGGCACCTATCACCTATATTTCCAGTATTATCCAGACGATAATGTTTGGGGACCAATGCACTGGGGACATGCCACGAGTAAGGATATGATCACCTGGGAAGAACAGGAGATCGCGTTGTTTCCAGATGAAAAAGGTTATATATTCTCGGGTAGTGCTGTAGTGGATAAGGAAAATACTTCAGGATTTGGTGAGGATGGCAAGACTCCGGTAGTGGCTATTTTCACTTATCATGAACCAAAAGGAGCAGAGAAGGGTGAGAAGGATTACCAGTCACAGGCGATCGCTTATAGTCTTGATAAAGGGATGACCTGGACAAAATATAAAGGCAATCCTGTGTTACCCAATCCAGGAATTGAAAATTTTAGAGATCCCAAAGTAACCTGGGATAAGGAACACAAGCAGTGGCTTATGGCTCTGGCAACGACCGAAAAAACTTTGTTCTATACTTCACAGGATTTGAAAGAATGGAAAAAAGTTTCTGAATTCGGACAGGGAAATGGTGCACATGACGGGGTCTGGGAATGCCCGGATTTCTTTCCAATGCAGGTTGAAGGTACCGGTGAAACCAAATGGGTGCTGATCCAAAGTTTAAATCCTGGAGGCTATAATGGTGGATCTGGAACCCAGTATTTTGTAGGAGATTTTGATGGCACAACATTCACACCGGAAGAAAATATGACCAATCTGGAGGAAAAGCACGACTACTGGATAGACTTTGGAAGAGACAATTACGCTGGAGTAACCTGGGCTAACTTGCCAGAGGAGGATGGAAGGAAATTGTTTCTAGGATGGATGTCTAACTGGTTATACGCACAGGAAGTACCAACCGAAACCTGGAGAAGTGCGATGACCATTGCAAGAGAACTGAAGCTTATCAAAGAAGATGGACAATACCTGGTTACTTCACAGCCGGTAGAGGAATTACAAAAATTCAGAGGTGAAGTAGTCAAGAAAAGCGCACTTTCAGCCAATAAGGATCTGGTACTTATTGATACATCAGCGATCGATCTTTCCAAAGCTGAGGTGAAATTCAGTATTTCCGGATTAGAGGAAAATGGTAACTATCATTTTACGCTTTCTAATCAACAGGGAGAAAAATTCGTGGTGAATTATGATCATTCAAAACAAAAATTCAGCATGGATAGAAGTAAGGCAGGAATAAATGATTTTTCAGATAAGTTTTCCGGGACACCCTCAACAGCACCGAGAATAACAGCGTCTAATTCTATGGAAGTTCATATGCTACTTGATAAAACCAGTATGGAATTATTCATTGATAATGGAAAGACCGTTATTACAGAGATCTTTTTTTCTGAAAAGCCATGGGATACTTTCTCGATTGGTTCCGAAGAAAAAGATTTTATGGTAGATAGTTTTGAAGCTTATGAACTAAATTTTAATAATCAATAATAGTATATGTCAAAAAGGATAAAGGCGGTTTGTTTTGGTGAGGTTTTGTATGACGTATTTCCAGATATGGAACGAATTGGTGGCGCACCGCTTAATGTTGCAGTAAGGTTGAGCAGTCTCGGTATAGATGCTGAAATGATCAGTAAAGTTGGAGTTGATTCCAGGGGAGATGAATTGCTGGACTACCTCAGAACTCAGGGTGTTGAAACCGGTAATATTCTAAAGGATGAAACCCGGGAGACAGGAGCGGTGGATGTAAAACTTTCTCAAAGTGGTTCGGCCAGCTATACGATCAAATATCCTGCAGCCTGGGATGGTATTGTCGCTACTGAAACTATTGAGCAATCGGTTTCCCGTAGTGATGCATTTATCTTCGGAAGTTTGATCTGCCGTGATGATGTAAGCAGAAAGACCTTGTTCGATCTTATACCAAAAGCCTCTTACAGGGTCTTGGATTTCAATTTAAGACCTCCACATTATTCAAAAGATCTCTTAGCTGAATTGATCCAGCATGCAGAATTCATCAAATTTAATGATGATGAATTGTTTGAAATCGCAAAAATGTTAGGTTCAGAATATAATTCACTGGAGCAGAATTTGTTGTTTATCGCGGTGAAATCTACTGCTGAAACTATTTGCGTTACGAAGGGCAGACATGGTGCTGTTTTGATGCATGACAAAAAGCTTTATTATAATTCTGGTTACCAGGTGAAAGTCAAAGACACAGTAGGCGCAGGCGATTCATTTTTAGGTACGCTACTGGCGAAAATGCTTCAAGGAGAAAAGCCTCAGGTAGCATTAGATACAGCTTGTGCGATGGGCGCTTTAGTAGCGGCAAAAGAAGGTGCCAACCCGATAATTTCAGATGAATTATTGCATAGGTTCATGAATCCAATGGATGCTAAAAAAGGTAAATAATAACTGAGTATGACTTATATAGATTGGATAGGTTCGGTAGGAGTATTTCTAATTCTTCTGGCATATGTGCTTAATGCTGCCGGAAAACTTGGAACCAAAGACCTTATCTATATATTACTGAATTTGATAGGAGCCTCTTTGGCCTGTTATGCTTCGGTTTTAATGGACTACGTTCCATTCATAATTCTGGAAGCGGTCTGGGCTACGGTTTCACTCTTCAGTCTCATACGGTACAAAATGTAAAACCGAATCATAAAAAAAGCGATCCTAAACAGGATCGCTTTTATTTTCTTAGTTGTTGGGGTTTAGTGTTATTTCTTTACACTTAGTTCTCTGGTTAACCATCCACTTCTGCTAGCGGTCGCAATCGCGTAAGGGGTGATCCAGAATAGTCCAAAAGTATGTAGAATACTGTATGAGTAAGCCCATAATGACTCTGAAAGCTTATATCTCTTGGCATAAAACAATACCGGGAAACTTGAATAAACCATAATTCCCAGAAATGTGGAGCTTAGAAATAAAAGTGGGTGAGAGACCACGAAAAATAGCATGATCATGATCAATGGATAACTCATAATGATCTTCAGGAACTGGTTGATGAACAACAGTCTTGATCCAAGAGTTGAACCTTCTCTAAACTGTGTAAATACGTATTTAGACATGGCGATATTCTCACGAACATTACTTCGTCCCCATCTAATAAACATCTTATAAAGACCTTTATATTGCTCAGGAACATTAGTGTATGCATACGCGTTTCTCTGGAAAAGTACGTGTTGTCCCTGCCTAAGGATCATATTGGTCATGGCTCTGTCTTCACCAATATCTGAGGGTTTCCCCATAAATGTCTGGTTGATCCACTCAGGAAGACATTCAAATACTGCACTGGCACGGTAAGCGGCTAGAGCTCCCGGAGTACAAAGTACAGATTCCAGTGTACTTTCTGCAGAACGCATAAATTCGAAACTAAGTACGAAATTCACGTTCAACATCTTTGGAAGTAAAGCTTTCTCGTTATTCAGAACTCTAATGTTACCTGCAACGGCACCACATTTCTCATTAACAACAAATGGGCTTACTAGGTTTCTCAAAGTGTCTGCGTTTACTACAGAATCACTGTCCACGGTCACAAAAACCTCACCGGTACCAAGATTAAAACCTCTGTACAATGCATGCCTTTTTCCTTTATTTTCAGGCTGCTGGTAAATCGCTACACGATCACCCAGAACTTTTTTAGCCTCCTGCATCCAGCTCCAGGTATCATCCTTACTACCGTCATCAATAGCAAGTAATTGTAGTTTTTCTGTAGGATATTCACTTTCTGCCAGACTCATAAGCGTAGCATATACCTGTTTTCCCTCGTTATAAGCTGGAACGATCACGGTACAGGTTGGTAACTCTTCGTTAGAAACAGATTCTATAGGCTTGTACTTGAAGTACAACACCAGATTATATATAAAAAATGCTCCTCGATATAAGAACAGGGCAGATGCTAGGATAAAAAAAGCATAACCCCAGGTAGTATTCATTCTGGCAGTATTGATCTCAGTAAAATCACTTTGCAGAAAATATACAAGGTATGCTGATCCTATCATGAGTATGAAAGTGCTAATAAGCACAACGATTCCCCATGTATTCAGCGGATTTTTGGTTGGTAAGAATTTATTTATTCCTGAAGCGTGTTCTTCTTCAGCAATAGATTCATAATTCTTTTTAGTATTCATATTTCAGATGTTTATTCGTATTGGTTTTCATATAGGCAACTCTTATGCCATTAGAAAAGCCCTGGTAATCAGGGCTCAATTTGATCTTATATTAAAATCATGGGTGACAATTCCACACTTTTGCCGTGTAATCTGAAATATTCCTCAATAGTGGAACTTATTCTGAAGGCACTTCTTTAGTCTCTTCTACAACTTCAGATTTTTCAGTTTCTTCCGTTACTTCAGAATCTACCGTTGGTTCTTCTTCATCTGAAAAATATGGGAATACATCCAGGATTGGTGATTCAGTAATTGCAGGAATGCTATAATCGCCCATAGTTTCCTGTAACGCCTGTTCCGTATTTTCATAAGCTTCCTTGACGTCGTTCGCCTGGATAAGCATGTATAGATTGGACTTTCTTTCTTTCCCACTCTCATCATCATAACTAATAAGCGAAACCTTGGACTTGAACCATCGATCTGAATTTTCAAAAGGATGAACTTCAGATAGATTTGCCACCTTGATATTGGTGATCATGAACTCCTCACTTGTGTAAGTCTTCATCTCTTCTGTGATTCTTGCTTCAGCTTCAGTATAAGAAACAGCGTCCAGAAGATAGGTTTCAGTAGTTACTTTACTTTCCCCGGTTTCATGCGTCTTTCTATACTTTACTTTGCACTCGTACCATACTACGCTCATAATGAAAATCTTTTTTTGGGTCGGCAAATATAGATTTTAAAAGCAAAGTGTTCGTAGCAAGTTTGAGAAATTTGCAGAAGTTAGAAATTTGAAAGTGGAAGTGGTTGAAAACCGGCTAATTACGGCTTAGTTTTCTGTAGGTGTGATCCTTTGGTCAGTATTAAGTTGAAATGATTTGCAGCAATAAGTACAGGCCATTAAGGAAGCTTCAGCTGGATCATGCTGAGCGTGCAGTTCCTGGAAATCATTAAAAAAGCCAAGTTTGGTTCTTCCAGTCTTTTCGGGCAGGAGATCACAGCTTTTAAGGTGAACCACATGTTGGTTACCAAAGCGTTTTCTGTTCTCAAGATAAAAGCAAAACATTCCCTTCCTTTTGGGTAAAGATAGCGAAAAATGCTCCCTGAATAATCTCAACCTCATAGCTTAAATTTGAGGGCAAATGTATGTTTGCATCCAGAGCTAAAGGTTCAGAAATTATTAATATCTTTTCTGCAGTATTATCTTATGGTTAATTGATTTGTAACTTAGTAAGTCGAAATACTAATTATGAAAATTACGCTGTTTATTCATTCAGTATGCACAAGAAGAAAGTGTTATTTCACTAGATCCACGGGAGTTTAAGCAAGATCTTTATCTTTCTGGCGTTAGTGTGCCTCGTGCTGTATGGCGTAGATTATTTCAATGATATGTTTGGAAGATTCGATAGCGTACTATTATTCAGCGCTCATTTGATTCTTTTAATATTCTGGAGCCGAATGATATTTAACAAGTCGGTAGTTTCCTAGAACAAACTTGGAATAAATATTAAAATGAAGGGAATCTGGGGGAAGCAGTTTACTTTTGAAAAGATTCGTTCGGTTGAAATTACAGAAAGTGAACTTATTATTATTGGTGGCTACGGAAAAACATCAATTTTTGATATTAAACATGTTTCAATACAGGATAGGGAACGAATCGCAAAGATCTTTGATCGATATTGCACGGCATCTTATTATGAATTGAAGAAATCCAGCTGAATATTTGAGAACTATTATACCTGTTTTTACTGAAATTATGGTGCAGCTGATTGAGGCTTCCATAGACTTTAGGAACGATAGAACATTTTGAAGTGTGATAGCAAAACTTACTTATTGCGAAATTCATTTATATTCTTTTACCTCTTCGAGCTATTCAATATGATAATATCGCACAATTTGTGAGTCTAAGGCGATACAATTGGTAATTGAACCTAAATTGCGATCCATTTATTTAATTTAGTTGCCAGACATTGGAACAATGAACGAAATCATAACTACTATTTTCTTCTTTATTGCCGTGATCGATCCGCTTGGTTCGGTACCGGTTTATCTGGAAGCAACCAAGAACATTCCCGAAAAGAAACGTAAGACAGTCGCGATCAGAGCTTCTATTATTGCTTTTCTAATACTACTGTTCTTTATTATTGTAGGACAGCTTGTTCTTGATGGAATGGATGTTTCCCTGGATGCTTTTCAGATCTCAGGTGGCGTGATTCTTTTCTTGTTCGCCCTTACAATGATCTTTGGTGATGGAAAACCTGAATCTGAAAAAGGACTTATTAAAGATTACAAGCATGTGGTGATCTTTCCAGTTGCCATCCCATCTATTGCTTCTCCAGGTGCGATCATGGCAGTAGTGCTAATGACAGATAATAATCTATATACAATACAGCAACAGGCTGTGACCACGGCGTTGGTTCTCGTGGTTATCGCTATAACTTGCATATTGCTATTAACAGCTAATCGAGTGAAAGATCATGTGGGAGAATATGGGATCACTGTGGTAAGTAAGATCATGGGGCTAATCCTGGCAGCCTACGGAACCCAATCCATACTGGCAGGATTAAGAGGCTTTTTTGTAGTTTTAAAATAGCCTGATAGCCCATTTGATATGACTAAAATAAAATATCCATATAAACATTTCTTCGGCCTTCTGATAGTTTTTCTGGCGCTGCAATCCTGCGAGGATAAGAAGGAGATTAGTTCTATAGATCCTATAAGTTGGGAGTCGAGACAAATTGCTATTCCGCAGAATGATTCCTTGGTTTCCGGAGAAACTTATCTCTCTATTTATTCTGAAATCTATAGTCAGACAGAACATATCACTCATGATCTAACTGCGACCATTAGCATGAGGAACACCAGTCGTGAGGATACGATTTATGTTGAAAGAGCCGACTATTACGCGACTAATGGAAAGCTCATCCGAACTTATTTTGATGCTCCTATTTATATCGCGCCACTGGAGACGATTGAAATTGTGATCGATGAAACCGATAAATCTGGTGGAACCGGGGCTAACTTTGTGTTTGACTGGCAGGCAAATCTGAATACTACCGAGCCGGTATTCGATGCTGTGATGATCTCCACTTCCGGGCAGCAGGGCCTTTCTTTTACTACACAGGGAATTCGTACTAAATAATTACTATTTTAAGAAAATAGAGGTTCCACCGTTAACTTGATCGTTGAATGCTAGTATTTTAACGGATATTTTTTTCATTTCTCAGGATTTAATGCCTAAATTTACCATCCAAATCAGGTCTAAACCTACAAATGCCAGCCCTAATCCGCATTTATTAAGACCATAATAAATTGCGTCATGAATAAAGTGAGGTTGTTGGGATTGGGGATGATCACCTTTGGAATCCTCATTGGCTACCTGAGCACTAGTACAAATTTTCATTTAGTTTCAGGGGTCATGCTGGGTCTCGGTATAGGATGGACTATAACCGGTAGATTCGGTCGAAAACATGATACTACCATCTCTGGAATTAAAACTACTACTTCAGAAGAGCAAACCGTCTAATTTCATTCATTCAGTTAAGGAGATCAATTGTCTTTAAAAATTCTGTTTTAAGGTAACATTATTAACCCAGATCAATCAACCAGGTTAAAATATTTACAAACCCACTCGCCAAATTTATACAGCTCCATATCCCTTCGTATTTTTGTTTCCGAATTTAAAAGAAATCTAAAAATCACAATTATGGAAGATAATATTAAAGGTAAAGTAGTAATAATAACAGGAGGTAGTAGTGGACTTGGGGAAAATACAGCCCGTCATTTAGCTTCACGAGGAGCAAAGGTAGTTATTGCCGCAAGACGTAAGGAAAAATTGGATGCCATTGCTGAAGATATCAGAAAAGATGGAGGTGAAGCGCTGGTAGTGGAGACTGACGTTACTAAAAGAGAAGACCTGAAAAATCTCATTAGACTTAGTAAAAAAGAATATGGAAAAATTGATGTTCTTATCAATAATGCCGGATTAATGGCTATCGCACCTCTTGCTGAAGATAAAGTGGAGGAGTGGGATAAAATGATCGATATCAATGTAAAGGGTGTGCTTTACGGGATTTCCGCAGCGCTACCAGTATTCCAGGAACAGGGATTTGGCCACTTTATAAATCTTTCTTCAGTTGCGGGAATTAAAGTATTTAGTCCTGGAGGAACCGTTTATAGCGGAACTAAATATGCGGTAAGAGCAATTTCTGATGGTTTACGTCATGAGGTTGGTGGGAACATAAGAACAACAACCATAGAACCTGGAGCTATAGATTCTGAATTAAAATATGGTTCAAGCCATGATGAAAGTTCAGAAAACGTAAAAGAGTTTTACAAGCAGGCAATTCCTGGAGACTCTATTGCCAGAGCTATAGCGTATGCTATTGAGCAACCAAATGAGGTAGACGTGAATGAGATCGTAATTAGACCTACAGTTCAGGAATTCTAGTTGAGATGTTTATGCCGAAGTAAAAAAAGTCCTTCAGATAATTCTGAAGGACTTTTTTATAGTGTTAAACTTCAGGTTTTACTAAAGTACTGCAGCTTTCGGTTTTACCTCGTTGTCGGTATTTGCTCCTTCCGAGTAGAAAGTATCCTCATTCCAGGAGTCCATTTCAACATCCTGTGCAATTTTTTAAGCAAGATCTGGATTAGAGATAAATGATTTTCGGAAGGCAAAAAGATCTGCATCAACCTCTTCAATAACTTCATTCCCTATTTCAAAAACAAAAATCTATCAGGAATTTTCTCGAAAGCTATAAGGATTTCTCATTTTCTCAATCAATTTATTCTTTTAAGGTCAGAATATTAAGATAGCTATATCAATGTCTATAACTATTTCGCATTTTTAGATGAGATGATTTTCTGAGGAGTTTATTGGTCACAAAGTCGCTTTCTTATAGCAGCGAAATTTTAACAAAATTATACGAGCTCGCAGGAATCTAAAAAAGTATTTCATACGTAGATTTCCCTTGCGTTTAAAGCGGGTTTCAATCCATTGGATTAAATTCAGGACGTCATTATTCTATAATTTTAATTGTATTTTCGGAATTCTTACAGGATAGCTATGGGGAAGCAGTCGGTAATGTTGGTGTTGGAAGGAACCTATCCTTTCAATGGTGGTGGAGTTTCCACCTGGGCGCATCTATTATGTAGCCAGGTAAGTAACGTGAATTTTAAATTGTACTCCATTAATGCCAATTTTGAAACTACACCAAAATATGATCTGAGCCCTAATATTACCCAGGTGGTTCAGGTTCCATTATGGACTCCAGATGAACCTTATGATTATATTAGCTATGGAGACGAATATTACAAAACCGTAGGTAAAAAGGAATGGACCACGAATGAGATTGTGGAGCGTGAATTTGTGCCGGTTTTTTCAAAATTGTTGCATTTAATTTATGATGATAATTTCGAGGTTGAACATCTGGATGAGGTTTTTAGAGCTCTGTGGTTATACTTTGAAGATTATGATTACAAGGAAACGATGCGAAGTGAACCTGTTTGGAAGGCTTACCGTGAGATCATGTCCCAGTATATTGTAAGGGACTATAATCCAGATGCGGCTTTGATAGATATTACCATTGGGCTTCGATGGATCTATAGGTTTCTAATTCCACTGGCCATCACCGATGTCCCTAAATGTGATATCGCTCATTTAACTCTTTCAGGATTTCCTGTGATACCAGCTTTAATCGCGCATTATAAGTATGGCACGAAAATCATGCTTACCGAGCACGGTGTTTTTATAAGAGAGCGACTACTCGCCTTAAACAATTCTGAATATCCATTTTTTCTGAAACGTTTATTAATACGCTTTTCAGAAGCTATAGCAAGGTTGGCCTATTATAAGTCTGAAGCTATTGTCTCAGTAAATAAATTCAATATTAAATGGGAGAAAATGTATGGAGCAGATCCCAGCAAGATTTCGATCATATATAATGGGATTGATTCTGATAAATTCAAGCCGAAACCAAAACCAGACCATCTTCAAAATGTTCCGACAGTTGTTGCAGCTGCCAGGATCTTCGAGCTTAAAGATGTGATCACCATGATCAGGTCGTGTGCCGTAGTTCAAAAATCTATTCCAGATATTCAATATCTAATTTATGGTGATGACAAAGCGGTTCCCGAATATACAGATACCTGTCTGCATTTAATCGAAGAACTGGGAATAAAGGAGAATTTTATATTTATGGGACCAAGAAGCGATTCGCATAATATTTTCCCGGAAGGTGATCTTTCTATTCTTACTTCTATTTCTGAAGGTTTTCCTTATACAGTGATTGAAAGTATGAGTTGTGGTGTTCCGGTTGTTTCTACAGATGTAGGTGGAGTTAAGGAAGCGCTCGACGAAAACAGCGGCTTTTTATGCAAACCGAAAAATGACCAGGAAATCGGGCATAGAGTCATAGAATTATTACAGAACCATGATTTACGCTCGAAAATGGCAACCCACGCAAGACAACGCGTATTGGATCACTTTACGATCTCGAAATTTATACGGCAATATGAAGATGTTTACGAACAACTTCTAAATGAACATCAAGTGGAGAACCAACCTGTGGAAATATTTTAGATGAACCCGGAACAAAGAAAAGCTGTAGCACATCTCATCATTGCTATTAAAGATCGCAACGGGAAACCGGTAAATTTAAATGTAGTGATTGCCACTATCGAATCTTTAGGCATTAGGGAAGTTGATGTTGAAAAAGATTTTGGCTTTGATAGTATTTTAAGTCTTGCGAACTATATCTATAAAATCTTCGGTTTAAAAGCTTATAATGATTTAAAGAATGACAAGCAGCGAGTAGTTGAGGCCAAGAATTATAAGAAGATTGCCATTTCCTCGTATTTTTCATCTCGTGCGGTCAAACAATTTATACTTGAGAATGGATCTGGGATCTCGAACTTTTTGCCGGTTGCGATACAGGTGATTTCAATTGTGCTTTTCGGGATTTCTCTATGGACATTTTCTAAATTCAATAACCTGCAATCTACTGCCGTAGTTCTTGGTGTAATTGTGGGCTTCGTGGCTACCGGGGGATTTGTGCAGGTAATTGGAAAACAGGTTTCCTATTATTGGTATAATGAAGATTTTTATATGGCCCGGCACTCGGTTCTCAATATCATAAAGTACGGTACGCTTACCATCCTGGTTATATTCATATTTTCAGCCTTGCTTAATTTTATAATACCTTTATATTCTATTAGTTTTGTGATCATCTGTTTTTCTTATTCCTTATTTATTGGCTTCCTGCTTTTGGTACTGGCGCCCTTATATGCATTAAAGCAACGTTGGATGATCACGGTGAGCATAAGTTTAGGAACTGCACTCGCACTTGCTTTACATTTTTTCACTAAAGTCCCGGTATATTTTCTCCATTGGGCAGGAATAGTTGTCGCGGCTTTAACCTCGATCTTATATTTGCAATGGTTCTTAAAACATACTTTAAAGAAGAAGAAATCCAAGTCCATTGTAGAACCAAAAGTGACTTTGTCTATTTACCGCAACTTTAATTATTTTTTATACGGAATTTTCTTCTTCCTTTTCGTCTTTATGGATAGGATTATCGCATGGTCATCTTCTACTAATCGTGAAATACCTTATCTATTCTACTATGAAAAGGATTATGAAATAGGCATGGATCTCGCCATTCTGTTCTTCTTTTTACTGGGTGGAGTGCTGGAATACAGTATTAGCTCGTTTAACCGACACCTGGACTATTTTCAGCTAATACATACTTACTCAAAATTTAAGAAGTTCAATCGTAAAATGACGGGTTTATATCATCGTCATTTGAGATTGCTTCTTTTCACAACGATGGGAGTGGCGATCCTATTATATCTTATCATGACCCAGCCCTGGGGTTATAAAGCGGGATTTGATGAGGCACTTTCAGAACTGAGTATTAAGGTGAGCATATTAGGGAGTATAGGTTATATATTTCTTACTATAGGTGTTTTAAACACGCTGTATCTGTATACTCTTAATCAAAACCGGAAACCGCTGGTAGCAATTATCGCTGCGTTGTTAACAAATTTCATATCAGGAGTGATACTAAGCCGACTCATATCTTATGAGTATGCGGTTGTTGGTTTAATGCTAGGGTCTCTGGTCTTTATGCTGGTAACCTTTAGATATACGAAGCAGTTTTTTAAGAATCTGGATTACTATTATTATGCAGCATATTAAATACTTTGTTATGGGTCTGGTTTGTTTTTCAATCTTCAGTTTCTCTAAATGTAAGCACGAAACCGCAAAACGTGTGCTTGTAAATTATGGTGATTTTGATCCTGAACTCGTTCGGGGTTATGACTATGTAATATTAGAAAGCGCCCATTTCTCTTCGGAAGACATTAAAATTTTAAAATCTAACAACCAGAATGTTCTTGCTTACGTAAGTTTTGGAGAAGTAAATGAAGCTGCTCCACATTATAAGGAGATTTCAGAGTATACGCTGTCAAAAAACGATATTTGGAACAGCTACGTGCTCGACCTGGAGAATGAACAAACACGCCAAACAATTTTTGAAATCGTAAGAAATAATCTGGAAACTAAAGGTTTTGATGGACTCTTCCTTGATAATATAGATAACTACACTTCTTTTGGACCAACCCCAGAAAAACTGACTGCGCTCGTGAGTTTTCTAAAACTTGTTAAAGCAAAATTCCCAAAATCACATTTAATGCAGAATGCTGGACTTGAAGCGCTTGATGAAACCGAAGAGTATGTAAGTTCAATCGCGGTAGAATCTGTAGCAACCAATTATAATTTTGAAACTTCAGAATATAGAATGAGAGAATCGAAAGATTTCAATCAAAGAATTGACAATTTGAAAAGCGTGGCTCAGGATTTTGGATTACCTATTATAATGATAGAATATGCAGATAGTGCAGCTCTTAAGAAGGCCGTGAAAAAGCGTTTGAAGCCTTATCAGGCAAATCTCTTTATTGGTGAAATTGAGCTTCAAAACCTACCGGAAAATGAGTGATGTTTATTTCTGGTTCAGTGCAACTTTACTGGGACCACTAAGAATTCTTTTATTCTTTCTGTTTTTTTACATTCTATACAGGTTAACTGCTGTAAAATTATCTTATCAAACGGGAATCGAATTTTTTGTCCCCAGGTTTGTAATGGGACTTTCCGCAGCGATCATTGTTAGTTTATTTCTAACACAGATCAATGGTTTCGATACCATGCTAATTTTAATGATCATATGCTTATTCTTTGTCCTGAGTTTTTTAAATCTAAAACTAAAAAAACCACTCAAAGCTCAACTTCAGAAGATTTACAGCCGATTAATTTTATATGTGGTAATAAGGTTTGAGGCTAATCGGTCATTGGTAGAGCGTAAAAATTTCAGAAAAAGAAAACCGCAGACTCTGGAAGCTAAAAAAACAAAATTCTGGCAAATTGGAGTTGCTCTGTTCATTTTCGCCGCTATGTTTATGAGTAGGTATTATTTGCTGCAGTATGATAATTACCTTTTAAGTTCATCCTGGTATGAAGATCTGGATAAAGTAAAAGCCATTGCAGAACAAACCTGGTTCAGTGTTGTTTCAGATTCTATGGGTGGTTATGCGATCATATCATTATACGCAAAGATTTCAGGTCTTAGTGATATGCTGGCCTTGAGTAATGCTGGCTTTATCGAGTCGGCATTGCTGGCAGTGATCATATACTGGGCATTATATAAGATAACACATAAACATGGCCCTGGATTACTTGCGGCATTGGTATTCGGGTTTGGCTATACCATCATTCCCTTAAATATAGATTCTGTTCTGCAACATAAATCGGTCTTTCTCTCCATGACTCTGGCATTGCCGTTAATGATCTTCAACTTGTATCCCACAACTTTCCGTCAAAACAAATCGAATTATTTCCTTTGGAACATTATTGGTGTTCTGGCTTTAAGTTTTATTAATCTTTTTATAGCTCTGGCCGTCCTATTGCCGTTTATTCTCATTTGTCTTGTTATTAACCCAGCTGAAAAACGAGCGTATAATTTACGGGCTTTAACGGCATATCTTGTTAGTGCCGCACTAGTCCTCTTGTGTTATCTCGTTGTTTCATACTTCCTGCAGGTAAGCTTTGTGAATCTGTTAGTGTCTAAGTTAGTCTCATTTGATTATTATACCTATACACCAAACCTTATTCTTCCATTTTCAGAATTAGTGTGGTATTACATAAGTATAAACCTGGCTTTGGGAATTGCTGCAAGCTTTATGATCGCCAGAAAATCTTCCCGATGGAGGTCTATATTAGCAATTCTTGTTTTTGTCCTGTTTCTATTCACGATATATGTCCTGGATATTCCCATTCTGGATGATGATCTTTTGCTACAACTCATAGGGGTCTTTCTGCCAATACTAATTGGACTGTTATTCTATCTTATCTATCTGCCATTTTATAGTCTGATTAAAAAATTGAACGCTTCCAACTTTGCAGAAATTAGTGTCGTTCTAATTTTAACCGGAGGTTTATTTTATGTTGGAGAAAGTAAGGCCAGTGTGACCAGCGAGGTTTTTGATACAAAAAAAGATATTCTTCAGGCTTATTATGAGATCGAGAATAGCAGGCTGCCTTACTCTTATGCTGTGGTGAACACATCTATTAATGGTCGGGTAAGCCGCGGCTTGCATTACTTTCTGAGTTATGGAGATTTTAACGCATCATATCTCCAAAAAGATAAAAGTTTTGCACGTTATAAGGCTGATAAGGAGTATTTAAAAACCCATCCTGAAATAATCTTGCCTTCCAGTGTTTTTGTATTTGTTCCGGAAAAACTGAATCCTAAAATTTCGGAAGAAGTACAAAGGAATCTGCAGATCTTAAAACGAAGAGGAAGAGAGTTGAAATTGGTTTACGAAGGTCCTTCGGTACAGGTTTTTGAAATTGTAAATATTCCGAATTCCAGTAAAATAAATGAATTGTTGTTGTGAGAAATTTGAGAGGTAGGTTTATCATATTTTTAGTTAGTATTATATTGATATCTGGCTGTGAAAAAGATAGCAAGGAGCAGGAGACGGGTAAAAGAACAGAACGTATAAGTTATGAATCTTATAGTAAAGACCCTTTGGTGACATTTATCCTGGATCCAAAGGATAAAACCAGTATTAATTATAAAGAGAACATTCATAAAACACTTAATTATTCCAAAATTCCCTTTACGGCTATTCAACTGGATGAATTTAATTCCAAACCAGCCTTCGGGGCAAATAATCGCATAGTTATTCTTACGAATCCCGATGACCTGAATAAGCAAGCATTTAAACAAATCCTTGAATTTCTTGAAAATGGAGGGATGGTCCTGCTGCCTACTTTAAGTTCGGGGGAGCAATTTAACTTTCTTGCAGGAGTGAGATTTGATGGCGTTCAACAAATTGATACAAAGGCTACCGGTTACCTGGCTCCCAATCATATTCTTCCAAATTTTAAAAACAAGGCGTTTAAGAAGGCCACTCTACTGAACGGGTTAAACAGAGAAAGTTTTTCTGCTGATATTAAAGTACTGGCTACCGCAAATAGTGATACAAACTACCCGGCAATTCTTCAGAATGATCTTGGGAATGGTAAGGTGATCCTGATGAACACTTCTCAGGCCTTTGAAAAACGCGATCGTGGATTACTCTTTAGTATTCTTTTGCATGGACTTGAAGGAATACCATATTCCGTAGCAAATACTACAAGCATTTTTCTGGATGATTTTCCTGCGCCACTATATAACATGGCTATGGAGCCTGTTCATACCGAAATGTCCGTGACTCAAGCCAACTTCTATACAGATCACTGGTGGCCAGATATGCTAAATCTTGCCAAGGAACAGGGCTTGATTTATTCCGGTTATGTTTGTTTTGATTACCGAAACCAGACCACACCACCATTTACTTTTGAAGAATGGGAAAGCTCAAAAAAACGAGAATCTGGTAAAACAGTCATCGCATCTGACTGGCTAATGAATCAAATGAAGAATTCTGATCATGAACTCGCCTTTCATGGCTATAATCACGCTTCACTTGTTGAGAACGACTGGCCAAATTACGATTTTATGGTCCTGGGATTGGAAGCCGCGAAAAAGAGGTGGCAGATCAGGAACTATGGAAAGCTACCTTTAAGCTATGTTCCGCCGTCCAATAATATAGATAGTCTGGGTTTTGCAGCGCTACAACAAGTGTTTCCTTCCATAAAATATAACGCTAGCCTGTACCTGGGTAATTTTGAAGATGGTGGATCTCGGGAATTCGACCCAGAACCATTCAACACTCATTTCTATAATTTCCCAAGAATTACCAGTGGATATATCATGGATGTAGCCAATCAATACAACCAGCAAAATCTATATTTATATACAGGTATCTGGTCACATTTTATACATGCAGACGATATTTATCAAATTCCATCAAGTTTTGAAGAGCAGGAACCGCCATACGAATATCGAAATCAGGAACAGCTGGGCTGGAAAATTTCTGAAAACGGTTCTCTTGGATTGTATCCACGATTTGAAAATTATATCAAACAAACAAAAAAGCTGTTCCCGTTAATGCGGTTTCTGGCAGTTAAGAATGCAGCTGAAATTACTGAAGCCTGGAGAAATGCTTCTTATTCGTATAGTTTTGACAATCGGGAAGTTAAGGTAAGAACAAGCAAAGAAAATGAGAATTGGTGGTTTCTTTATGTGAATGATCAAAATAAAACGCTGATCGAAGAATATTTCAATTCCAAGAAATTTGAGTTTTCAAAAACAAACCTGCATACCGGGAATTTGTACATGCTGAAATCTGAGACTGGACAAGTTACTATTCCATATTTTCCGAAGAACACTTCAGCCTTAAAAGTTTCACTGGCAGAACAGTTCGAAAATTATGTCAATCTGGAAGAAACTCCGGCAGACGATTCCATTTCAGAAAAAATCAATGGGTTAAAACAAAGTTTGATATCTTCGAACTCCTTTTCTAAAAATGTATGGCTTGAACTCGCCCGTTATCTGGGGTGGCAGAACAGGCAGGCAGAAATATGGCCCTTGTTAAATATCCGTTACGAGCAGAGCAATAGAGATCAACGATATGTTGAGCTGGCAAGTATGCTGGTAAAAGGCAGTGATTATCCAGATATGCAGACCCGGAAATTCTGGATGGGTGAAAAAGTTGCGGTTTCAGAGGATCCACAGGTGAAACTCGATTATATCGGCTACTTCGGAAATAATAATGGAGTGAAATTAAATTCTGCTGAATTCAAGCAATTGATCGCTTCAAACAAATCAGAAAATGTTCGAAATTATATTGAAATGTTTCTGAAGGAATATCCCGATGAAGCAGCAAATTACTTCACTGAAAGTTCCTGTTCCAATCATCATAATTCAGCAGAGACCATTAGCTGGTTTTATGCCGACAGGCAGAACTATAAAGAAGCGATCGCCTGGGCAGGTTGTGCAGAGACGATAGACGCAGAGACCATAGATCAATGGTATTTAAAAGAGGGAAATGAAGCAGAAATTAGGCAAAGAGGTTATCCTCTTTATATGAATTGGTTGTTGAGTAATTCACCGGCCAAAGCCACACAGCAACTGATAAATATAGAAGCCTGCAATGATGATTTAAAGTCGTTAGCCACAGAGATCGCGTATGCTTTTGGGAACCAGGGAAGCTATAGAATGGCCTTAGCCTGGAGCGAATGTAGCACAGATTTACCGGTTTTGACCAGAATGTACTGGTTGGCACAATTGAGCAAAACACAGGAAATTGAGGATTTATATGCTCAAATTAGTCCTGAAAATGAACAATTCGAAGAGATTCAGGAGTTTTTAGTCTCCTACTATATTTCAGAGGCTAATTTCATTAAAGCCTGGAAAATTGCCGATTCCATGACAGCTTCTGCTAAGAAAACAGAATTCAGAAAGCAGTTGAATAAAGATGTGGTATTTATAGATAGCGACAAGCAAAAACAATTATTAGAGGAAAATCCTGATCTTTTTGAGAGCAAGGTATCAGCGCTTTTGGAAAAGAATATTAGAACTACAGAAAGTGATTTTATCCAGTTAAATGGGAATATGGTGGCAGACAGGCTGGATCCTAATTATTATGAAACAAAGATTGGTTATGGATTGAGAGATCGTTCCTACAATACGCATATTTTTAGCCTGGTTCAAACCAAGGCTTACGAAGTGCCAGTAACAGAAATATATCCTAATAACATAGATCGTAGCTTGTATGGATTCGATTATCAATTTCTAACAGCTATAAAACCTGGAAAATTCAATTTCACGGCAGGTGCGAGGCTGGAGTTGGACCAGGATGAGAATGTGTATTATCATATTCGCGCCGGAGCTAGTATTAGCAAGGACAGCCTTTATAGTTCAGCTTCTGTGTTTAGGCGACCTGCGCTTACCGGAGGAGCGTATGGTTTGGAGATTTACCAGAGTCAGCTTAATATCTACGAGGAGTTAAGGATCAATGAAACTTTTAGAACTACTCTGTATCTGGAAGGAAATCATTATGACGATGATGGTACTATTGACGCTACTGCTGCTTTTGCTTTCTACGGAAAAATATATCGCAATGGAAGATCTGCAATATCTGCCTATACGGAAGTTGCCGGATTACTTGGTAATAATGATAAAAGTAGTGGCTATCCTTACTGGACACTCAAAGAGAGATTGTACGGTGGTTTTGGAGCTGGATATACCTTTGGGAATTTAAATAAAGATATTAATCTAAGCCTTGATGCGGCATATTTCCTCGATACTTTTTCTGATAATTTTCAGCGTTACCGCGGTAGTTTTAGCTATCCTTTTGATGATAAACTGTATTTCACAGGTAGCCTGGAATTCTATACTTTAAAGAACTTTTATTCTAACAACTTTGGCGTTGGATTACGCTACTACCTTGACTAATGAGAGACTAAAATTAAGTTTGACTATTTAAGGATTCAATTTTATCATTCATAACATCGAACTCATTTCAAAAAAAAGTCCTTCAGAAATTTCTGAAGGACTTTTTTTAGTATTAAACTTCCAATTTTTACTGAAGTACTGCAGCTCTTTCAGTTTTAACCTCGTAATCGGTATAGCCTTTTGCTCCACCAGAGTAAAAAGTATCTTCATCCCAGGAGTCCAGTTCAACGCCCTGTGTAAATCTTTCAGCAAGATCTGGATTAGAGATAAATGGTTTTCCGAAGGCAACAAGATCTGCATCCCCATCTTCAATCACGGCATTCCCTTTTTCCCTATCAAAATTCGTATTGATCATTAATGTTCCCTTGTATATAGGGCGATAACGTTTCGCGATATCTGTTTCAGCAAAAGAAATTTCAGAAACGTCTGTAAAAGGTTCAGAAAGGTGAAGGTAAGCCAGATCGTATTCGTTCAGCTTCTTGATGATATAATCGAAAGTAGGGATGGTTTCTTCATCCATAGTTATCCCGAACAGGCCATGCATGGAAGGATTTAAGCGAATAGCGATACGATTTTCCGGCATTACTTCCTTGACCGCATCCAGAACATCAAAAAGTATTCTTGATCTTTTTTCTATAGAACCGCCATATTCATCGTTTCTATGATTGGAAGTCGCATTGAAAAACTGGTGAAAAAGATATCCGTTGCTGGAATGTATTTCTACTCCGTCAAATCCTGCTTCCATAGAATTTTTAGCTGCCTGCTTAAAATCTTCAATGGTTTGCTTGATGTCTTCTAAGGTCATTTCTTTGGGCACAACCGTATCTTTAAAACCTTCTGGTGTAAATGATTTCGAATTCGGATTGATGGGAGATGGCGCCAAAGGCAATTCACCTCCATGAAAATCTGGATGTGACATTCTACCCACATGCCATAACTGGATGAAGATCTTTCCATCAGCATTATGAACTGCTGAGGTTACATCCTTCCAGGCTTCAACCTGTTCATTTGTATGAATTCCCGGAGTATTAATATATCCTACGGCATCTTTTGAAACCTGTGAACCTTCAGTAATAATTAGACCAGCACTCGCTCTTTGCCGGTAATATTCTGAATGGAGTTCAGGAATAGCTTTCTTCTCTGGATTGTCTGCACGACCACGGGTCATAGGAGCCATGATGACGCGATTTTTTAATTCCAGATCCCCTAAATTATATGTTTTTAATAATGCTTGTGTACTCATGATTTAATTCTTAAAAATTGAATACAAAATTATGGCCTGGGAAAGGGAAAATAATTGACATGGAATAACTGGACTTGTTAAAGCATGTTAAGCTGTAGAAGATTTTCTAAAAGCAATTGGCAAAATTGACGTAGTCTGGAATTCTGGCCGGTTGTAAGAAATCTAATGAGGTGAGATTTAATTGTAAGGTTTTCTTCGGAAATGGGAATAAAAAAAAGCTTCAGATTTCTCTGAAGCTTTTTCGTTGTGCGGGCGAGAGGACTCGAACCTCCACACCTTGCGGCACTAGATCCTAAGTCTAGCGTGTCTACCAATTCCACCACGCCCGCATTTTAAAGTTTCACAACACTTAGGACTCGTTGTGATTCCCTGCTTAATTACTTAAGCGGGTGCAAATATAAAGATAAGTTTCAATTTTCAAACAGTCTTCCTGAAAAAAATTAAAAAAAATTTCAGCTAAAATTTAGTGACTACAATTAAGTTTCTGATTTTCAGTAAAGATCAATTTTAATGATTTTGAATAAAATTTATTTTCTTATGAAAACACTAAGAGCTTTGAGACCAATTTTCCGCCGACTTCTTTATAACTTTACGCAAACCTGAAAATTAGTACATGGATTCTATAAAAACATACCTTGAAGAACATAAAGAGAGATTTGTCGATGAATTAAAGGAATTACTGAAGATTCCTTCGATATCTGCAGATGCCAATTACAAGGAAGACATGCTGAAGGCTGCGGAAGCTGTAAAGCAAAGTCTACTTGATGCTGGTTGCGATACTGCAGAAGTTGCTCCAACTCCAGGTCATCCTGTGGTATATGCTGAAAAGATTATTAGCAAAGACCTTCCAACTGTACTCGTATATGGTCATTATGATGTGCAGCCACCAGATCCATTGGATCTATGGAATTCTCCGCCTTTTGAACCGGTCGTGCAAAAAACCGATATTCATCCTGTAGGGGCAATTTTCGGTCGGGGAGCCTGTGATGATAAAGGACAAATGTATATGCATGTAAAAGCCATGGAATACATGACCAGAAATGATGAACTGCCCTGTAATGTAAAGTTCATGATCGAAGGTGAGGAAGAAGTAGGAAGTGAACACCTGGACTGGTACATCAAGAAAAATAAGAAGAAACTTCAGAATGATGTGATCCTGATCTCTGACACTGGAATGATCTCAAAAGACACTCCATCTATCACTACCGGTCTACGCGGACTCTCTTACGTAGAAGTGGAAGTGACCGGAGCGAACCGTGACCTGCATTCAGGTCTTTACGGTGGTGCGGTAGCAAATCCTCTGAACGTGTTAAGTGAAATGATCTCAAAACTTACAGATGATAATAATCATATTACCATTCCTGGATTTTACGATAACGTAGAAAATCTTACTGAAGAGGAACGCTCTAAAATGGCAGAGGCGCCTTTCAGCATTGAGGAGTATAAGGAAAAACTGGATATCAAAGATGTTCATGGAGAGGAAGGATATTCTACGCTGGAAAGAGGTTCTATCAGGCCAACCCTCGACGTAAATGGAATGTGGGGCGGCTATATAGGCGAAGGAGCGAAAACAGTGCTTCCGTCGAAAGCTTATGCAAAAATATCCATGCGACTGGTTCCTAACCAGGATCACAAGGAAATTACCGAATTGTTTACAAAACACTTTGAAAGTCTGGCGCCAGATAGTGTTCGAGTGAAAGTTAAACCTCACCATGGTGGATATCCTTATGTAACTCCAATAGACACGATAGGTTACCAGGCGGCCAGTGCAGCCTATAAGGAGACCTTCGGAAAAACGCCGATCCCGCAGAGAAGTGGGGGAAGTATCCCAATCGTATCCCTGTTCGAAAAGGAACTGGACAGTAAAATAATCCTGATGGGCTTTGGTCTGGATACCGATGCGATCCATTCCCCTAACGAGCACTTTGGAATATGGAATTATCTAAAAGGTATTGAAACCATTCCATGGTTTTACAAACATTTTACTGAAATGAGTAAAAAGTAGAAAATATATCAATATTTCCATATAACGGGGGATCAGGTTCGCAGAATTTGATTTCCCGTTTTAGTATATTTGCCGCACTAAAATTATTTTTATGAATAAAATATTAAGTACCTGCCTTCTAGCATCGGCATTGACTTTCGTTTCCTGTAATGAGGACAAGAAAAATGCAGATAAGGATGAGCAGCAGGAAATCGCGATGAACTCAGATTTTGAGGTAAACGTAGATGAATTTGCAGATATTAAAGTACTGCGTTACCAGATCCCGGGTTGGGAGAATTTAAGTTTGAAAGAGCAGAAATTAGTGTATTATCTTACCCAGGCAGGACTTGCCGGGAGAGATATTATGTGGGACCAGAATTACCGTCATAACCTGGAAATTCGTGAAGCCCTTGAAAATATTTATACCAATTATGAAGGCGACCAGTCTTCAGAAGAATGGAATTCATTTGAAACTTATCTGAAAAGAGTATGGTTCTCGAACGGGATTCACCATCATTATTCCAACGCGAAGATCAAACCTGAATTCAGCAAAGAGTATTTCGATACGCTACTGATGGAAACAAATACTGAACTTACCGGGGAGGCTTACGAAGTGATCTTCAATGATAAGGATGCGAAAAAAGTAAATCTTAACGAAGCTGATGGATTACTGGAAGGTTCTGCCATCAATTTTTATGGTCCAGATGTAACTGCTGCGGAAGTGGATGCATTCTACGCGAAAAAGAAATCTCCAAATCCTGAAAGACCACTTTCTTACGGACTTAATTCCAAGCTCGTAAAGGAGAATGGAAAACTTGTTGAAAAAGTTTATAAAAGTGGCGGACTTTACGGTGAAGCGATCGATGAGATCATCAACTGGCTGGAGAAAGCAAAAGGTGTTGCTGAAAATGAAAAGCAGGCGAATGCTTTAGGTCTTTTGATCGATTACTACACTACCGGAGACCTGAAAACCTGGGATGATTACAACGTTGCCTGGGTTGAAGCTACTGAAGGTAATATTGATTATATCAACAGTTTTATAGAAGTTTATAATGATCCAAAAGGTTACAGAGGATCTTATGAAAACATCGTTCAGATCAAGGATTTTGATATGTCCAAAAAGATGAGCGTTCTTGAAAATGAAGTACAGTGGTTCGAGGATAACTCACCAATCATGGATGAGCATAAAAAAGATTCTGTAGTAGGAGTAACTTATAAAACAGTGATCGTTGCTGGTGAAGCAGGTGATGCATCTCCAAGTACGCCAATAGGTGTAAACCTTCCAAATGCGAACTGGATTCGTAAAGAGCATGGAAGTAAATCTGTTTCTTTAGGGAATATCATTTCTGCTTACGAAAGTGCAGGTGGATCAGATAAACTGAAGGAATTTGCACATGATGAAGAAGAAGTACAACTTTCTGAACAATACGGGAAAGAGGCAGATAAGCTACATACTGCATTGCATGAAGTAGTTGGTCACGCTTCAGGACAAATGAATGCTGGTGTTGGAGAAACCAAGGAAACTTTAAAGAACTATGCATCTACATTAGAAGAAGGTCGTGCAGATCTTGTAGGTCTGTATTACCTGATGGATCCAAAACTGGAAGAACTTGGACTTACAGATGATTCTGAAAAACTGGGAAAAGCTGCTTACAACGATTATATTCGTAATGGGTTGATGACGCAGTTAGTAAGAATTGAGCCGGGTCAGGATATTGAAGAAGCTCATATGCGTAACCGGCAATGGGTGAGTAAATGGGTTTACGAAAAAGGACAGGAAGAAGGAGTTATTGAAAAAGTTGAAAAAGATGGCAACATCTACTTTGATATTAAAGACTACAAGAAGCTTCGTTCATTGTTCGGAGATCTCCTTAAGGAAACTCAGAGAATCAAGTCTGAAGGTGATTTCCAGGCGGCAAAAGACCTGGTAGAAAACTACGGTGTAAAAGTAGATCAGGATATTCACAAACAGGTACTGGATAGAAATTCAAAATTCAAATCGGCTCCATATAGCGGATTCGTAAATCCTGTTTTGGTTGCTGAAATGGATGAGAATGATGAGATCGTTTCGATCAAAGTAACTCAGCCGAGATCTTTCGAAGAGCAGATGCTTGATTATTCTGAAAACTATAGTTTCCTAACTGAAAAGAAAGTGAAGAAAGAAAAAGAAGCTGCTAAAACTGAAGAGTAGTTCTTAGCAGAATTATAGAAAAAAAAGCGGCCAACTGGCCGCTTTTTTTTGTGAGTATATCTCTATTTGAAGTTTGTCTTAAGATACAAACGCTCCACTTTTTCTCTTGCCCAGAGTTCCTTCCGAAGAAACTTTAAACTGGACTTTTTTGTAGGATTGGATTTAAAACAATTAATATTGATCCTTTCTGCAAGTCCTTCCCAGCCATAATGATCATGTAAAGAATCAAGGATATCAGCAAGTTTGATACCGTGCAAAGGATTGTTTGGCTGAGTGTTCTTTTTATTTTCCATAGGCGTGATTAGGTTTTCTTTACAAACTTGGTAAGCAATACGATCTGCTGGCCTTCCACTTTACCTTCAATTTGCTCAGCATTATCATGAACCAAGGATATTCTTCGAACTGGAGTTCCTCTTTTTGCGGTAAGACTGCTGCCCTTTACATTCAGATCTTTGATCAAAACAACGCTGTCACCTGCTTCCAGTACCACACCATTACTATCTTTATGAACGAGCTGAATATCGGTTTCCTCAGTCTGTAAACCTGCTTTAGCCCAGTGCTTTAAATCATCTTCCATATACATCATATCGAGTAGGTCCTGCGGCCAGCCTTCAGATTTAAGTCTGTTCAGCATTCTCCACGAAATGATCTGGACGGCAGGGATGGTACTCCACATACTGTCATTGAGACAACGCCAGTGATTAGGTTCTACTTTTTCCGGATCTTCTATCTGTGATTCACAGTTCTGGCAGATCAGGATCTCAGCTTCATGGTCCTCTGGAGCTTCAGAAACTGTATAGACATTCAGGTGTTCGGTTTGACCGCACAATTCACAGGTGGAATCACTGCGTTCTCTTAATTTATCTTCAGTAATCATTTATTTCAACATTTTGAGAAGCAAAGGTAGTTTAAAGCCATGTTTTATTAAGTATTTATGGCTTTTTCAGTAAAATAGATTCAATTTCCAAGAATTCTGCTCCATAATTCAGGAAGTAAACTTTCTGCATCTTCCATGGAACGTTCAGATTCAGTTGCCGTTAATTCTCCATTCTCTTCCTGTAGTAAAAAGCTGAAAATAAATGGCGCATCGGGATCATTCATATCCAGTTTTCCGAAGCGAAGATCATTAAAATAAAGCTGCTCATTCTTCTCGCTGAAAGTATACCAGCCTTCGCTAATATCAATTAAACGCTTTAAGTTGGGGTCACCTGCAAGACTGTCGGCAAACTCAAGATTCTTCGGTACTTCTTGAAAACTTATGGGTTTGGTGTCAAAAATGGAATAGTCGGCGATCAAAAAATGGTCTTTGGCTTCTATATTTGCGCTCCATAATATACTATTCATAGGTGCAGGTCGTGTATCTATTTTTTGATAGGAAATAGACTGTTCTTCCAGAGCATTTTCGAATTTGTTATAAGTCATCCATTTAAGTGCAGGGGTGATCAATAGCAGGTAAATGCTACTAATAATTAAACCAAGCCGATTGTATTTCCTTCGTTTTGGATCATCTCGTTTTAAGCGCATGGCCATGATAAGCAGCACTAAAAACGGCAAGGTATAAAGCGGATCGATGACAAAGATATTCTTATAAGCCAGTCTTAGATCGAATGGCCAGAAGAGTTGAGTGCCCCAGGTGGTATGTGCATCGAGCAAAGGATGAGTGAAAAGTCCCAAGAACATGAGCCATGACCAGTTCTTCCAGGTTGCGGCAGATTTTGACTCGATCTTTGAAATAAGCCATCCAAAAACCGGTGCGAACAGGACTGAAAATACTATTGAGTGAGAAAAGCCACGGTGGATCTCGGTAGCTGTGATCGTATCATAAGCATAGCCTACAAAAGTATCCAGATCTGGAATGGTGCCGGCGATCGCCCCGTACAGCATCGCTTTATTTCCAACTTTTTTACCCAGAACAGCTTCTCCAACAGCTGCGCCTAATACAATTTGCGTCAATGAATCCATAAGTGGTATAGTATAATTGCCTTGTGAAAACTTACCTGTAGCTCAATCTTCCACGATCTGCATTTTTCTAAGTAAGAACGAAGCATTCATATTCTGACAAATTCCTTTTTTGAATCGGTAGTCGAAATGAAGTTCATTGTTCTCGATTTCGGCATCGAAATAATAATTCTTCACCTGCTCGAACTGGTTGGCAGTTTCGCATAAACTAAGGTCGTGCGTAGCAATGATCCCCGTTGAGTTCGATTTTACCAGGCGTTCAATGAACTTTTTGGAGCCTATCGCCTTATCTGTACTGTTGGTGCCTTTCAGGATCTCATCGAGAATGATAAAGTATTTCTCTGTCTGAATTTTATCGACGATATACTTCAGTCTTTTAAGTTCAGAAAAGAAATAGGATTCATCATCACCTAACGAGTCACTGGTACGCATACTGCTTATCAATTTAATAGGTGAGTAGGTACAGGAGTTGGCACATACCGGAAGTCCCATGTTCGACATGACGATTTGCAGTGCGACCGTTCTTAGAAATGTACTTTTTCCAGCCATATTCGCACCGGTAATGATAAAAAACTGGTCACTTTCTATGCTGAAATCGTTATCTACACGTTTAGTTTGCCTTAAAAGTGGATGCCCTAGATCTTTTGCTTCTATACCCTTTGGTACTTCAGAGATCTTCGGAAAGGTATATTGTTGATGATTAAATGCGAAATTACCAAGACTGTTGTACGCATCGAAGTTTTCTACAGCTTTAAACCAGTTGCTAACTTCTGTTCGATGCTGAAGGATCCATTTTTCGAGTCGGTAAGATTGTTTTAAATCCCAAAGCATAAATCCATTCGCAAGAAATCCAAATAGAAAATTATTCCGTTGATCCAGCGCATCAATTCCTTTACTGAATTCCTTTAAAATTTCTGAAGCTTTGCGTTTTTCCGAAGCAATCGAAGTCTGGAGATCATGGAGAATAACCGACTCAAATTTTTCGTCTTCAATAAAGCCGAGTAGCTGGTAATATTGCTGAAAAGTATCCTGCACCTTTCCAATTGCAGAAGATAGTTTATTGATCCTGCCAACGTAAATGGCGGTGATCATGATTCCTATAAGCAACCATAATAATAACTGATAAAATCCAATAAAACTGAAATAATAGGCAAGGATGACTCCCACAGAAATAGTCGTAAAGACAATCGGTAACCAGCGCATAACTGCCGGAACAAAAGCTTTATAGTTCGCAATCCATTTGAGAATGGTCTTCGAAGAATTCTCGGTTCTTACCAGGGTAGCGGTAGCACTAAACTGCTGCCGCCAGTCGGCTTTGTTCGCGAGTTCCTTGATTGCTTCCTGTTTTTCTGTGATTTTGGTCGTATCATTGCTCAGCAGAAAAGATGCTAGTTTGCTGGCTCCTTCAGCTAAAGCTGTTCTATTGAGATACTGAAAAAAGCTTTTTCTTCCGAAGAGATCAATATCACGACTAAAATCATGATCTTCAACATCAAATTCCTTTCCCTCTGGTAAATTCAGAAAATCTCCTGTTTCGAGAATGTGGATCTCAGTTTCGTTTATAGAGATCAAAGCTTCCGTTTTATCCTTTTCGCGTTTAAGACCTGAATGTCTTGAGATCAGGAAGATGAATAGGGCCAGGCAGCCGATGACCGCAGGAACAATGATCTGTACCTGATCGTAGAAAAAATAAATTGCGGCACATAGTGCGAGAAATATCAGTAATCTCAGGATACTCGAAACCGCCAGTTTTCCTGATAACTTCTTTCTCTCCTGCTCGTATTTGTTCTTTCTATCCTTGTAAAAAGCTAAAGGTTCTTTCATTCTAAACTATCTAATTCCTGCTTAAGTTTTCTGGTTAATCCTGCAACTACCAGCTCATAACTATGATCTATGAGTTTCCTGGTCAATTCCGGATCTACTCCACCATGCATTACTAACGTATTCCAGTGACGTTTATTCATGTGATAACCCGGTAAAATTGTTTCCGGATATTCTTCCCTTAGCTGAACAGCCCATTCGGGATCACATTTTAAATTTACTCTCAGTGGAACTTCATCGAGGCTGGCAAGGCTAAACATCTTACCCATGACCTTAAAAACAAGATTGTCCGGACCAAATGGCAAATGCTCTGAAACACCTCTCTTCATTAAACAATAATCTCTGAACTGGTCTATATTCATAAAAATTAGCGTTTAATAAAAATAAGTAGATCTTATTTTTCCAGTTTGGGAGCTTCCGTATTTTCGATGGTAAGTGCTGAATAATCCAGTTTCCAGCCAATGGTTTCCACGATCTTTTCCATTAGCGCGATCGTACCTAAAGCTTCTTTTTGTGCCTGCTCCATGAGTCCGCTTTGAGGGATCTTGTCTACGATGGTTTTTTTGGCGTCACGATTAATGTCTGTAAGATCTGAGGTCGTAAAAGGATTCGCCCAGCCTTCGCGCTTATCGTAATATTTAAAATCTGTTTCGATCGTTAATAATTCCGGTTGTGGGAAATTGGTAAGTATGATCTTTTTATTCTCATTGTCGCTTTGCATTCTAACTTTGCTCAGATCAAAACCAACGTGGGCTTTCGCCTGTACCAGCACAATGGCTTTCTTTTTTCCGAAGACCAGGCTAATGTATTTTTCCTTTAGATTCTCATAATGATAGATCTCAGAAAAATCACCTTCTACAGTGATAAATTTGCAAACGCTTCTAATCTTATCCATAAGAACAACAGATTGTTCATTGGTCTTCTCCATGGAACGATTCTTATTGAAGATCGAAAAAATAAAGTATGCAGCAACCGCACCGGCTGCAAGTCCTATAAATAGTAATTCCATATTATGTACCTATTTCACCTAAATGAGTGATTTTAAATCCTTTTTCATATTTAAGACCATATCCAAAACAACGATCAAAACTGGAATGTGCAAATAGCATGATTCCCGCAAGCTGTAAATATGCATTATCGAGCGTGATTCCTATCAGGTAGATCGCAATGGCAATTCCTTTATGATGAAAAATATTATAGGAAAATGCACCAATCTTATCACTTGCAAGATAACCCAACATGCCAATATCGGGAACTAAAAATAAGCCTGCAAACCACCACCAGCTATAATCCAGTTTTGTGAAGAGAAAAATACCCAGAATAAGCATTGCAAATTCTTCGATTTTCAAACTAAGCTTCATCTGTCGAGGATTTTATATAAGACCGGTTTCGATGGTGCTGCGTCATTTTCAAAAGATGCCGGCTGCAAACTTAGAAAATAGGCGCCGTCCTCGATCTTGTTTGGAACATAAATCAATTCTGTGATCGTGGCATGGTAACGAATTTCCTTCGGGTAGTTCCAGAAAGCTTTGTGAGCCAGAAGTTTTCCATCATCCTTCTCTTTATCTACAGAAGGCTGGTCTATAAGCAGGTGATCAATTCCCTGTTCTCTCAAAAAATTAGCCGCAGCTTCTTCCAGATATGGCCAGTTCGTATGAGAATGATGTTTGGAGATCTTACCAATATAATTTGGTAGCGTCCTGATAATGATCGCTTCAGCAGTAGAATCCTTTAAAGCTTTTTCGAATTGTGCTCTTCTGAAAATACGGTCTTCACCAGCAGTTTGCGGTTCTAAAGAGATCACTTCTGCCTTAAAAAAGAAACGTTTTAAATGCTGTTGAATAAAATTCGTTTCTTTGGTTATATGACCAACACACTCGGTATGCGTGGCGTGAGCGTGAGGATTAAAGCTGATATTGTTAAAATTCACTGAAGCGCCGGCACTTACTTTGCCAATAAAATTACCATCAATAACCGGCTTGATCTCGGGATGTTCCAGATACCAGGCGATTGGATTTTTTTCATCGCCACGCAGACTAATGGAAATATCCAGAGGTTTGGAAAGATCCACACGAAAATCTGAATTCTGGTAATGTATGCTGGCGATCATAAGAAATGAATATGCTCAACAAATGTAAGATTGTAAACCGATAATAGGCTAGCTGTAAAGTTGATATTTTTGAGACTCACCAAAATTTTAGTCATCAAGGTAAAAGAGTTCTGCAGCAATTCCATCGCTTAGAAATTTACCTTTTTCAGAAATATGAAATCCGGAATCACGCTTTTCAATTTGTCCGTTTTCAAGGAAAACCTGAACTTCCATTATAAAATGTTGTTCGTAAAGCTTTCCAAAGTTGCGTTGAATATCTTCTGAATTTACGCCGAATTTTGTGCGTAACCTCGTCATGATATATTCATTATATGAATCTGTCAGCGATAAAACTTCCTGTTGTTGCGGAATTTTATTTTCTGCTAGTGCTGAAATATATAATGAATTATTCGCCACGTTCCAGCTTCTGGTCTTGCCATCATAAGAATGGGCAGACGGACCAATTCCCAGGTAAGCTTTGCCCAGCCAGTAAGCCATATTATTTTCTGAATGAAAACCTGGTTTTCCATAATTTGAAAACTCGTAATGTTCCAATCCGGCGGTTGTAAGTTTTTGCACCAGGATATCGAAATGCTTTCTGAACTTCTCGTCGGTGACCGGTTGGATCTTTCCTTTTTTGATAAAAGTTTCCAGTGCTGTTTTTGGTTCTACGGTAAGTGCATAACTGGAAATATGAGGAATGTCCAATTCCAGAGCGATCTCCAGATTCTCGATCCATTGCTTATCAGACTGTCCGGGGATTCCATAAATAAGATCAATACTGATATTATCGAAATATCGCTTCGCAAGTTTCAGACTTTCCAATGCTTCTGTTGCGTTGTGTGCGCGATTCATCAATTTCAGATCTGCTTCAAAAAAGGACTGCACACCAATACTAAGCCGGTTTACTGGCGAATCATTCAGCACTTTTAAAACTTCTTCCGAGAGGTCATCGGGATTTGCTTCAAGAGTGATCTCGGCACTGTCTGATACTTCGAAATTCTGGTTGATGCTTAGAAAGATCGATTCAAGTTCTTCCGAAGAGAGTAGAGAAGGAGTTCCACCTCCAAAGTAGATGGTTTGTATAGTTCCGGGAATTTCATTTTTTCGCAATTTCAGTTCCCTGCCTAGCATTTCAACAAGTTGCCCCTTCTTCTTTGTAGAGGTGGAAAAGTGGAAATCACAATAGTGACATGCCTGTTTGCAAAATGGAATATGGATATAGATTCCGCTCATGATCTATTTGATCTTACCCGGATTTTGCTTTACAAACGCGCTCCAGCCTGTGTAACTTTTGCCAATTTCGGTTTTTCCAGAATTATAAAAGTGGCAAACCGCTGCAGCCAGACCATCTGTAGCATCAAGGTTTTTCGGAAGTTCCCCGATCTTCAGCATACTTTGCAGCATTTTTGCAACCTGTTCTTTGCTGGCATTTCCATTTCCTGTTATCGCCATTTTAATTTTCTTCGGAAGGTATTCTGTGATGGGAACTTCTCGTGATAATCCCGCGGCCATGGCGACTCCCTGCGCCCGACCCAGTTTTAACATGGATTGCACATTCTTACCGAAGAACGGTGCTTCAATAGCAATTTCATCGGGATGATAGGTGTCTATAAGTTCAATGGTTCTCTCGAAAATAAGTTTCAGCTTTACATAATGATCGCTGTATTTGTTGAGCTGTAACTCATTCATTTGAATAAAGATCATGTTCTTGTTAACCACCTTGATCAAACCAAAACCCATGATCGTAGTTCCGGGGTCAATTCCCAGGATGATCCTTTCTCCTTGTATCGTCTTTTTCTCTGTCGTGCTACTCACTAAAATTGCCTAATTTGGACTTCTGCAAAACTAATCAATTAAAACCTGGCGATCGCAATTTATGGCCATGCTTCCTGTCTACATCTTAGCCAGCATTTGTCTGTGTTATATGATTTTACTCCTATTACTATTATATGGATGGAGAAATTTAAAATCTAATCCTTCTTCTGTTTCTACTTCTGAAACCGATTTTTCTATCATTATTCCATTTAGAAATGAGCAGTTCCATTTACCCGCTTTATTGGACTCTCTGAAGGATTTGAAGTATCCGAGAAACAAGTTTGAGATCCTTTTGATCAATGACTCTTCTGAAGATGATTCAGAAAAACTGGTTCAGGAATTTGGCGAAATGCATCCTGAACTTTCGATCGAGCTCTTGCAAAACCAGAGAGAATCCGTTTCAGCAAAAAAGGATGCTATTAAAGTCGGCATACATAAATCCAGATTTGAATTCCTAGTCACTACAGATGCCGATTGTAAAGTTCCTGAAAACTGGTTGCAGGGATTTAATAATTATATAGAGTCTCAGGATTCAGATCTAATTGCAGCTCCGGTGATACTCGACGAAGTTCATCCTGAAAATCCACTATTCAGAAAATTTGATCTCATGGATTTTATGAGTTTGCAGGCTACTACGATTGGTGCTTTTGGATTGGAAAGACCGTTTATATGTAATGCTGCAAATCTATGCTTTAAGAAAGAAGCGTTCCAGGAAGTTGGAGGATATAAGCAGTCCAGCAACTATGCAGGTGGTGATGATGTTTTTTTACTTCAGCAATTTAAAGAACACGAAAGAAAGATCGATTTTATAAGAAGCACTAACATGATCGTAACAACCGCAGCGCAGAAAGATCTTCGAAGCTTTATACAGCAACGTTTACGCTGGGCAGCAAAATCTGCCGGTTACAAAGATAGTTTTGCAAGGTTTGCTGCTTTGACCGTGTTTCTAATGAATGCTGCAATAATCATAGGACTAGTGCTTTGCCTGTTCGACGCCAGTTATCTTCAGTGGCTTATGATTGGATTCCTTATAAAGTTTAACCTGGATTTTATGTTGATCTATAAAGCTGCGGTCTTTTTTGATAGGAAGGCAAGTATGCGAAGTTATGCCTGGAGTAGTATTGCTTATCCTTTATTTGCTTCAGGAATTGCGCTGACTTCTCTATTCGTAGGTTTTAAGTGGAAAGGAAGAGATTACCGGAAATAGATTTATTCGGCTTTTACAACTACCGGCATTTTAAACACAGTAGATACAGGAATTCCTCTTTTACTGGCCGGGTAAATTTTAGGCAAGGAATCGATACTCTGCCTGATCCAGTTCTTGATTTCTGGTAATTGATTGGTCACTGTGGTATCAACTTCTATGGATTCAACTTGCGGTTTCCCGTTCTTGTCGATTTCCAGATAAATAAAAAGTGTATCGTCAATGCTTTTGGTCACTACGGGTTGCTGACTCGCCAGGTGACTGTAAATTGTTGTAGAGACCTGTCGTGCGAAGCAATTCTTAGCTTCGGCAAGATTGGTAAGATTCTGGCAATCTTCGAAAGCGGGATATTCATCCACTTCTTTCCAGTTCAATGTGCGTGATTCCTGCTCCAGAACCTCTTCAGAAGAAATTTTCCTGGTTTCGAAATTACAGGAGCACAGAACTGAAATGGCAACTGCGAATAATATCTTCTTCATTAAAAGTTAGCTTTCGGATTCCAAAAATAGTGAAATCTAGCAGGTTAGGAAAATTATCTGCTATTCCGAAAAATGCTCCTCTTTTTTAAGCTCACTCAACCTGTATTTTGCGATTTTGATCATAGCAGCATTTCCATTTCCGGCATACCTGTCAAGGTATCGCTGGTAATGTTCAGCCACAGATTTTTTATCTTCAAAATACCTGTCGGCAGTAAGCGCCAGTTCCAGCAAAGCTCTTTCGTTCTCTTCATTTTCTTCGATCGCAAATTTGAAAAATCGGTAGGCCTCTTTAAAATCTTCGAGTTCCTTTGAAGCCAGTCCAAGATTCAGAAACTCTTTGTCAACTCTGGGATTTTTTATAAACAGGGCATTGTAGAAATGTTCTCTCGCCTCTTTATGTTTGTCCATCTCCATCAGGATGACACCTATATTAGAATGCGCAGCGCTATTCATATCATTGATGTCCAGCATTTGCTTATAAGTTTCCAAGGCTTTTGGTAACTGGCTGGTCATACGATAGGCTTTTGCGAGCTTTTCCAGTACAAATTCTGAAGCTTCCCCTTCTTCCACGATCGTATTAAACGCCGGTATCGCCTTGTCAAACTGAAAAGTGGACATATAGGCCTGGCCCAGAATAGATAACAGACTTACATTTTTTGGACGTTTTTTTAAACCAGCCTGCGCAAGTACAATCGCTTCATGTTTTCTACCGCGAGCTAATTGATATTTGCTTGTTTTATATAATGCACCTTGATGTGAAAAATTGTAACTCACGGTTTCAAAAAATAAACGATTAGCCAGGGTATCCAGTTTGCGTTTTTCTTTAACAAGTCCTAATCTATAGGTAAAGCCAGCATTTTCAGGATATCTTTCTTTTAAATTGCTGAAGATACTATCAGCCAGCTCAAGCTTTCCATTCTCAAGTAAAAGTTCTCCATAGTCCTGCATCGTTAAAACCTTCTCGGGATGTTGTTGAGTTACCTGTTTATAATTCTCAAGTGCGGCTTTGATATTTCCTTCCGACTGCTGAAATTTCGCCAGTTTCAATAGAACTTTAGCATCTTTATCAGGCAGGTCTGTTAGCAATTGAATGGCTTCTTCACGATTGCCAACGGCTGCAAGGCTATCAGCATTATTTAAAATGTCCTGCTGCGCATAGGCGGGCAGCAGGACAATTACAGTAAAAGTTAGGGTTAGCAAAAATCTCAAATCACTAAGTTTTATCCGTTCTTATTTTCTTTTTGAGGCGTAGCAAATTCTATGGGTAAAGCATAGGCGATCGCGACTTTCTCACCTTCAAATTCACCCGCTTGCATCTTCGGTAATGAATTTATCACGCGAGTGGCTTCAGCTTGCAGGCTGGCTCTTACATCAGCCTCTTTTGCCAGAGATCTTGATTCAACGTCTCTAATTTCACCATCTTTTCCTATCACAAATTTCACAACAATACGCTGGCGACCGGTAAGATTCAATTCCTTTCCCAGAGCGGTGTTGAAATTTTTGTTCACATGATTGGTGATTCGTTCGACCGTGCAATCTTTCTGATCATTGCCTATTAGCGATTTACATCCAGGATAAACAGGTGTTTTGTCTGCCACCGCAAAGGGTGTAGCCAAATCCTGGCTGAAACCTGAAAGAGAAATCAGGAATGCAAAAAGGCTTAGCAGAGTTTTAAATTTTATGTTTTTCATAATCTTGTTTTTTAATTTATTATTGAACCTGAAATGCGATTGGTAGACTATACATGACACTTACGGCACGACCATTCTGTTCTCCTGGAATAAATGATGGAAGCTCAGAAATGACTCGTTTAGCTTCCTCTTCTAATCTCGGATGCGGAGCTCTTGATTTAATATCCTGAACCTGTCCGTTTTCATCAATTCTGAATTGAACGATAACACGATTTACACCTACAAGTCCCAATTCTTTTCCCAATGAAGTATTGAAATTCTTGTTGACGAAATCAGAAATTTCTGAAGAAGTACAGTTTTTTCTGGCGTCATCTACCCACTCATCACAACCTTCAAAAGCAGGAACTTTTTCGATTACAGCAAAAGGAACTGAGGTAGCATTATCGTAGGCGCTATAATCAGCACGGTTTTGAATATCTTCGGTAGAACCTGGCGCTGGCGGAGGTGAAGGTGGCAATGTTTGTTCTTCAACAACTTCTATAACCTCTGTCCCATTCGCCTTCGCTTCTTTCAATAATAACTCTTCTCTTTTCTTAAGAAGCTGCAGGAACTCTTCTTTCTCTGATGGAGTAAGGCTCTCCTTATTTTCTAGATGTGCTTTAAGTTCCGCAATTATTTCCGAAGTGCTGGATTTCTGTAATTCTGGTTCTATTTCCGAGGAATTATCATCTGAACATGCTACATAAGTAAGCATAAGCATTAGCATGGGAATGATGAGTAAAAACTTGAATTTTGAAATGTTGGATGATTGATTTTTCTGTAACATAATGATTCGTTTTTTGATTAATGAATGACTAAAAAATTGATTGGTGAATGAAAAGTTTTCTGTTCCGAAGGCGGTATTGAGCAACTGTTCGAAATATTGCTTTTTTCCAGATTTCTGAACAGTGGTGCTATCAGCGATATACTCATGAAGCGTGGCCAGACGTGACTGGAAAATATAGATAAGCGGATTGAACCAGAACAGGATCTTCAATAATTCAAAGACCATCAAATCAAAACCGTGATGATCTCGCAGGTGTACCAATTCGTGCGTGATGATATGCTGTCGGTCTTTTTCTGAAATCTGGTCTCCTATATATAATTTATTGAAATAGGTAAAAGCAGTATCAGAATCTGGAACCTCTCTCAGCTCGTAGTAACGAATATCGAGAGTTTTACTTTTTCGAGCGATCTTCTGAAGTTTAATAAGCTTGAAAATAAATATGCTGAAACTGATGACTACTCCTGCAAGATATAACCATAACATCCAGTTGATTGAAGGATCTGCCTGAACAGAATTCGTAGTTGCAGCGTTGGAAGTTTCACCAATCATTACCTCCGGCATTAAGATCATTGTTTGATCACTAAATTGCTGCATGGCCCGAGCAGGAGCCATTTGCTGTAAGCTACCAATTTTGATAAAAGGGATCAAAAATGCCAGGATAGGAGTGGCAATCAAGTACGCACGGTTAAGTTTAAAAAAGGTTTCTTTTTCCAGTAACACCTCGTAGATCACGAAAAATGCCAGCTGAAATAAAATTACCTGGATGATATAATGTTCCATCACTTATTGTCTTTATTAATTTCCTTCAAAATTGCTTCTAGATCTGTTGATTTCATCTCGTTCTTTTTCATAAAAAAGCTAACCATACTTTGAAATGAACCATTAAAATAATTGTTCATCAACTGGTTAATACTTTGATTACTATAGGTCTCTTTCTCAACTTTTGGAAAATAGATATAACCTTTTCCCTTTTTTCTATGATCTACAAATTCCTTATTCTCCAGGATTCTTACGATCGTCGAAACCGTGTTGTAGGCCGGTTTAGGTTCGGGCATTTCATCAATGATCCCGTTCACATTAGATTCTTTTAGATGCCACAGAATCTGCATGATCTCTTCTTCAGCTTTGGTTAATTGTTTCATGGTAGATAAATAAGTTAAAGCTAATATAGAACTAATCTTTTAGTTTAAACTAATTATTTAGTTAAAAAATGATTTTAAGTTGATTATCTTCGTTCAGAAAAAGAAATAGTATGGAGATAGTATTGTTAAGTGTGGCAGCGATTTTTATGATCCTGGGAATCCTGGGAAGTTTTCTTCCGGTCTTGCCCGGAGTACCATTAAGCTGGATCGGGTTGCTTATATTTTTCCTTATTCCGGGAGTAGGAGTGAACTACGTTTTCCTTGGAATCACGCTCTTTGTTGCTATCCTATTCTATATTCTCAATTTTGCCATTCCAGCGATGGGAACCAAGAAATTTGGAGGAAGCCGAAAAGGAATGATCGGAGCTACTATAGGTTTAATCATTGGAATCTTCGCTCCATTTCCTTTCGCTATTCTTATTTGTCCGTTTGTAGGTGCTTTTATTGGAGAAATTCTAAATAAATCTGATTCCAGAACGGCTGGAAAGGCTGCTTTTGGTTCTTTTCTCGGTCTGCTGGCTTCAAGCTTTATGGAGTTCATCGTCACTTTTGCATTTCTTATCCTGTTCCTCTACCAATTCTGGAGTTATAAGGAGTTTATATTCTGAAAGATCCGATTTTCAGAAACCTTTAAATAAGCGTACTTTTGCAAAAAAGTTAAATGATGTTAGATTTTATTGTGGTAGGAGCGGCACAGGCAGGTTTGGCCATGGCGTATTATCTAAAACAACAGGGTCATAACTTCCTGGTAGTGGATAAAGCAACCGAAATTGGTGCTTCATGGATGAATCGCTGGGATTCTCTTACTCTTTTTACTCCCTCTGAATTTAATAACATGCCCGGGATGGAATTTCCGGCCGAAAAAGGACATTATCCATCTAAAACTGAAGTTGCCGGCTATTTTAAAGAATACGTGCAGAATTTTGATATTCCGGTTCAGTTAGAAACTTACATCCAAAAGATCACACGAGTAAATGATCATTTTCTGCTAAAGTCTCCTCAAGGTGATCTAAAAGCCAGAAATGTAGTTATTGCTACAGGGCCATTTCATATTCCCTATACACCAGCTTTCTCTAAAAAGATCTCTTCTGAAGTTTTTCAGATCCATAGCAACTATTATAAGAATCCAGACCAGTTACAGTCAGGACCAGCGATGGTGGTGGGAGCGGGAGATAGCGGATTTCAGATCCTCGATGAAATTTCTGAAAATAATCGCAAAACCTATTTTTCAGGAACTACAGATGTAAAAGTACTTCCGCAGGAAATAATGGGTAAGACACTTTGGTGGTGGTTTACAAAATCCGGCTTTTTAAGCTTCAGTAGAGATACATGGCTGGGAAAAAAAATCAGTAATTCGCGACAACCCGTAATTGGAACAGATGTAAAAGGGATTTTGGCCAGGAAAAATGTAATCGCTGTAGGAAAAACCAAAGATGCTGAAAACGAGCGTATACTCACTGAGAAGCAAGAACTTCGGGATATAAAGAATATCGTCTGGGCTACTGGTTACCGACCAAATTTCGAATGGATCGAAGGCCTGGAACTGGCAAAAAACGGCTATCCTGAACATTACCGTGGAGTAAGTAATATGGAAGGCCTTTACTTTATTGGTTTGCCCTGGTTGCATACCAGAGGTTCTGCAACCCTTGGCGGAATCAAAAAAGATGCAGCTTACCTCGCCGGAAAGATTAGTGAAAAGCCTTCAGTTTTAGTATAACCACCTTTCAATTACAAGAACTTCATGTAATTTGGTTTTATGATTGTGGCGCATATCTTACTTTTGCGATATGACAATTACAGATACGCACACTCATTTATATAGTGAGTCTTTTGATGGCGACCGGCAGCAACTTATTCAGGATGCCATCGCTCAAAATGTGACCCGTTTTTTTATTCCGGCTATAGATTCAGAAACTACCCAAAGTATGTATGAGCTGGAAAAAGCATTTCCAGAGAACATTTTTTTGATGATGGGATTACATCCTACTCATGTGCAGGAGAATTATGAAGATGAATTAAAGCATGTAGAAGAGGAACTTGCAAAACGTAAATTTTACGCTGTAGGAGAAATTGGGATCGATCTATATTGGGATAAATCCACGCTGGAAATTCAGCAGGACGCTTTCAGAAGACAGATACAGCTTGCGAAAAAATATAAACTTCCAATTGTTATTCATTGTCGTAATGCTTTTGACGAGGTATTTTCAGTATTAGAAGAAGAAAAAGGAGATGATCTTTTTGGAATCTTTCACTGCTTTACAGGGAATTTTGAACAGGCGCAACAGGCGCTTTCCTATAATATGAAACTGGGCATTGGCGGAGTGGTTACTTTCAAAAATGGAGGGATAGATAAATTCATGGCCAAGATTCCGCTGGAGCAAATTGTTCTTGAGACAGATGCTCCATACCTGGCTCCTAAACCTTTCCGCGGAAAAAGAAACGATCCGGTCTATATTTTAAAGGTGGCCGAGAAATTAGCTGAATTATATGAGCTCCCATTGGAGGAGATTGCTGAGGTAACCACCAAAAACTCGAAGGAAGTCTTTGGAATCTAAAGCTGTTAAACATAAATTTTGTTCATTTGTTGAAATAATAAGAGATATAGGTGCAAAATTTTGACGATATACGTTTTTACGACGATGAAGAAGTAAATCCTGCTTTACAGCAGTATGTAAAACATCCCATGGTAAAGGCGCTTCTGCAATTTACCTTTCCCGATCTTGAATATGAAGAGATCAAAACGATCGTGGCAGATTGTTACTCCATAAGGGATTTCCAGAGTAAGGTCATCTATTACAGTGTTGAAAAAGTTCTGGAAAAATCCAGTGAAGGGCTAAGCGACCGCGGTTTTGATAAACTGGATGAAGACGAATCATACTTCTATATTTCCAATCACAGGGATATTCTTTTAGATACTTCCTTGCTTAATTATACGCTGTATAACCATGACCTTGTGATGACTGCTTCAGCCATTGGTGACAACCTGGTACAGAAACCTTTCCTCGCTGCCCTGGCTAAGTTGAATCGTAATTTCCTGGTTCTTCGAAATCAGAGTCCGCGTGAGATGCTGAAAAGTTCCATGCGACTTTCAGAATATACCAGAGGATTACTGGAAGATTCAAGATCGATCTGGATGGCGCAACGAGAAGGCAGAACCAAAGATGGTAATGATGTGACCCAGCAGGGTGTTCTCAAGATGATCGGGATGGCCAAGGGTGACCTGGATCTTCTCGATTACCTGGCTAAGATCAAGATCGTACCGGTTTCCATTTCTTATGAATTTGATCCTACAGATATGCTGAAAATGCCGGAAGTACTGGCAAAAAGGATGCAGGAGGAATATAAGAAAAGCGCCAATGAAGACTTTAATAGTATCATGCAGGGCGCAATGGGGCAAAAAGGTAGAATACGTTTGAATGCGGGTGATGTGATCACTTCAGAAGACCTGGATTATATTCGTGAGCAGAATCTTTCAGTAAACGATCAACTTCAGGCCGTTTCCAAACTCATTGATAGAGCGATCCATAAAAATTACAAATTATGGCCATCGAACTATATCGCCTGTGATCTACTCAGAAACGAGGAGCGATTTACAAATAAATACACAGAAAAAGAAAAGAGACAGTTTGATCGCAGAGTAAGCAGGCGGGTGGATATAAAAAATCCGTTGGCTTTAAATAGCTATTTATTAATGTACGCGAATCCTGTAATCAATAAACTGGGACTTAATGAAGGATAATTCCAAGATACTACTTGTTTATACCGGTGGTACCATTGGCATGATCAAGGATTATGAGACTGGTGCGTTAAAAGCTTTCAATTTTGATGAGCTTTTGCATAATATCCCGGAATTGAAGATCCTTGAGCATGAGATCGAAACCATGACTTTTGGTGATCCTATCGATTCCTCCAATATGAATCCCGAATACTGGATCAAAATCGCGAATGTGATCCATGAAAGATTCGATGATTATGATGGGTTTGTCGTGCTACATGGAAGTGATACGATGTCCTATACTGCTTCTGCGCTTAGTTTTATGTTCGAAAATCTAACGAAGCCAATCATTTTCACCGGTTCGCAGTTGCCTATTGGAGATTTGCGGACAGATGCAAAAGAAAACCTGATCACAAGTATTCAGGTTGCAGGTTTAAGAAAGAATGGAAAGCCGGTTATCTCTGAAGTTGGACTTTATTTTGAATACAAATTGTACCGTGCGAACAGGACGACGAAGATCAATGCCGAGCATTTTCAGGCTTTTTCCTCTATGAATCACCCTGCATTGGCAGAATCTGGGGTATATCTATCGGTTAATTATAAGGCACTTTGGGCTCCTAATAGAAAGCAGAAAACAAAATTACATACAGGTTTTGATGATAATATACTGGTATTAAAAATGTTCCCGGGAATAAGCGAGAGCACGGTGGAGCATATTCTGGCTAAACCTGGGCTAAAGGGAGTGGTGTTAGAGACTTACGGTAGCGGGAATGCACCAAATACATCCTGGTTTCTCGAACTGCTTCGGAAGAAAATAAAGGAAGGGCTTTTTGTGGTTAATGTGACGCAATGTGTAGCAGGAAGTGTGAACATGGGACAGTATGAAACCAGTGTAGGTCTTAAGAAAGTAGGGGTGGTTTCCGGAAAGGATATCACTACCGAAGCTGCGGTAAGCAAACTGATGTATCTGATTGGTAAAGACTTATCTCCAAAAGTTTTCAAAACGATCTTCGAAACCTCGCTTCGTGGTGAAATGTCTTAAAATTAATGGCGGGTTTCTTGACGGGTAATTATTTTTTTCGTTATTTGCCGAGCCTAACAAATACAGAGAGGTGGCCGAGTGGTCGAAGGCGCACGCCTGGAAAGTGTGTATACGTCACAAGCGTATCGAGGGTTCGAATCCCTTCCTCTCTGCTAAGTGTTTATTAAAAATAATTTATATCTTTAACCTTTAACTAATTAAATTAAGACAAACAGTAATGAAAAGATTATTTTCTATTTTGGTAATCGCCGCGATTACGGTTCTTGGAACCTATAATCTACAGGCGGCTAACGGTACGAATAATTTGCCAGGAACGATTGTGAGCTTTGTACAGGATGACGAAGAAGCAATGGCCGGTGATGATCTGGAAGAAGAAGACCTTGGTTTTCACCAGGAGCTTAAGAAACGTTTCATCGAAGGTGGTCCAGGTTTTATGGGGATCGTACTTTTGTGTTTAATTCTTGGTCTGGCCATTGCCATTGAGAGAATTATCTTTTTAAACCTATCTACTACGAATACTAAGAAGTTGGCTCAGGATGTTGAGGACGCTCTTCATAGTGGTGGAGTAGAAGCAGCTAAGGAAGTTTGTAGAAATACAAAAGGACCTGTTGCCTCAATTTACTACCAGGGTCTTGACAGAGCAGATGAAAGTATTGAAGCTGCAGAGAAAGCGGTAGTTGCTTACGGTGGTGTTCAAATGGGACAACTTGAGAAGAATGTATCTTGGGTATCTTTATTTATCGCACTTGCACCAATGCTTGGGTTCATGGGTACTGTAATCGGGATGATTCAGGCGTTTGACCGTATTGAAGCAGCTGGAGATATGCAGCCGTCACTTGTAGCTGGTGGTATTAAAGTAGCACTTCTTACAACTGTATTTGGTTTGATCGTTGCGATTATTCTTCAGATTTTCTACAACTACATCATTGCTAAGATTGATAGCATTGTAAACGATATGGAAGATGCATCTATTCTTCTTATCGATATGTTGGTAGCTTACAAGAATAAAAAACGAATCTAAGACAACGTAAATTATGACCTTACATAAAGTATTAAAATATCTGGCACTCGTGATCGGTGTGATTGGGTTAATTCTTCTGGGAAGAATTATCGCTACCGGTGACGATGCTATAAAAGCCTCGGCAGACCTACAGGGGAGTCATTTAGACCCTTTCATGTGGATCGCATACATTGTTCTTGCAGCAGTTGTAGTATTGGTTGCTATCTTTGTGATCGTAGGTTTATTCAGAGGAAGTATTAAGAACACCATTATTGCCGTAGGATCCTTTGCAGTGATCATTATTGTCGCTTATGTATTAAGTGACGGTGAGGCAACTCAACTAAAAGATGGTACTATGCTGTCTGCATCTGCAGATCATTGGGTAGGCGCAGGATTAATTACCTTCTATATACTTGCAGCAGTTGCGATTGCAGCAATGGTATTCTCTGGAATAAAAAAATTAGCTAAATAATATGGCAAAGAGATCAGCACCGGAAGTGAATGCCGGGTCTATGGCAGATATCGCCTTCTTACTTCTTATCTTCTTCCTGGTAACTACTACCATTGAGACAGATAGTGGGATAAGCAGGAAGTTACCGCCATGGCAACCTGAAGAGCAGGAGCCTCCGGTTATTAAACAACGAAACATCTTCACGGTGCTTGTGAACAGTAATAACGAGCTGCTGGTTGAAGATGAGAGCATGGAAATTGGGGAACTGCGTGAAGCAGCTGTCGAATTTCTTGATAATGGTGGAGGACAAGGCGATGAAGCCTGTAGTTTCTGCCAGGGAGCTAAAGATCCTGCATCTTCAGTGAATCCACAGAAAGCTATTATTTCACTGGTAAATAACCGTGGAACAGAGTATGGTACTTATATCGCTGTACAGAACGAACTTGTGGCTGCATATAATCAGCTTAGAGATCGTGAAGCACAGAGAATGTATGGTACCACTTTCACTAAAATGGAAAGTAACTACAATGATCCAAGATATACTGGTGACAAAGATGCTTTAAAGGAGAAGATCGATGTAATATCTGATATGATTCCTCAGAAATTATCTGAAGCTGAACCTACAAATTAGAACTAGAAACGAAAAAACGACTTAAATTATGTCAAAATTTAAAAAGAAAAAGTCTGGAGATTTGCCTGCAATTAGTACGGCATCTTTACCTGATATCGTTTTTATGCTATTGTTCTTCTTTATGGTGGCAACGGTAATGCGTGACAATACATTAATGATCCAGAATAATTTGCCATTTGCAGACCAGGTGGAGAAATTGGATAAGAAGGATTTGATCATGTACATTTACGCTGGTAAACCGAGCCAGAGATACCAGGCGAAATATGGTACTGAAGCCAGAATTCAGCTAAATGATAAATTCGCAAGTGTTGAAGAAGTGCAGCAGTTTATTTACGCCGAAAGAGAATCCAAGCGAGAAGAACTTGTTCCATATCTTACAACTGCTTTGAAAGTGGATGAAGAAACCAATATGGGACTAGTATCTGATATCAAACAGGAACTTAGAAAAGCTGAAGCGTTAAAAATCAACTATACTACCAAAAAGGGAGAAGCTGGTAATAACATCGATTAAAATCTTTTCAATTTAATTATAGAAAGCATCCTGTCCGGTTTAAAACCAGGCAGGATGTTTTTTATATTTATAGAATTTTTGAAACCATGAGGATCAAATTGATCAATCTTAGTTTAATTCTGCTTTATCCTGTCATCATAATTGCGCAGGAAGAACAGCGGCAATACAAAATCCCGGATTCAGTACCATTTACAATAGATAGCCTTTACAGGGAGGATCAATTCTACGTCGGTTTTAGTTTTAATTTGATCACGAATAAACCTGAAGCGGTCTCTCAGGAAAGTTTTTCCGGAGGTCTCAACCTGGGAGTGATTCGAGACATGCCATTGAACAAACGTAGAAACGTTGCACTCGGTCTAGGGCTAGGTTGGGGAATTGATAGCTATGGGCAAAATTTGCGTATTACTAAGTCTGCTTCCGTTGACACAGAATTTCAATCCTTAGAGGACATAGATTATGATACCAATCGCTACACGACACAACAGTTCGAATTGCCATTTGAATTTAGATGGCGTACTTCAACCCCAGAATCTTATAAGTTCTGGAGGATATATTCTGGAGTCCGTATAGGCTATATTTATAACTTCAGAAGTAACTATAGAGATGATACAGGACAAACTGTTATCAATAATCTTTCAGAATTAAATAAATTCAGAGCTGGAGCAACTTTTACCTTTGGATACAATACTTTCAACTTTCATTTCTACTATTCATTGATCCCTTTTTTCAAGGACGCTTCACTTCAGAATGAGTCTTTAGATGTATCTACCTTAAAAATAGGTCTGACATTCTATATTCTGTAAACCACAGATTGAACAGGAGCAATTGCGGACCTAGACCTAACAGGCTTCCCGCCCATAATTCTGAGCTTGTATGAGCTTTAAAATAAAGTCTTGAAGATGCTGTGAGACCGCAGGCGATGATGAGAAATGCCACGGTATAGATATAATATAGGTGAAAGTAAATACAGAAGCCGGTAACGAACATTAATAGCCCGGTGATTCCCATCATATGCAAGCTGACTTTAAGCCTGAACCAGCTCAAGGTATAGGCTAATAGAGTTGAAATAAGTATGCCTGCGAAATAATAATATAGCCCGGGATAATTATAGAAATTTAAAATTTGATGTAAAACCATCAGTATCAATAAGCAAAAGAAAAATAGTGGCCAGCGCCTTTCCTCAGTTTTCTCAAGAAAAACCGATTCTGCTTTCCCAAGATTCTTCAGTAAAAAATAGAATACTACCGGTATGAATATCGTAATGATCGCTATCGCCATTAATTTAGCTTTAACGATTTCGTCTGGAAAATACCTTGGAATAAAAATAAAGTAAAACAGACTTCCAGAAAATGGCATCCACAATGGATGGAATACGTATGAGGAAAGCCTAAGTAGGAATTTCATTAGATCTCTTTTCGCAATCTTGCTACAGGAATATCCAGTTGTTCGCGATATTTCGCAACTGTTCTTCTGGCGATAGGATAACCTTTGCTTTTCAGGACCTTAGCGAGCTTCTCATCTGTAAGAGGTTTTCTTTTATCTTCTTCCTCTATGGACATCTCCAAAATTTTCTTTATTTCCCTTGTAGACACTTCTTCGCCCTGATCGTTCGTCATCGATTCAGAGAAGAACTCTTTGATAAGTTTCGTTCCGTATGGAGTATCGACATATTTGGAATTCGCCACTCTTGAAACTGTAGACACATCCATTTCAATCTCATCTGCTATATCTTTAAGGATCATGGGTCTAAGATTCCGTTCATCTCCGGAAAGAAAGTATTCCTTCTGGTAATTCATGATCGAACTCATGGTTACCATAAGCGTTTGCTGTCTTTGTTTTATAGCTTCAATAAACCATTTTGCGGCATCTAGCTTTTGCTTAATGAACATGACGGCATCCTTCTGAGCCTTCGTCTTTTCTTTTGATTCCTTGTAACCTTTAAGCATGTTACTGTAGTCCCTTGAAATGTGCATTTCAGGAGCGTTTCTACCATTCAGGCTTAACTGTAAATCACCATCTTCTATTTTAATGGTGAAATCTGGTATAACATGTTCTACCATTCTGGTGTTGCCCGAATAAGCACCACCAGGCTTAGGATTTAGATGTTCGATAACGTCTATAGCTTCACGGAGGTCGTCCTCGCTTATATCGTGGCGTGTAAGAAGTTTGTTGTAATGTTTTTTGCTAAAATGATCAAAAGAGCGTTCCAGCAGATCTTTGGCTAGTTCCACCTGTCTTGTGGGTTCTCTGCGATTTAGCTGAATGATCAAACATTCTTCAAGACTTCGTGCACCAACCCCAGCAGGATCGAGTCGTTGTACTTTTTTAAGTACTTTTTCAACCGTTTCCTCGTCTGTATATATATTTTGGGTAAAAGCAAGATCATCTACAATATCCTGAATGCTTCTTCTTATATATCCGCTTTCATCCACACTTCCTACCAGAAACTCTGCAATATCCTGCTCGATATCATCCAGTCTTATTGTGCTTAACTGAGTTTTTAAATGTTGCGTAAATGAAGTTCCGGCGGCATAAGGCACCTGCTTGTCTTCATCATCTGCACTGTAATTATTGGCATTCAGGCGATAACTTGGAATTTCATCATCACTCAAATATTCATCAACGTCTATTTCAGTTTCAATGCTTTCACTATCGGTATCGTATTCATCGTCTGAATTATCATTTCCTATATCATCATATTCGTCGACACGATCTTCCTTTCCATCTTCCAGCGCCGGGTTCTCTTCCATTTCCTGCTTGATACGTTGCTCAAAAGCCTGGGTAGGCAATTGAATAAGCTTCATCAATTGGATTTGCTGCGGAGAGAGCTTCTGAGATAGTTTAAAATTTAATTGTTGCTTTAGCATAAACGAGTGCTTGTTTAACAAAAATAAGGAAAAATCGATCCAAGTTGGCTTTGGCACGAACTATGTTCGTGGTAAATTTTTGTTAAGACAGCTTATGTCGGGTAAGGTTTCTAAACCTCTTCGGAAGCTTCAATTCAATCTTCATTTCTTCTGAAGTGATAGGATGTCCAAAACTAATTCCGGAGCTAAATAGATACAGATTCTTGTACTTAAAATATCCTTCCTCAATGCCATAAATTGAATCTCCAACTATTGGAAAAGACATATCACTTAGATGAATACGAATCTGGTGCGTGCGACCAGTGATGGGTTTGGCTTTCACCAAGGAAAAAATTTCGTCCTCAATTTCAAAATTATCAACTGGTTCAAATATGGTCGTTGCAGCTTTACCGTCTATGCTTGCAGTCCGTGTCACCACGCATTGTAGCTGGCCGTGAACTAGTGCATGATATGTTTTAAGAATGGATTTATTTTCGAAAGCGCCGTGTAATATTTGCTGCACTATCCTGGTTTTGGCAACGAGAATGATCCCGGCGGTAGGATTATCCAGTCTGTGAACAGGAACCGGATATCTTAAAGCATCTTCAGAATTGGATACAGATAAATTATGCAGAAGGGCATTTTCCAGTGTTCGAAAATAATTGCCGTTGGTAGGAATGCCCGATGGTTTGTGAACCACAGCAAGATATTCATCTTCATATAATACTTCAAGTAAAAATTTGAAGATCTTTCTTTGCTGAAATTTATCTTCCAGAAGTTCGATCTTCTGTCCCGGTTGGATCCAGTCTGCAGTGCTAGCTCTTTCTCCATCCAGTAGGACTAGTTTCTTTGCAATCGCTTTTTTAAGTGCCGACCGACTGTTGATTTGAGGGAATATAGAAATCGCATACTCCTGCAACCGGATCTTTTGTTCGATTGCAGGGACTGTATGCGTTGCTATAATGTTCAATCCTAAAATTCTGCGTTTTGCGGAGTTCTTGGAAAAGGAATCACATCTCTAATGTTACCCATTCCCGTAGTGAACTGAACAAGTCTTTCAAAACCAAGTCCAAACCCACTATGTACACAAGTTCCGAACTTACGGGTGTCAAGATACCACCATAGTTCCTCTTCCGGAATGTTCAATTCTGCCATTTTCTCCTTAAGAACATCCAAACGTTCTTCACGCTGGCTTCCGCCCACGATCTCTCCAATACCAGGGAATAGAATGTCCATCGCTCTTACTGTTTTTCCATCCTCGTTCAAACGCATGTAGAATGCTTTGATATTGGCGGGATAATCGAAAAGAATTACCGGAGTTTTAAAATGTTTCTCAACAAGGTAACGTTCATGCTCACTTTGAAGATCTGCACCCCATTCTTCAATGATATAATTGAATTTCTTCTTCTTGTTTGGCTTCGAGTTCTTCAGGATCTCGATAGCTTCGGTATAACTAACTCTTTTGAAATTATTTTCCAGCACAAAGTTGAGCTTCTCCATAAGACCCATGTCACTTCTTTCGGATTTTGGCTTCAGCTGATCTTCTTTTTCCTGTCTCTCGGCAAGAAATTCCAGGTCATCTTTAGAGTGTTCCATTACGTATCTAAGTACGTATTTAATAAAATCTTCAGCCAGATCCATATTTTGATCCAGATCACAGAAAGCAACTTCTGGCTCGATCATCCAGAATTCAGCTAAATGCCTGGAAGTATTGGAGTTTTCAGCTCTAAAAGTTGGACCGAACGTATAAACCTGCCCCAAACCGAGTGCAAAGGTTTCAGCTTCCAGTTGTCCGGAAACTGTAAGATTCGTCTCTTTTCCGAAGAAGTCTTCCTTATAATTAATGCTGCCATCCTCATTTTTTGGAGGATTTTTCATATCCAGTGAAGAAACACGAAACATTTCTCCGGCACCTTCAGCATCACTACCCGTAATAATTGGTGTGTGAACGTGGTAGAAGTTCTTTTCCTGAAAATATTTGTGTACTGCAAAAGACAATTTACTTCGCACACGCATGATCGCTCCAAAAGTGTTCGTTCGTACACGTAAATGCGCCTGTTCACGTAGCTTCTCCATACTATGCTTCTTCGGCGATAGAATGGTTAGTTTCACTTCTTCAGGATTCGCATCGCCCAGAATTTGAATTTCTGAAACTTCAATTTCAACACGTTGCTGACTGCCAAGACTCTCTTTCAAAGTTCCTTTAACAGATATAGCTGCGCCTACGTTTATGCGATTGATGGTTTCCTCATCAGTATTTTCAAAATCGATAACGCATTGCAGGTTTTTCAAAGTTGAACCATCATTAAGCGCAATAAAACGATTACTACGGAAAGAGCGTACCCATCCCTTGACATGGTGTTCCTGTAAAAACTGATCGCTTTCCAGTATTTCAGCGACTTTTGCTTGTATCATTTAGTTGAAATTTAGAAAAAACAAAGATAGTTTTTCGCCTGAAGCTTAGCAAGCAGGCTGTTTTATATATTAATTTAATTGTTTTGCTGATCTCGATTTGCCTCCTCTTCTTCGGTCTCAAAAATACGCATCGCCGGTTCCTTTAAAGTTTCCTTATTCGCAATACTTCTTTCCAGTGAAAGCAGAAGTGAAGGTAGCAATAGTAAGTTCGACAGCATAGCAAACAGCAGAGTGGCCGAAACCAGTCCACCAAGGGCAACCGTCCCTCCAAAACTACTAATCATGAATACTGAAAATCCAAAGAAGAGAACGATGGACGTATAGAACATACTTACGCCGGTTTCTCTTAGTGCTGCATAAACGGAGCGCTTGATCTTCCAGTCATTGGCTTTTAATTCCTGCCTGTATTTTGCCAGAAAATGAATAGTGTCATCAACTGAAATTCCGAAAGCAATACTAAAAACCAGGATCGTTGAGGGTTTAATAGGAACTCCAAGAAAGCCCATTACTCCCGCAGTAACGATCAAAGGAAGTAAGTTTGGTACCAGAGAGATCAAAATCATCCTGAAACTTCTAAACATCCAGGCCATTAAACCTGCAATAAGCAGTATAGCGAGTCCTAATGAAATTATTAAATTTCTAACCAGGTAACTTGTTCCTTTCTGAAAAAGCAGCGCCTTTCCGGTAAGTGAAACCTCATATCTTTCAGATGGAAAGATCTTTTCTATTTCTGGTAAAAGGTCATTTTCGATCTCCTCCATTTTCTCGGTCCCCACATCCTTCATGAATGTAGTAATTCGAGCATATTGTCCAGTAGAATCCACGTAACTCTGCATAATTCCTTCCGAAGAAGAAAGACCTTTTGCATAGGGCATTATAAAGTTTTGCTCCTGTGATGTTGGTAACTGGTAATATTTCGGGTTCCCATTATAATACGCCTGCTTGCTGTATTTTACGAGTCGGTTGATGGATAATGGCTTGCTTAATTCCGGAATCTCTTCGATCTTACTTTCAAGATCATTCATCCGTTTTAAAGTAGAAAGCTTTAAAACGCCCTTCGGTCTCTTGGTATCGATCATGATTTCCAAAGGCATCACTCCATCAAATTCCCGTTCAAAGAATTTTACATCCTTATAGAATTGGGTTTCCTGAGGCATGTCCTCAAGAATACTTCCTGAAACCTTAATGGTGTAAATTCCAATGATACTAAGAATCAGAAGCCCCAGAGAAGATATATAAATAGCAATTCTATGGTTTCTTACCATATTTTCCATCCAGTCAACAAAGCCGCCAATCCATCGTGTATTCAGATGTTTTAAGTGCCTGTCTCGCGGTGGTTTCAAGTAGGAGTATATAACCGGAATGATCAATAAACTTAAAACAAAGATTGCCAGGATGTTGATAGAGGCCACCACACCAAACTCTCTTAAAAGCTGACTATCGGTTAAAATGAAAGTTGCAAAACCAGATGCGGTAGTTACATTGGTCATCAATGTAGCATTACCAACTTTGGTGATCACTCGTTGCAACGACTTTGCCTGGTTTCCATGTTTTTTGATCTCCTGCTGATATTTGTTGATTAGGAAAATACAGTTTGGAATACCTATTACGATAATAAGTGGAGGAATAAGTGCCGTTAGGATCGTAATCTCATAATGCAGAAGCCCTATAAAACCAAAGGCCCACATAACTCCAATACAAACCGTAACCATAGAAATAATGGTGGCTCGTATGGATCGAAAGAAAAAGAAGAATATTATGGAAGTGACCAACAAGGCTGCCACAATAAAAAGTCCAATTTCATCGACTATGTTTTGTGCATTCAAGGTTCGTATATAAGGCATTCCCGAAACCCTGATATCGATGCCCTTCTGCTCTTCAAATTCAGCGATAAGAGGTTCCAGTTCTTCCAGTACAAAGATCTTTCTGGCTTTAGTGTTTACCAGTTCTTTATTGAGATACAAAGCAGATTGTATAGTATTGGAATGTGAACTATACACCAGGTTCTCATAGAAAGGCAGAGCCGTAAAAAGTTTGTTTTCGAAAGTCGCAAGTATTTCACTATCCAGATCTTCTTCCGGTAGCACTGGCACCATTTCAAATCTTTTGGGATCTTCAAACTTTTTAAGTTCCTGAAGGCTGGCCGGAGAAATGATCTGGTCAACTTCAGGATAAGTAAGTAGCGTATCTGTAAGTTCATTCCAGGCTTTAAACTTTTCAGGAGTAAACAAGGCAGAATCCTGTACTCCTAACAGGATAAGATTTCCCTCTTCACCAAACTTTTCCAGGAAGTCGTTATAACTCACGTTCACCTCGTGATCGTCTGGCATTAAATTAGCCTCAGTAAACGAAAATTGCATGTTTTTCCATTGCGTGGAAAGCAGGTAGGTTGCGATCAGTATAAGAACAATGATCACAATTCGGTTTCGTAAAATAAGGCGTGCGATGGAATTCCAGAATCCAAAGCTAAAGATCTTTTGCATGGCTTTCTATTAGCGGCGCAAAGGTAAAAAAACCCTATTTAAATACTTTGTTATTAATGTATTAATCGAGGTTTGAGCTATAACTGTACCTGTAAAGTGAATTTGAGAGAGAAGTTCTCTTTGAAAGTAGGTAGATGATATGCTCCATATCTATAGGCTGTGCTAAGACCAAAGCCGCCAAATAATTTATTTAACTCCAGTCCTGCTTCAGAAAATCCATTTTCGAGAGTATTGAAACTGATGCCTTCATGCTTAGCAATATCTGTGAAATCACCAATGGCATGCCTTGAAATGAAAACAAGTTCTGGTCGAAAATTTTTACTTATAATAAACGGTCTTAATTGGTGCCTCATATGCATCATTACCTGCCTGTCTGAATAAAATTCATTGAAATACATGGTTTCAAAACTGTTACGACCAGCAACCGAAATTCTTTGAGAAATCCTGGATCTGTTAGGATTATTAGGGTAGGAGTGGAAAGCATGTGTTAAAGGTATATCTCCTACAGCATAATTACCTTCCAGTATAAATTCGGTTCTTGATTGATCGAGCCTTAAGATCTCATGCTCTGCTTTGATTCCAATTCTGGTAAAGTTGAAATCGCCATTCAAGATTTCCATTGCCTGTTCTAACTGACCGGTAAATTGAGGGAATTTTTTCTCTAGTAATACATCACCTTGCGGAGTTCTTAGATATTTTGAAAATGGTTGCCATAGGAATCCCGCTTTAATAAAATGAAGATCATAATCGCTGTACAACTGATTGTTATCGTTATAATTGTAATTTTTGATCTGCCATATTTTCTCTCTTGAAAATCGCAACTGCGTATCAAGCCTTGGTGTGATCTTATGTTCAAGCCCGATGGCAAAAGTCCTGATATTGTAGTAATTATTGGTGTTTACGAATCTAGGTTCCAGGATAGAAAAAGTATTTCTCCCTTTAAGGTAATCTACGGAAGCAATTTCATCAATATCTCTTGAAAAACTGAAGTTTAAAAACGTATGGTTTGTCTTGTTGAGATAGATCTGGCTACCCAAACCATATTTAAAGACTTCATCTTTAAAACCATAAGTCAGATAAGAGTTCAGATTAAAATTCTGTGAAAATTGATCGTTTGTCTTTCCTCCAAATCCAAGCCTTATGCCTTCATAATTACTAAACTTGAAGATCTTTCCAAGGTCTATATCCCAGAAACCTAAAGGGTAAGAGCCAGAAGCGATGGCTTGTTTCACCTGAATCTTACGTTCTATATTCTGAAACTTTATAAGACTGACTACTTTCTGTTCAGTAGCTTCATCGCGATCATCGAATTCCACTTTTCTGTTCTCTTTCCAGAAACTTTGTGTTCTGTCTATAGCGTCTGGATCGATCCTGATCTCAGCTTGACTAACTTTAACTTTTGTCTGTGGCTGCAAGTCAAAATCGTAGTGTACTACGGTTGAATTTAGGAAAAGATCCCCGCTTATTTCATCTGCACCCAGGAGTCTGCCAAGTATGCCAGGGTTTTGCTGAACAGTTCCAATTCCAACCGTACCGCCAAAAACTGCTATTTCTTTTCCTCCCGAACCTGCTCTTATTGTAGTCGTTTGTAGCTTCGGAAACCAGATGGCATGATCAGGGAAATATTGATATTCATAGTCAACTTCCAGTTTTACCGATCCCAGAAGTTGCGCTTTTGCCTTCTGAATAGCGAGGGTTTCTGTATCTAAATATAGAATTCCTTCCAGGCCAGCTACAATCTCTTCACGCTTTGGATTAAAGTAGATCACATAAGCAGGTCTTGAGGTTCGAGTCGTATCCAGAATCTTGTAATCATAGTTCTTAAAAGCTGCTTTTCCCAATGGTCCTGCATAATCTGTTTTATAGAGACTGTAATCGTTCTTATATAGAGAAAACGGATTGACGCCCATAGTGAGAACATTATAAACCGGTTTTTTAAATCCAGCAGTTCTTACACCGAGTACTTCTTCTGAAGTATCTCCATTCCCATCATAACTGTGACTGGCCACTTTTTCTGAAAGATATCCGCGCCCCTCATTTACAATGGTCTTCATTGCTGCTGAAGTACTATCGGCATAAAGCTGAATTCCACCACCTTCGTTGTCTACAATAAACTTGGAATAACTTTTATATTTGAAACCCGGTAAGACCTCCTCGGGATCATTTAGTTCTTTTCGCGAAATCGCTTCAGAAATAAGACTGTCGGCAGGATTAGGTGCATTGGAAAGTTCTACAGTTTGCAGTCTCTCCCGAACGGCGCTTAATTTGATCTGTAGATACTTTGTGTCTTGATTAATACGTGTACTTATTGTTTCATAGCCAACATAACTAATTCTTACTTCAACGACTTCTTTTCCAACTTGCAATTCAAAACTACCGTCAATATTGGTTAATACTGTGCCATTTTTAAAGGTGATCCTGGCATAGGCTAGTGGTTCATTAGTTTCTGAATCGATGACCCGGCCATTCACCTTAGACTGGGCGAAGCTTAAAGTAGTGATCAGTAAAAACAGGCATACTAGCTTCGACATTATCTTAAAATGAATTTGTTCAGAAATAAAAATGCCGGTTCAAATCTGTTTTTCTCCAGACCCGAACCGGCATAAAATTTTGAAATTGTGATCATTAAACGGTCATGATCTCTTTTTCCTTCACCACCAGGATACTTTCGATCTTGGCGATATATTCATTTGTAAGTTCCTGAACTTCATTTTCGGAAGCTTTTAAAGCATCTTCAGAGATATCAGTTTTTTTAAGTTCCTGCATTGCATGCTTACGATCATTTCTAACTCCAATTTTGGAATCTTCCGCTTCAGCTTTTGCCTGCTTGGACAATTGAATACGACGCTCCTCGGTAAGTGGCGGTACGTTAATGATCACACTCTCACCATTGTTCATTGGATTAAACCCAAGATTCGCAACCATGATCCCTTTTTCGATTTCTTGGATCATACTCTTTTCGAAAGGCTGAATTGATAATGTTCGCGCATCTGGTGTGTTCACATTAGCAACCTGTTGCAAAGGCGTTTTTGCTCCGTAATAATCAACCATTACACTTCCAAGCATGCTTGGAGTAGCTTTACCGGCGCGTATATTTGAAAGTTGTTTTTTAAGATGCACAATGGCGTTCTCCATTGCTTCTTTTGCTTCTTCTAAAATAAATTCAACCTCGTCCATTTCTAATATCGTTTTCTATTTAATTATAAATTCACTTTTGTTCCTACAGGCTCTCCAGTCGTAACTTTTAACAAGTTCCCCGGTTTGTTCATATCGAATACAATAATAGGTAATTCGTTTTCCTGGCTCAAAGTAAATGCCGTTGTATCCATTACTTTTAATCCTTTTTTCAAGACATCCTCGAAAGAAATAAAATCAAATTTTGTAGCGCTTTTGTCCTTTTCCGGGTCAGAAGTATAAATTCCATCTACTCTGGTTCCCTTAAGAATCACATCAGCTTTTATTTCAATAGCTCTTAATACTGCTGCAGAATCTGTAGTGAAATATGGATTTCCAGTTCCACCACCAAAGATCACCACACGACCTTTTTCCAGGTGCCTGATAGCTTTTCTTCTTATAAAAGGTTCTGCAACTTCATTAATTTTGATAGCCGACTGTAACCTGGTTTGAATATCTGCATCTTCAAGTGCACTTTGTAAAGCCAGACCATTAATTACGGTAGCGAGCATTCCCATATGATCACCCTGTACTCGATCCATTCCTTTACTGGCACCGGCAACACCTCTAAAAATGTTTCCACCACCAATTACAATAGCAAGCTCAACACCTTCTTCTACTACCGATTTGATTTCCGCAGCATATTCTGCCAGGCGTTCGGGATCGATGCCATATTGGCGCTTTCCCATTAAAGCTTCTCCAGATAGTTTTAAAAGTATTCTCTTGTATTGCATAGCTGTTTTTTATGAACCGTTGCAAATATAGCTAATATCTGAATTTGTGAAATATAAAGTGCCCTTTTTGAAAATGATTGGGAAGCATTTAGAATAAATTAACTCATTAGCCTTTTAATAATCGACTGACAGCCAATTCTGCTGGCGGGGTTTTTGATATATTTGTATCATTACTAAAACTTAAAATATTAGGACCTATGATGGGATATTATATAATTGCCGGGCTCATATTCTTAGTGAGCATGTTTGTGAGCAACAAACTAAAGAGCAAATTTAAGGAGTACTCCAAAGTGCACCTTCAAAATGGAATGAGCGGTAAGGAGATCGCTGAAAAAATGTTGCGGGACCACGGGATTAATGATGTAAAAGTGATTTCTACTCCAGGAATGCTTTCAGATCATTATAATCCGTCTAAGAAAACCGTGAATCTGAGTGAAGGAGTTTACTCTCAACGAAATGCTGCGGCAGCGGCAGTTGCTGCTCACGAATGCGGTCACGCAGTTCAACATGCGAAAGCTTACAGCTGGTTGCAAATGAGAAGTAAATTAGTTCCGTTGGTAAGTATCGCTTCCAAGTTTTCCCAATGGGCGATCTTTGGTGGACTTATATTAATGAGTATGGTGAGCGTAGGAGTAGGGCAAACAGTGCTACTTGTAGGGATCATTATGTTTGCAATGGGAACCTTGTTCAGTTTTATCACCTTGCCAGTAGAGTATGATGCCAGTAAAAGAGCTTTGGTATGGCTGGAAACTGAAAATATGCTGACTTCTGCGGAACATGATGCAGCAGAAGATTCGCTGAAATGGGCGGCTAGAACTTATGTGGTAGCTGCAGTAGGATCACTGGCTACGCTATTATATTTCGTTGGAATATTTATGGGTAGAGATTAATTTAAACTTCAGAATAATAGAAAAGGCTGTTAGAACACTAACAGCCTTTTTTCATTATATCTTGATCTGGCGGTCTATTTGTTGATTGAGACTTATAAAGGTTTCTGTACGGGAGACACCGTCTATCGCCTGTATGTTTTTATTAAGTACAACCATTAGATGTTCGTTATCACGACATAAGATCTTAAGAAAAATTGACCAGTTTCCCGTTGTGTAGTGACATTCGATAACCTCAGGAATTTCACTAAGTTGTTTCACGGCCTGTGGGTTACTTACGGCTTTATCCAGGTAAACCCCTACAAAAGCCATGGTTTTGTAACCTAGCAACCTGGCATCCAGCATCATTTTAGAGCCTTCGATCAAACCAGATTTTTCTAATTTTCTCAAACGCTGGTGTACAGCTGCGCCGGTAATACCAATATTCTTGGCGATCTCCAGGATCGGTTTTTTGGCATCTTTCATTAGATAGTTAAGAATGGTCTTGTCGATCCCATCTAGCTCAACACTATCGTTTACAATCTTCATAAGGATAATTTTTGGTCGTTAAGCTAAAATAGCAAAAATGCTTTTCAATTTTAATTACCTACTTCACCAAGTGGGTTGTATCCTAGATATTCTGTTTCTTTTTCTTTAAAAATGATATCATGAGCTTCAAGTTCTTTCAGAATAGGCTCATAGACCTCCTTGCGAATTGGTAATTGAACACCTGGAGTTTTTATTTCTCCGTTGAGGATCATCAATGCTGAAATGGCTACTGGTAATCCCACGGTCTTAGACATGGCTGTTTTGGACTGATCCTCTCCAATATGAACCATCGTAGAATCAATTTGCTTCTTTTCGCCATCTAGCTCGTAACCAAATTTATGGTACATAACGATCATATCCTTGTCATCTTCAGCCAGCGTCCATTTATCCATCAAAATCTTTTGAAGCGCTTGCGCCGGAGTAGCATTTTTGATGCCGATCTTTTTTTCTGAATTAAATAGATCAAGTTCTATAAGCTTGTCCCACATAATATCATCCTGATCGATTTTAAGACTATGTCTGGTTTTAAGTTCTACGGAATCACTTGGGGAATACGGAAGAAAAGAATTGATGAAATCGCGGTAGCTCATTTCTTCTGAATTAGTCATTTCGAAACTATCATCGGTCATTCCAAGTTGCACGAACATATTCCATGCTCTACTGAAGCCTACTTTTCTTATAGTCCCTCTATATAAGGTAAGTGCATTTTCGAGTCCGTAGACGCTCTGATATTTAAGAGAATTCCTGTTGGCATAACCTTCAAATTTTCCGTAGCCTTCTACTTCCAAAAATTCAGTCCTTCTAAATAGTCTATGGTATGGAATATACTTGTACTTCCCCTCCTGGATAAATTCAGCAACACCACCCTGCCCGGCAACAACTACGTTTCTGGGATTCCAGGTAAATTTATAGTTCCATAGATTGTTATCACTTTCCGGAGCAACAAGTCCGCCGGTAAATGATTCAAAAAGTAAGATCTTTCCACCTTTGTCTCTTATTCTGTCGATTACCTGCATGGCGCTCATATGGTCAATTCCCGGATCCACGCCAATCTCATTCATGAAAACAAGGTTTTTTTTCTTAACCTCTTCATCCAGAGCACGCATCTCATCACTTATATAGGAAGCCGTTACCATATGCTTGTTATACTTCACGCAATCATGGGCGACCTCAATATGGAATCTTGCCGGCAACATGGAAATCACCAGATCTGCCTGCTGAATTGCCGGTTCCCTGCTTTCCTTGTTGAAAACATCCAGTTCGATGGCTTCGCAATGTTTGCGATCCCGGCAGGCATTTTTGGCATTTTCGAGTTCCTTGTCGCCGATTTTTAATTTTAGATTTTGCTCTACCGCCCGGTCGAGCAGGTAGTCTATAAGTGCAGCGGTGGATTTTCCTGCACCTACGATTAATATTTCTCGCATAAATTAAGTTAGTTTTGTGTAGTGCAAACGAATGTATTAAAAAGCTGACTCATATAAAACTATGCAGACAAACAGGAAATTTTTAGTAACCGCAGCCATTTTTGGATTGATCGCCGTGATTCTTGGAGCTTTTGCAGCACATGGTTTGAAAGAAACACTTTCTGAAGCTTCTTTAAATAGTTTTGAAACTGGGGTTAGATTCCAGATGTATCATGCCTTTCTAATGTTGATCCTCGGGATCATTATTACTGAAAAAGATAGCAAACTGTTGTTTTATCTTTTCCTATTCGGCACCCTATTATTTTCCGGATCTATCTATTTACTATCTACATCGGCAGTTACAGGAGTAGACTTTTCAGCAATAGCATTAGTTACCCCAATTGGAGGAGGACTTTTAATTGTTGGCTGGTTCTTATTAGTCCTGAAATTCATAAAGTTAAAAAACAAATAAATTAATTAACGATATCGTTATATCTGCATAAGATTTTTACTTTTGTACGCCTAAACAAACAACAGAATTGATTTTTTTATGGTCGATAACACCCAAATTACGAAAACGATTTCGTTAGAGGATTACGGGATCAAAAATGCCAGAGTACATTATCAACTATCTCCAGAGGAACTTCAGAAGAAAACTATCGCACTAGGACAGGGAGTAGAGAGCTCATTTGGAGCGCTTGCTGTTAACACTGGTGAGTTTACAGGAAGATCTCCAAAGGACAGATTCATTGTAAAAGATGAGATCACAGAAGATAAAGTATGGTGGGGAGATATTAACATCCCGTTTGATCCGGAAAAATTTGATTCTCTTTATAATAAGGTAACAAATTACCTTGGAGATAAAGAGATCTTTGCTCGCGATGCCTACGCTTGTGCAGACGATAACTATCGTTTAAACATTAGGGTGATTAATGAGTATCCATGGTCAAACCAGTTTGCTTTCAATATGTTCCTGAGAGTAAATGATTCAGAACTTGAAAGCTTTAAGGAAGACTGGCTAGTGGTAAATGCGCCTGGATTTAAAGCAGATCCTTCTGTAGATGGAACCAGACAGGAAAATTTTGCCATTCTTAATTTTAAGAAAAAGATCGCGCTAATTGGAGGAACCGGTTATACAGGGGAGATCAAAAAAGGTATCTTCTCAGCGCTTAACTTTGTATTACCTGTTTACAACAATACACTACCAATGCACTGTTCTGCAAATGTAGGAGAAGATGGCGATACCGCTATATTCTTCGGACTTTCTGGAACAGGGAAGACAACACTTTCAGCCGATCCGGAAAGAAAACTCATTGGGGATGATGAGCATGGGTGGACAAAGGAGAACACTATTTTTAATTTTGAAGGTGGATGTTATGCAAAAGTGATCAACCTTTCCGAAGAAAATGAACCAGATATTTACCATGCGATCAAACCTGGTGCTATTCTGGAAAATGTAATGCTTAATGACAACGGCGATGTAGATTTTAGCGATACTTCGATCACCCAGAATACGCGGGTAAGCTATCCTATATATCATATTGATAATATACAGGAACCTTCTATTGGAGAGAATCCTAAGAATATATTTTTCCTAACTGCAGATGCTTTTGGGGTATTGCCTCCAATTAGCAAGCTTACACCAGGACAGGCAGCATATCATTTTATAAGCGGATACACTGCAAAGGTTGCTGGTACTGAAGCGGGTGTAAACGAGCCTGTACCAAGTTTTTCTGCTTGCTTTGGCGCACCATTCATGCCTTTACATCCTACGAAATATGCAGAAATGCTAAGTCGTAAGATGAAGGATGCAGGAGTTAACGTATGGCTGGTAAATACGGGCTGGACCGGTGGGCCTTATGGCGTGGGAAATCGAATGAAATTGAAGTATACTCGTGAAATGATAAGTTCTGCACTTGAAGGCAAACTTGACGGAGTAGAATTTGAAAATCACCAGATCTTTGGATTGAGTATGCCTAAAACCTGTGAAGGGGTGCCGGCAGAAGTCTTAAATCCAAAAAATACATGGGCAGACAAAGAGGCTTATGATAAAAAAGCAAAAGAGCTTTCAACTTTCTTTAAGCAGAATTTCTCCAAGTTCGAGGAATATGCAAATGAAGAAATTATGAAGGGAGCTCCTGTAGATTAGTTTTAAATTGTTAGTTGAAATCAAAAAATCCGGTCGCAAGACCGGATTTTTTATTTATTGTATTGAAGTAAAAGCAAATTTACTTCTTATTCACTTCGCTGATGTATTTGCTAATTGCCATGGTCATACTCGGAGTTTCCGGAGTAGGAGCTTTGATATCTGCTGTTAAACCGTGTTCCTTGGCTGCCTTAATAGTCGTATTTCCAAATACAGCAATACGTGTATTATTCTGCTTAAAGTCTGGGAAGTTTTCAAAAAGAGATTTAATTCCACTAGGACTGAAGAATACAAGAATATCATAAGTTACATCTTTCAAGTCTGAAAGGTCACTCACCACAGTTCGGTAAAAAACTGCTTTTTTCCATTCTACCCCAAGTTTGTTTAATGTCTTAGGAACATCTGGCTTCAGCATATCTGAAGAAGGAAGTAAGAACTTTTCGTTCTTATATTTTTTAATTAGCGGAGCAAGCTCTGCGAACGTTCTTTTACCTACGTAGATCTTACGTTTACGATAGACTACATATTTCTGCAGGTAATAAGCAACGGCTTCACTGAGACAGAAGTATTTTAAGGAGTCCGGCACCTTGAATCTCATTTCCTCGGCAATCCTGAAAAAGTGATCTACAGCATTACGGCTGGTTAAAATGATCGCGGTGTAGTTGGCAAGATCAATTTTTTGTTGTCTAACTTCCTTACTGGGAACGCCTTCAACATGAATAAAGGGGATGAAATCAATTTTAACTTTCTGTTTTTCTTCCAGCTCAAAATAAGGAGAATTTTCTACCTTAGGTTCGGGCTGGGAAACCAAAATTGTTTTCACTTTCATATGCAATTCTTTAAAGTTCCTTTTAGATCGTAATTAACTTGTACAAAATAATATAAGGGGCGATTTCGAGAGCGCAAATGTACAAAATAAAATAGAACCAATTAACGCTAAGCGCACTTTGATTTCTTCTATAGATCATAAACATAGAAAATGCATTTGCAAGTACCGCCGTAACCGCGATGATACTAAGGCTGAGGCCAGTAACTTCCATGCTGTAAACCAGGAAAAGGCAGGCGAAAAGAAGAAAGATTGATATGAAATTGCGATAGCTTAATTTTTGAAAAATATAATAATCTATTCGCTCGTCGATGTCGAAAATATTACCAATGATCTTTTCAACTCCCGCTTTCAATAAAATAAGACAGGTATAACCTGTTAGAATACGAATGAACAACACGATTGAATGAAGATCTGTTTCAAAAAAGTACCTGTAACCCAGAAAGATAAATAAAGAAACTGCGATGGCCTGTACAGAGAATAATATAATGTTAAAACCATGAAAAGCCTTATTCTCCTTTCCTTTAAAGGCTATAAATTTACCAGAGTTGAGAAGCGATATAAATTCTTCAAAACGTTGTGGAAAGGCAACACGGGCTAATACCAGCAAACCAAAGCATAGAAGGAAAGTGATCGTGATCCAATCCTGATATTCACTTAATCTTGCCGTCGCCTGCATTTAATTTTTTTTACAAATGTAAAATTTTGACCCTATTTGCAGATGCTTTCCATGAAGATTTGAAGTTTTAATTTGCATACATTTGCGCAAAAGTTTTAGGAATGGGAAATGGGATAATTATTATACCCACCTTTAATGAAATAGAGAACATCGAGCGCATTGTGAGGAACGTTTTTTCACAAAGACGCAAGTTTCACGTTCTCGTTGTGGATGATAATTCTCCAGACGGTACAGCAACCAGGGTTCGCACTTTGATGGCTGAATTTCCTGAAACATTGTTCCTTGAAGAAAGATTAGGTAAGCAGGGACTAGGAACTGCTTACATTCACGGATTTAAGTGGGCTTTGAAGAGAGATTACGATTTCATCTTTGAAATGGATGCAGATTTCTCGCATAATCCCAACGATCTTATAAGACTTTACAATGCCTGTAAGAGAGATGGAGCCGATGTCGCCATTGGTTCGCGCTATATTACCGGTGTTAATGTCATCAATTGGCCAATGAATCGTGTACTTATGTCCTGGTTAGCATCGAGGTATGTACGCTTTATCACTGGTATGGATATACAGGATACAACGGCCGGCTATGTTTGTTATAAAAGTGAAGTTCTAAGAGCAATAAACCTGGATCGCATACAGTTTGTAGGTTATGCTTTCCAGATAGAAATGAAATTCAAATCCCATTTAAAAGGATTTAAGATTATAGAGGTTCCGGTGATCTTTACAGATAGAACCCGAGGAACATCAAAAATGAGCGGCTCCATTATTTCTGAAGCCGTTTTTGGGGTAATAAAAATGAAGCTGAAAAGTCTGTTTAACAGGAAAAAATTCTGATGAAAAAGGTTTTAATCAAGAACGCTAAGATTGTAAACGAGAATAAGATCACTGAAGGGGATGTGTTCATCGAGAATGGAATCATCGTTGAAATTGCAGAAAGTATAAGTGCAAAATCACCAGATGTAATTATCTATGATGCTGAAGGCACCTATTTGATACCTGGACTAATTGATGACCAGGTACATTTCAGAGAGCCAGGTCTTACTCATAAAGAAAATATAGAAACGGGTTCTAAGGCTGCCGTAGCCGGTGGTATTACTACCTTTATAGAAATGCCGAATACCTTACCGCAGGCCACCACAGAAGAGTTGCTGGAAGATAAATTCAAAATTGCTGAGGAAACTTCTTATGCGAATTTTTCCTTTATGTTTGGCGGTACGAATGATAATCTTGCGGAGATCGAAAAAATCGATCCTAAGAAAGTTGCTGCTTTAAAACTTTTTCTGGGCTCTTCTACAGGAAACATGCTAGTGGATAATGAAAAGGTATTGGAACAGATCTTCAAAAAATCTCCTGTACTTATTGCAGTACATTGTGAAGATGAGCAAACCATTCAGAAAAACCTGGAAGAAGCCAAGGCAAAATTTGGTGATGATATTCCTATTGAAATGCATCCGAAAATTAGAAGTGAAGAAGCTTGTTACAAGTCATCTTCCAAAGCTGTGGCTCTTGCGAAAAAAACCGGCGCTAGATTACACGTCTTCCATGTGTCTACGGCCAAGGAATTATCTCTATTTAATAGCAAGAAGCAATTAAAGGATAAAAAGATAACGGCTGAGGTTTGTATACATCATTTATGGTTTAACGACCAGGATTATGCAACTAAAGGAGCATTGATCAAATGGAACCCTGCAGTAAAAACCAAAAAGGATCAGGAAGCTTTGTTACAGGGGCTTCTGGATAATCATCTGGATGTACTTGCAACAGATCATGCTCCTCATACTAAAGAAGAAAAGAAGAACGTATACACCAAAGCTCCAAGTGGCGGACCATTAGTTCAACATGCTTTACCTGCTTTACTCCAAATGCACCATCAGGGGAAAATATCTCTTGAGAAGATCGTGGAAAAAGCCTGTCATAACCCGGCAATTCTTTTTCAAATTGAAAAAAGAGGTTTTATTCGTGAAGGATACAAGGCAGATCTTGTTCTTGTAGATCTTAACTCACCATGGGCTGTACAACCAGATAATATCTATTCGAAATGCCAGTGGTCTCCATTTGAAGGAACAACCTTTAAATCGCGTATCACTCATACTTTCGTGAACGGTAACCTGGTTTATAAGAACTTCAAACATCAACCATTTACGAAAGTCGCTGAAAGACTAACATTTGATCGCTAAAAAGCCCTACATATTATTACTTGCACTGTCCATCTTTCTGATTGCCTGTCAGGATCTGGATAAGACTGAGAAGCCAGACAATCTCATTCCGGAAGGGAAGATGGTAGATGTGCTTACCGAGTTATCATTGGTTCACGCAGCAAAGAATTATAATAAATTCAAGCTTGAACAAACTGGGATACAACCAGACAAGTTCGTGTTTGAAAAATATGATATTGACAGTCTTCAATTTGAACAAAGCAGTAATTATTACTCAGATCAATACGTGATCTATGAGCGGATCTACGATTCTGTGAGAGGTCGAATTAAAATATTGAAATCAAAATACGATGCTTTGCGGGAAGTGGAGATCAAAAGGGAAGATAGCCTTAAGCGCTTGCAGAAAGATTCTTTGCAGATGATGGATTCTATCATGGCCATTCCAAGATTAAGGGATTCTGTACAACGTAGCAGGCTGAAATTAAAAGTTGACAGTAAAAGAAAAGAAGATAAGCGGGATAGTTTGATTGCTCCCGTGAGCATGGAGGAGGACCGGAACTAGTTCTTGTAATTACCGGCAGTTCGTTTAACAACACTTTCCATAGGCTCGAATTGATAATTCATTTCCTGCGTGATCTTGGAGTTATCGTAAAAGCTTTCTTCATGCAGACTATTGATAGTTTCATAAGTGATAGATCTTTTTCTTCCGAAAATACTTCCAGTCTTTTGAAAGAACCATCCTGATGCGATCATCCATTTCTGAAGTTTTCTCTTAGGTTTCTTCCTTTTCAATGCTTCTGCAGTCCATTCAAAAACTTGCTTAAATGAAATATTTTCTGAAACCAGAACATATTGTTCATTCCCCTTTTCAGAATTCATTAGAATAATCATGGATTTCACAACATCCTGCACTCCTACAAATCCGGTAACTTTTGGAAAGTAATAGGATAAACCGGAATCTATCTTTTTAAAGATTTTGCCAGATCCCGAATTCCAGAAACCAGGACCAATGATCACACCTGGATTCACAATAATGGCATTTATACCTTCTTGTGTTCCACGCCATACTTCGATCTCTGCTCCATATTTGGAAATAGCATAATCGTTGTGCTTTCCTTCCGGATTCCATTTACCGGTTTCATCTATTTTGTCTGCATTCGTAATGTTGCCTAAAGCTGCGATACTACTAACAAAACATAATTTGTGCACTTTACAGGAAATGCAAAGGTTAACGATATTTGCCGTGCCTTCAATATTAACCTTTCGTAATTCCTGCTCATCTGCAGGATCAAAAGATACCAGGGCTGCCGAGTGATATACTTGCTGAATGTCTACAAATGCTTCGGTAAGTTGTGGAATATTATTAAGATCTGCTGCTTTCCATTCAATTTGATGAAATAGTTTATGTGCTTCTTCAGCTTCAGAATAAAAAGAAAATACTTCGAGAACCTTATTCAGATCACTGTTGTCACGATGAATAGCACGAATTTCTTCACCATTACGCGCCAGTTCATATAGTAAATGAGCGCCTACCAATCCCGTACCACCAGTAACAAGTATCATAGGGTAAATATAGTTATTGCACTTAGGAAAAATAAGAGTAAATGGTATCTTTACGGCTATTTTACCTGAATTAGCATATTATGGAGAAGAATTTCGTAAAAGAACTTACCTGGAGAGGGATGTTGCACGACACCATGCCTGGAACCGAGGAACATTTAATGGAAGAAATGCGCGCGGCTTACGTCGGGATAGATCCAACGGCAGATTCGCTGCATATTGGTCACCTTGTGGGAGTCATGATGTTACGCCATTTTCAACTTGCGGGGCATAAGCCTTATGCGTTGGTTGGCGGTGCTACCGGAATGATTGGGGATCCATCGGGGAAGTCGGCTGAACGTAATTTGCTGGATGAACAAACCTTACGTCACAACCAGAATTCGCTTAAAGAACAACTTTCAAGATTTCTTGATTTTGATTCTGAACATGATAATGCTGCAGTTCTGGTAAACAATTATGACTGGATGAAAGACTTTTCTTTCCTCGAATTTATAAGGGATGTAGGGAAGCATATCACCGTAAACTATATGATGTCCAAAGATTCAGTGAAGAAAAGATTGTCTTCTGAATCTTCTGTAGGAATGTCTTTTACTGAATTTACCTACCAGCTGGTACAGGGTTATGATTTCCTGCATTTATACAGAGAACATAACTGTACGCTGCAAATGGGTGGAAGTGATCAATGGGGGAATATCACTACGGGAACGGAACTTATTCGGCGAATTGGAGATGGAAAAGGTTATGCTTTGACCTGTCCTTTGATCACAAAGGCTGATGGAACTAAATTCGGGAAGACAGAAGGTGGAAACATCTGGTTGGATAAAGAGAGAACTTCTCCTTATAAATTTTACCAGTACTGGTTGAATACCAGTGATGAAGATGCTGAAAAATATATCAAGATCTTCACATTCTTATCCAAGGAGGAGATCGATTCTTTAATTGCTGAACATAAGGAAGCGCCACACAAACGTGAGCTACAGAAGGAACTTGGAAAACAGGTGACAACTATGGTACATTCAGAAGAAGATTATAATAATGCACTTGCTGCTTCTGAGGTTCTCTTCGGAAAAAGTACGGCAGCCGACTTCAGGAAGCTTGATGAAGCAACCTTTCTGGATATCTTCGAAGGCGTGCCGCAAGCTGATATCGCAATGCCTGAAATTGAGAACGGACTCGACATGATCGCTGCGCTTGCTGCTCAAACCAATTTTCTGAAGTCGAATGGAGAAGCCAGGCGGGCACTAAAAGAAAATTCGGTAGCAGTGAACAAGGAGAAAGTAAAGGAAGATTATACGATCACTAAAGATGATCTTATTAATAACAAGTATGTTATCTTAAATAAAGGAAAGAAGAATACCTATATCATTAGAGCGATTTAAAACTTTAAAATGCCCGACTTCGTACATAGAAGTATATGGGTAATTTCAAGGAAGAAGATATAATAAGGACGATCATTTTCATAATTTCAATGGGAATGATCGTTTTTTTGGCATTCTACAGCTAATAAATTTTAGAAAGTTAAAATACAAAAGCCTTCAGGAGAGATCCTGAAGGCTTTGTAACTAACTAACCAATCTAATATGAAAATTCACTTAGCGCTAAATGAAGATATGAACCTTCTCCATCTTACAACTATTGAGTCGCGCTCAACTTCAGTAAATTACAGCTGGAAAAGTTAAAATTTCGATTATAGAACTAGAAGGTTGCAACCTCTAATATCGCTATTGTCAAAACGCCCCATGATCTCTATCTGTTCGCCTGAAATCTTTCCAAGATCCTGGGTGGCAATAAATGAACAGGAGTTCAAATTAGCCAGATCTATTACATTAATACCACCGGTTTTACCATCCTGTACGTACGTAAGTGCATCTTCCGGATCCCGTACAAGTATATTCATCCAGTTGGGAGTTTCAAAAACGCCATTCCCACTAGAGTACGCCTGAGATAAAAGTTCAGTCATTCCATATTCACTATGGATATGATCAACCCCAAAACCGGACCTTAGGATTTGATGCAGTTCTTCGCGAATCATTTCTTTGCGCCTGCCTTTCATTCCTCCGGTTTCCATTACGATGGTATGCTGTAGATCAAAAGTTTCATTTTCTACAAGGTCTAGTAGTGCAAAAGAAACACCAATCAGAAATACTTTCTTTCCAGCCTGGTCCAGCTTTTTTAATTTTTCAGAAAGATCTTCCAGGTTATTGAGATAAAATCCGCTATCAGGCTTATTTGATCGTTTGATGAGCGCGTCTGCCATATAGATAAGAGAACTTCCCGTGCGTTCCAGATAACTTGGTAGAAGAGCCAGAAAAGTGTAATCCTCTAGAGAACCATAGAAAGCTTCAAATGCTTTCAAAAAACTCTCTTCATAGATGCGAAGATCGGCAACATGATGCTTGCTGGTAGCAGCTCCGGTAGTTCCGCTACTGGTAAAAGTGATCTCTGCTTTCTGTTCTTCAGTAATGATGTTTTCTTTCTTGAAAAATTCTATTGGTAGAAACGGAATCTCCCTGATAGATAAAACGTTTTCAGGTGATTTCTTCAAAAGTTTACAGAATTTCTGATAAACAGGATTATGCTGATACTGATATTGGTAAACTTCAAGGCTTAGCTTTTCAAATTCTTCCGAAGAGGAAATATTGAAGATTTTATTTTTCAGCATAAAGAAACATTGGAGCTTCAAAATTAAGCAATAAAAAAGCCTCTTTAAAAAGAAGCTTACAAATTAAGGCTTGGTGTATTTTATTTTACCACCAGTTTGCGAGTAGCCTTAGATCTTCCTTCTTCGATCTTAATAATATAAATTCCAGGAGTAAGTGTTGAAACGTCCAGCTCTCTACCTCTTAATCTGGTTTTAAGAACTGGCTTCCCTAAGACATTATAGATCTCGATCTTCTTTTCCTGGTTTTTAGTGGAAGAAATAAAAACTCTTCCTCCAGTAATCGGGTTAGGATAAATGGATAAACCATCGATAGAAATTTCTGTTCGAGCTGAAGCAGATAAAGAGTCCTGAGCGTTCGCAGAGCTTGCAAACATCAGGAAACTAAACAATAAAAAGCTAAATAGGTACTTTTGCTTCATTCTCTTTGGTACAGATTAGACAAACTTACAAATAAAATTTCAAAAATCCTGCCACAAAATGCCGGCTCGCTGTAATTTATAGATAATAAAAAAGGGTTACCAGATGGCAACCCTTAATTTTGGCTAATTATTGACTTTCAATATTTTAAACTAAATCTTGATTTTAGTTTACCCAATCAAAATTTGCAGCGTCTACAGTTGCATCTGCATCGTAAGCTGCTTCAACATCTGCATCTTCTCCGTCGATCTGAATTCCAGAAAGATCTGTTCTGGTATCATCTGCAATATCAATATTGGTTTCAAAACCAGATAAAGAAAGACCGTTGATCGTGGCTCCAGATAGTTTCTTGAACTGCAATGCTGTTCCTCCAGCAGTTGAAACTGCAGTGATCTGGTTCAGCGTTGGCATATTGTTCTCTCCATCTGCCTCCACAACCGTAGAGAAGTTATCGATACTTAAGTTGATGTATGCGTTTGTAACAGAACCATTCCAACCTTCAGTCCAGTCGATCTGGTCATCTTCATTGTTCTCAAAGTATGCATTTGTTACAGAAACTGAACCTCCAAAAAATTCAACTCCATCATCTGCTCCATTGATGATCGCAATATTATCGATCGTAGTCCCAGATCCAACAGCGTAAAGAGATAGTCCATTGTACTGAGATTCAGAATTGATCTGTGCTCCGGCATCTTTCAGAATTAAATAAGAGATAGAACCTGAATTGTCTTCAGCATCAGAACCTCCGTAAACGATCCCTCCAACTTCCGCAGTAGCATTTAAGCCTTCAGTCGTAGCGGCATTTCCAGCGATCACAAGACCACCCCAGCTTCCAGGTTGACCTGAAGTAGAAGACATCATAACAGGATTCGATTCAGTTCCCTGGATATCGATCATTGCTCCTTTTTGTACTACGATATAAATACTTGTAGCATCAGTATCGGCATCACTTCTGGCAGTGATCTTTGTTCCAGCAGGAATAGTAAGAGTTCCTCCGGCATTCACAGAAACCACGTCACTAATTACATATTCGCTATCACCATCTAAAGTTAGGTCGCTATCGATATTGTTTGGAAGTACAGATACCTGACCACGATTAGAGATCCAGTCAAAAGTAGATTCCATTACCGTTGGAGTTAGTGAATATGTATTGTCGATATCTGCATCATCCCCGTTTAATTGAATATTAGACAGATCTGTTCTGGTATCGTCTGGAATATCAACTGAGTTATCGTATCCGTTTAATGAAAGACCGTTAATGATTGCTCCAGAATTTTTCTTGAACTGTAATGCAGTTCCACCTTTAGTAGAAACCGCTGTAAAGTTATTGATGGTAGGTTGCTTGTCTTCACCATCTGCCTCAATCGCAGTAGAGAAATTTCCAATGGTATGAAGAACATATACGTTATCGATTGTTCCATTCCAACCTTCAGTCCAGTCTACAGCATCATCTTCATTATTTTCAAGATAAAGATTCGTAGCATTTGCTGAACCTCCAAAGAATTCAACTCCATCATCTGCTCCATTAATAAGAGCAACGTTCATGATGGAAGTTCCTGAACCAACTGCATAAAGAGAAAGTCCGTTGAACTGAGATTCAGAATTGATCTGAGCACCGGCATCAGAAAGTACGAGGTAATTGATAGAACCAGAATCATCTGCAGCATCGCTACCACCGTAAAGGATACCTCCAACCTCAGCAGTAGCATCAGAACCTTCAGTAGTTTCAGCATTACCTGCGATAATTAGTCCGCCCCAGCTACCAGCCTGTCCATTGGAAGAACGCATGATCACGGGAGCAGATGCAGTACCGTTAATTTCGATATCTCCACCTTTTTGAACAACGATGTAAACATTGGTGGCATCGCTATCATCAAGATCTGGATCTGCAACGATCTCTGTTCCAGCAGGAATAGTAAGGGTTACGCCACTTTCTACGGAAAGAATTCCGGATAATTGATACGAAGTATTAGCATCAAGAGTCATGTCCTCATCAACGCTTCCGTTAAGGATGTTATCTGAAGTTCCTGGATTTGGTGTTTCAGTATCATCTGTAGGATTAATGATCTCAATATCATTATCATCACTACTACAACTTGTGATAAGCAGTCCGCCAAAAAGCGCGCTCATTAACAAAAAGTGTCTTGCTGTTTTTTTCATAATTTAAGTTTTGATTGAAAAGTTGTGTATATAATTTGTGGTTAAATAAATTAGAAATTGTAGCTAAGCCCAAGGCTCAATACGGCACCTCTGGTATAAGATCTTACTGTTTGCTCAGCTTCCGCAGCATTTCCAGAAAGTGGTCTTATAGATTGATATCTTTCAATCTCAGGGTTAAGCAGGTTCTGTCCTTTAAATTCCATTTCGAAATTTTCTCCAAACTCTTTGGATAGGATCAAATCAAGGGTTACAAAACCTTTTTCAATAATCTCGTCATTGTATTGGATGTCGATAAAGTCAAGGTTTTGAGTGTCTGGCGATCCCAGTGCATATATTTTATCTGAAGCGTAGTTTGCTACAATAGTTCCACGGAAAGGATTTTCTGTTTCTGTACTAAAGTTTGCCGATGCATTTACGATCCAGTCTGAGGCTCCCTGAAGTCCAATTTCATCATTCCCGTTATATCTGAAGGTTCTTACAAAAGATCCATCTTCAGCAAAAACATCTTTAAGATCCTGACTGTGCCACATTCTGGTAATATTTCCAGATACACTTAGATCAAGACCATTGTCATTGTCATTTTCGATCACGTCCATTCTCGCTTCAAGCTCCAGACCATAAATATTGGCTTCGTCACTAGCATTAAAATAAGAGAATACTCCTGAAGCACCACGTGCCTGAGTTCTGTTGATTGGGTCAAGGATCTTTTTATAAAAACCTGTAAGAGATAGTAACTCACCTGAACTTGGGAAAACTTCATATTTAAGATCCAGGTTATAGTTATTCGAAGCTTCTAAATTTGGGTTACCACGAGTGATCTGTCCAATCTGTGAAACATATTCGAAAGGAGCGATCTCTTTAAATTCAGGTAGAGAAATCGTTTTGCTGGCTGCAAGTCTAATATTCGAATCTTCGTTTGGCGAATACCTGATATTTAAACTTGGATAGATGTTATCGTATTCCTTAAAGGTGAAATTTGGAAGGTTTTGTGGGTAGTTGTTTACGTCAAAGATCACATCTACCTGATCCTTCTGGTATCTCGCTCCAGCATTAATATTCCATTGTTCGTTTCCAATGTTGAAAACTGCAAAACCGCCATAAGATTCCAGCGTTCCATTATAGATATCTGGGGTAAGACGATTGAATTGCAACAACCTGTTATTGAAGTTTTCTGTAGTAAAGATCGCTCCAAGATTATCAATAGATGGAGGGTTTACAGTATTGAAGTCGGTTTCTTCAGCTCCAAAGAACTGTGAAAAGAAATCACGCTCTTTATTTCTATAGTTACCACCAAGAATAAGGGAAGCATTCTTAGAATCTTCGTTATCCATGCTCAGGAAATTATAGGTGTTCTCGATTCTGGCGTTAAACTCAGTATCATCGATCTCCTGTGTAGATTTTCTTTGCTGAAAACCACCAGTTCTGGCCAATTGCACGAAATTATTGTCTCCAATGTTTACTTCATTACGAATACGATTCGGTTCATCTGCATTTACAAGGTTGTAACCAGCTGACCATTCCAGTTCGTTCTTCCCGTCAAGAAAATCATGGAAACCATGTAACTGATTTACCCAAAGCCTGGTTTGTTTGATATTCTGATCACGAATAAACTGGTTGAGGTTCTCACCTCTGTTGGTTTCCTCGAAGACAAAACCTTCACCGTTTCTACCAGCTTCATAAACCTCATCGGTTACTTTATTGATAAATAAACTGGTTGCTTTTAGGCGATGATTGTCATTGATCTCGAACCCAAGATCTGCCATCAACGTATTGTTATCGGTCTTTTTAAAGTTTTCAGCATCTGTAAACTGATCTTCAAGAACGTTCGTTCTGTAGTTTCTGAAAAGACCTTCGTTGTATTCGAAAGCAACCGAATTAGATGCAGTAACAAATGCTCTTAGCGGTCCAAATTCCTTTCCGGCAGTTATGCTTACCTTTCTATTTACTGGAACTGAAGTCTGTGGATTCCAGCTCTGGTTGTTCAAGGTAAATTCTGTTGGAATGCTCTGATCGTAAACGCCAAAATAAGTGTCTTCCTGGTTTGGAGAAACTTTAAAATTGCTGAATTCTCCGATAGCATTCGTATTCACGCCACCCTGCACACTAATTCCTAATTCATCTTTTCCTCTTAATTCACGAGAAGAAATATCTACATTTCCAGAAGCCTGGTCTGCAGAACTAATTGCAGAATATGCTTTGCTAATCGATACATTCTGAATTACTCTGGTTGGAAACAATCCCAGATCGATATTCTTTCTTTCCACATCATCTGAAGGAATAGGAAGACCATTCATGGTACTATACAGGTAACGGTCACCAAGACCACGTACAAAAAGATCGCCGGAAGCCTCACTGGTGGTTACACCAGAAATCTTGGTAGTAGCAGTAGCCGCATCAGATACTCCTAATTTTGCCAGTTCCTGTGCCCCTATACTTTCCTTTATTTCTACTGAATTTTTTTGCTCTACTAATAAGGCAACTTCAGAATCTCTTCTAGAAACCGTAGTAATAACTACTTCATCTAAGGATGCTGCACTGGATCCTAATTCTGTATTGATCTCTGTCACTTTTCCAGCTTCCACAACTACATCTGGAATTTCCAGAGTTTCATATCCTACAAAACTAAATACGACGGTATAGGTTCCTGGCTGAAGTTTGTCTAAAAGATATATTCCGTCGTAATCTGAAGTGGTTCCCTTAGCAGAATCTTTCAGAAGAACATTGGCAAATGGAAGAGGTTCACCACCCATTTCCTTGTCAGTTAATTTACCTCCAATTGCACCGCTGGTACTGTCCTGGGCTTGCATGTTTGCTGCGAAGAAAAGTAATGCGAGTAAGAATAATTTTTTCATTTTGTTTTTTGCTATAAAATCTCGCTGCAAATAAACATTAAGAAAGTCGCGGGGATGTTACCTCAGATTTAATCCTTCGTCATTAAAGAGTTAGTTAATTGTTACCAATGGGTTAAGCGCCATGTTAATTCAAATTAATCCTTAATTTTATACATTCTTAACCATAGTTATACACCATGAAGAAAAAAGACATTCAGATTTTACTAGTAGATGATGAGCCGGATATCCTGGAAATAGTAGGGTATAATCTTTCTTCGGAAGGTTACCAGGTGATCACTGCAGATAATGGTGTGAAAGCTGTTAAGCTTGCTCAAAAACATAAACCGCATCTTATTATTCTGGATGTTATGATGCCTGAAATGGATGGTATCGAAGCCTGTGAACAAATCCGGAAGTTACCTGATCTTGAACATGCCATCATTACTTTTCTTACCGCAAGGGGAGAGGATTACTCACAAATGGCTGGTTTTGATGCAGGTGCAGATGATTATATTACCAAACCTATCAAGCCGAAAGTTTTGGTTAGCAAAGTAAAGGCATTGTTAAGACGCTATCGTGATGAAGAGGCAGGTTCCAATATTGTAAAACTTTCCGGGATCACTATTAATCGTGACGAATATAAGATCGAACAGAACGGTGAAGAACGCAGTCTGCCCAGAAAAGAATTTGAGTTGTTATCTTTGTTAGCATCCAAACCGGGGAAAGTCTTTAAAAGAGAAGATATCCTTGACAAAGTATGGGGTAATGATATTGTAGTGGGAGGAAGAACTATAGACGTTCATATTCGAAAACTACGTGAAAAGATCGGTGACGATAAGATCAAAACCATCAAAGGTGTTGGGTACAAGTTTGTAGTTTAATGGCGCAACAATTTAAGAGGTCTTATAGATTTGCAATAAGGACTGCTTTATTTATCAGCCTCTTCGTTACCGCGATACTGGCAGTATTCATCTTTCTGGATTTGCAGAACTGGTGGATCGCGCTCCTTATTTTTGCAGGCCTGTGCTACCTGTTCTCTTTTTTGATCATTCAGTATAGAGTAGAGCGGTTTATTTATAGACGTATCAAGAAAGTGTACGATAATGTTTCACTTCTCGATTCTAAAACCTTAAGCCCTAACCAGATCACTACAGATATGTCCAGTCTTACCCGGGAGGTTAAGAAATTCGCCGAGGATAAAAAGCTGGAGATCGAAACCTTAAAAGTAAGAGAAGCTTATCGTAAGGAATTTATGGGTAATGTTTCCCATGAACTCAAAACACCACTTTTCACTGTTCAGGGTTATATCCTAACTCTAATAGATGGTGCACATAAAGATAAGGTCATTCGAAAAAAATACCTCACCAGAGCCAATAAGGGAGTAGAGCGACTTATTTATATCGTGAAAGATCTTGATATGATCACCAAGCTGGAAACCGGTGATCTACATCTTAAGTACGAGACTTTTGATATTATTGAGTTGATACAGGCATCCTTTGATCTTCTGGAAATGAAGGCGGCCAAAAAGAATATTACGCTCACTTTCGACCTGGATTATGAGGAACCTATAAAAGTAAGAGCAGATCGAGAACGTATTCAGCAGGTACTTACCAACCTGATCGTAAATTCCATCAAGTATGGAAAGAATGGAGGAACTACAGAGATCAGTATTGAGAATCTTATCAAAAACAAGGTCATTGTTAGGGTGACAGATAATGGGGAAGGGATTGCCAAAGAGAATATTCCGCGTTTATTTGAAAGGTTCTATCGTGTGGATAAAAGTGGTTCACGGAAAGAAGGAGGTTCAGGACTTGGGCTTTCTATAGTGAAGCACATTCTGGAAGCGCATGAAGAAAAGATCTATGTGGAAAGTGTGTTTGGAGTTGGAAGTGAATTTTCATTCACTCTCGAAAAACGCAAAGAGATCCCGGAGAACTCGGCCATCACCGAAATTACTTAAGCCGGTATAATTATCAATTTCTTTCAGTTTTTCTAAACTGAATTGATTTTGTGAACAGAAAGGAGCAATGCCTAGCCGTTCCAGTCTTTTTGCCAGATATTCCTGTTCTTCCTGTCCGGGAGTTGGAATAAAGAACGCCTTCTTTTCTAATTTTGCCAGATCCATCAGCGTAGTGTAACCAGATCTTGCAATGATCGTCTCACTACTGTTTATAGCCTCTTCCAATTCTCTTCCGAAGAGATAATTACGAATCTGCAGGTTTGAATTAGTTGAACTTAGCTGTTCTTCTTCGGAAATTACTCCGCGTACCAACAATATACTGTCATTAGTATTACTGAAGCATGCTAACAATTTTTCTTCAAGCAGGCTACGCTGAGGTTCCGGCCCGCTAAGCAGCAGCAGGTGTTTGTATTTAATTTGCATTTCACGCTTCTCGAATCTACTTAAAGCACCAATATAGGTGCATTGCTCAGGCAGATCATCTACATGACTCAGTTTTCCGCTTAAATTCCTTTCCATCGAAGCATAATCCGGAATCCAGATCTGGTCAAAATTCTTCAAATGCTGGCGATTAATAAATGTAGAAAGGAAGGTTGTGATGCCACTTAGAACATGGATCTGGTGAGTGATAAAAACATTTGTTTTCAAATCATCGCTATAAACCCCAAACCGATTGTCGGAAATGATTCCTTCAATTTGATAATCTTTGATAATCTGCCTGGTCTTTTCTTTTTCCGCAGCGATGGTCTTTCGAATATGACTGGTTTGGGCAATGATCTTCAAGTTGAGAAGCCATCCTTTCTTTGCATATTGAATATTATAACCGGGTAATTCGAGATGAGTAAGCTCAGGAAATTCCTTTTTCAGTAATTGCAGTGCGGGACCATCTGAAGCCACCATAGGTTCGTAATGTTCGTTTTGAAGCGCATTAATTACAGGAATACTACGAGTGGCATGTCCCAGTCCCCAATTCATCACAGCCACTAAAATTCTTTTCTTGGACATATTCAAAACTATTCTTAGCCGCTCCTAAGCTAAAATCTTTAATTTTGCCAAAATATCAATTTTAAGTGGGAAGCAAGAATAAACTTAAACGTTTCAGAGAGAACGAGCAGTTTGAAAATGTAATTCAGCCGTCAAGAGAAGAACTTACGGACAATGAATTTGAGTTAAAAGGGAACTGGAGCAGGGATTTTTTTAAGAATAACAATCCAATAGTTCTGGAACTCGGCTGTGGAAAAGGTGAGTATACCGTAGAGCTGGCCAGGCAGAATCCAGATAAGAACTTTATTGGGGTGGATATAAAAGGAGCACGTTTCTGGCGTGGCGCAAAAACTGCCATCGAAGAAGGAATGGAAAACGTTGCTTTTATAAGAACGCAGATTGAGCTTATAGAATATGTATTTGCTTCCGCAGAAGTTAGTGAGATCTGGATCACATTTCCAGATCCACAGATAAAATATAAGCGTACAAAGCATCGTTTGACTAATGCAGAGTTTTTAATTCGCTACAAGAATATTCTTAAAGTCGACGGACTCATGCACTTAAAAACAGATTCTGAATTTATGCATGGTTATACTTTAGGCTTATTACATGGTCAGGGTCAGGAGATCCTTTATGCGCATCACGATATTTACAGTAATGAATATTCTCCAAAAGAAGTAACCGGAATTCAAACTTTCTACGAAAAACAGTACCTTGAAAAAGGTAAACCTATTACCTATATTCAATTCCGGATTAAATAGACATTATTGGAAGAAACAAAGATTTTCCTTATTACCTATTTTGCCGCCTTTATTGGTGTGGTGCCTCCAGGTTTGGTAAACATGACCGTGGCCAAGACCTGCGTGGAGAAAGGTAAAAGAAATGGACTTTATGTAGCTATTGGGGCAGGTATTATTGTATTTATACAGGCACTTATTGCGGTACTGCTTGCAGGTTATATTTTTGACCATCCTTTTGTAAAAAAGATGTTATTGCGGGCAGGATTAGTGGTTTTCTGTATTCTGGCAGTGTATTTTTTCATTCAGGCACAGAAGAAGAAAAGAATTGACCCAAGTAAGCGCAAGGCGAATGCGAACAGTATCTATAAAGGCATGTTTATCGCTGCGTTGAATGTATTTCCTATTCCTTATTTTGTAGCAATTGCGGGTGCAATGAATCTAAGCGGTGGCCTGGAATATGATTGGTCCTTAAATTCATCCTTCTCTATCGCTGCGTGTTTAGGAAGTTTTACAGCTTTGTATCTCTACGTAGTACTCTTTGATAAGATCGAAAAGAAAGCAGAGTCATTTGCAAAGTATTCCAACTATTTCATGGCAGCATTAATGGCAGTACTCATTGTCATTGCGCTGGTAAGGATTCTGAATAATTAATTTTGAAAGATAATTCAGGTTTTTTTGATAGGGTTTATGAAGTCTGCCGCCAGATTCCTAAAGGGCGGGTAACCTCTTACGGAGCCATTGCAAAATCTCTTGGTGCGGCCCGTAGTGCAAGAATGGTTGGCTGGGCAATGAATAATTCTCATGATAAAAATGTTCCGGCGCATAGAGTCGTGAATAGAAATGGAATGCTTTCCGGGAAACATCACTTCTCTGGAACCAACGCCATGCAACAACTTCTGGAAGCCGAAGGTGTTGAGGTGAAAGAACTACAGGTAGTCAATTTTAAAGAACTCTTCTGGGATCCCATGAAAGAACTTTAACTGAATTAGATTACCATAAATTACTGCTATCCAGCCATCGATCTAATATTTGTAAATTCTTCGTATTCTTAGCTTTTACCTTTATATTTGCGTTTAGAATCAGTCTAATTAAGCTGCAAAAAATCTGATTAAAATCAGTCTATGAAATTGAACAGAAAAGAAATTTTATCCGCATTAGAAACTATTTCCGTAGCCGGCGACGGCGCTAATATGGTGGAGAGTGGTGCGGTTCAAAATGTAATGACCTTTGGCGATGAAGTGGTGGTGGATCTTGTTTTAAGTACACCGGCTCTTCATATTAAAAAACGCGCAGAGGTTGATGTGATGAAAGCCATTCATGAAAAAGTTTATGAGAAGGCAAAAGTTAAAGTAAATATCAAGATCGAAGCTGCTGAAAAGAAGCCTGAGATCAAAGGGAAACAAATTCCTGGAATCAAAAATATTGTTGCCGTGGCTTCCGGAAAAGGAGGCGTTGGTAAGTCTACAGTGACTGCGAATCTTGCAGTGACCTTAGCAAAAATGGGATTTAAAGTCGGTATTCTGGATGCAGATATCTATGGTCCTTCCACTCCAATCATGTTTGATGTGGAAGCTGAAAGACCATTATCTGTTACAGTAGACGGGAAATCCAAAATGAAACCGGTAGAAAATCATGGCGTTAAGATCCTGTCTATTGGATTTTTCACCAAACCAAACCAGGCGGTAGTCTGGAGAGGACCTATGGCAGCAAAGGCACTTAATCAAATGATTTTTGATGCAGCATGGGGAGAACTGGATTTCATGTTGATCGATTTACCTCCGGGAACGGGAGATATTCATTTATCGATCATGCAATCATTACCAATCACGGGTTCTGTTATTGTAAGTACACCGCAGAATGTAGCCTTAGCCGATGCTAAGAAAGGAGTTGCGATGTTCCAGCAGGAAAGTATCAATGTTCCGGTTCTTGGAATTGTTGAGAACATGGCCTATTTCACTCCGGAAGAACTTCCTGAAAATAAATACTATATCTTCGGAAAAGAAGGTGCTAAAAATCTGGCAGCAGATCTGGAAGTGCCATTCTTAGGAGAGATTCCGTTACTGCAAAGTCTAAGAGAGTCTGGAGATATTGGAAGACCGGCAGCATTACAGACTGCTACTCCGTTGGAAAGCGCTTTTGAGGAGATCACTCGAAATATGGTGCAGGAAACGGTGAACAGAAATAAAAATTTACCACCTACAGAAGCTATTAAGATCACAACGATGGCAGGATGTAGCGCGGTTAAGAAAAAATAAATGACAAGCGAAGAAGTTAAAATAAATGTTGAAAAGGCACTTGCCGAAATTCGTCCGTTTCTTGAAAGCGATGGAGGGAACATTTCCCTGGTATCTATAGAAGAAAATGACCGTTTGGTAAAAGTACAGCTTGAAGGAGCTTGTGTAGGCTGTTCTGTTAATCAAATGACCCTGAAGAGTGGTGTGGAAATGACGATTAAAAAATATGTGCCTCAAATAGAAAAAGTGGTAAATATAGATCGATCTACCCTTTAAAATTTTGCTGAAGAATGATTAAAACTGATATGCTCATTATCGGTGCAGGTCCAACAGGATTATTCGCCGTTTTTGAAGCCGGACTTTTGAAGATGAAATGTCACCTGATCGATGCTCTTCCACAACCTGGAGGACAGTGTTCAGAAATATACCCGAAAAAGCCAATTTATGATATTCCTGGTTTCCCTGAAGTACTTGCAGGAGACCTTGTAGATAATCTTATGGAGCAGATCAAACCTTTCGAGCCTGGATTTACTTTGGGCGAAAGAGCAGAGACCATAGACAAACAGGATGATGGAAGTTTTATCGTTACTACTAGTAAAGGAACAAAACATCATGCTCCGGTAGTAGTCATCGCTGGAGGTCTGGGTAGTTTCGAGCCTAGAAAACCGCCGATTCCTTCCATCAAGGATTTTGAAGATAAAGGTGTGGCTTATATTATTCGTGATCCTGAAGTATACCGAGATCGCAAGGTAGTGATCGCCGGTGGTGGAGATTCAGCTTTAGACTGGAGTATCTTTTTATCAAATATTGCTTCTGAAGTTTCTCTGGTACATAGGAGAAAAGATTTCCGGGGAGCTTTAGATTCCGTAGAAAAAGTTGAAGAACTTTCGAAAATTGGAAAGATAAATCTGATCACAGATGCTGAAGTTGTGGACCTTCAGGGGAAAGATGCGCTTGATGCTGTAGTAATAAGGCATAAAGATGAAGCAAGAGGAGAAGAGATAAAAGAAGTAGATGATTTTATTCCACTTTTTGGACTCTCACCTAAACTTGGTCCAATTGGAGACTGGGGACTGGAAATAGAAAAAAATGCCATTAAAGTTGATAATACGTATGATTATCAAACGAACATTCCCGGGGTTTATGCCATTGGTGATGTGAATACCTATAAAGGAAAATTGAAGCTTATTCTTTGTGGTTTCCATGAAGCTGCGATCATGTGTCAAAGTGCTTATCAGCTAATTAATCCAAACAAGAAGTATGTGATGAAGTATACTACGGTTAGCGGAGTTAGCGGTTTTGATGGAAGTAAGAAAGAAGCTAAAAGAGAAGTTGTAAAAAGTATAAATTAGAAGTAATTAAATGTCTGACGTTAAGATCACCATAATAGACCGTGAAGGCGAGGCTCATGTAATCGATGCCCCAACAGATATGAATATGAACCTGATGGAAGTTATTCGTTCCTACGAGCTAGCTCCGGAAGGTACTATTGGGATATGTGGTGGAATGGCGATGTGTGCTTCTTGCCAGTGTTATATGCTCAATTACCAGCACATGCTGCCGGAGATGAGTTACGAAGAGGAAGATATGCTGGATCAGGCATTTCATGTGGAAGATAACAGCAGACTTAGCTGCCAGATACCTATTACAGATGAACTTGAAGGACTGGAGATTCGAATAGCTCCAACAACCGAATAACAAAAAAGCCTGGAGATCATTCTTCAGGCTTTTTTAATATTATATTCTGAACCTAAATGGTGGGTAACACATTACGCTCTTCAATTTCAGCTTCGATACCGTCCCAGAATTCAATTCTGCTTATCAAAGATTTCTCAGCAACAGCTTTTACTTCCTGCCATTTTTTATCATCATTCCCGCATAATTGTTCAACCATTCTAAATGCCATTGGACCGTGTTCGTCTTCATCCAGTTCGATATGGCGACCAAAGTAGTATTTAAAAAGACTTAGATCTTCTTGAGGGAACTTTTGCTGCACCTTACTTATAATAGAGGTGAACATAGCTGGAATCAGACCTTCGCGTCCAAATGTGAATGCCGACGCGATTTTATGAGGTTCCCGACTATAAACAACTTCGAAAGTATGCTTTAGGAACTGTTTGATGCTTACTGGTAATTTGCTAGTCGCAATGATCAGGAATATATCAGTTCCATGAGTTACCTGCATTAAAAGATCTTCGATTTTGGACTTATTTGCCCCAGCCGCAGTCATTGCATCCAGATACATCTCAAAATGACTCTGGCGTTCTCCCTTCATATTGATATCGGTTTCCTCGGCCAGAACGATCTCATTGATAAGGTATCTCGTTTCCGGATCTCCAATAGGTACCCACGGATTGGTGGTTTTAGTAAGTTTTTCCTGAAGCGCAGTTAGTAAAGACATGAAGTCCCATACCGCAAACACATGATGTTCCATAAACAATTGCAGATGTTCAGGACTATCTATTTTCTGGTAAAGTGAATGATTAATTAACTGGTTGGTTAGAGGTTTTAAACTTTCGTTTATCTCTTTAATCCTCATAAGGTAATTTTCTTGCAAATTTAAGAGCTAGCATACATACTATAAAAACATTAGCCAGTTTTTACAGCTTGTTTAACTAAATCCTGTGCTGAAATCTGTATTTTGAACTATGCTGTTAAGTGGTGTGCTAATTTTCTATTCTGAAAAATCTGTAGAGTATTTGCAGGTGAACGGAGTGGTGGCTAAAAAGCCGAAACCTCTAAAATCGAAATGCTGCGATAAATATAAACAGGGCAAACGTTGCAAACGCTGCCCTTGTTTTGATTTGTTATAGGATTTTATTTCTTCAGCTTATCAGCGTTGAATTTCACTCATAGCCGGACTGAGCCTGTCGAAGGCTGCTTTCTGTCAAAGTGCTTCTAATGTTTTTTTACTAGTTTAGAAAGCGGCATGTCCCGTAATATCAAGTCCGGTAATTAATAGATGAATATCATGTGTTCCTTCATAAGTAATTACACTTTCCAGGTTCATCATATGTCGCATAATGCTGTATTCACCCGTAATTCCCATACCACCTAAAATTTGTCTGGATTCCCGGGCTATTTTGATAGCCATTTCAACATTATTTCTTTTTGCCATGGAGATCTGTGCGGAGGTAGCTTTGCCCTCATTTTTAAGCGTTCCAAGTCTCCAGGCCATGAGTTGTGCTTTTGTGATCTCAGTAATCATTTCAGCAAGCTTTTTTTGTTGCAATTGTTTTGCGGCAATTGGAACTCCAAATTGTTCTCTTTCTTTGGCATAACGCAATGCAGTATCGTAGCAATCCATGGCGGCGCCAATAGCACCCCAGGCGATACCGTATCTAGCTGAATCAAGGCAGCCAAGCGGTGCTCCCAATCCAGATTTATTCGGTAACAAATTTTCCTTCGGCACCTTTACATTGTCAAATATCAATTCTCCTGTAGCACTGGCTCTTAAAGACCATTTATTATGAGTTTCAGGAGTACTGAATCCTTCCATTCCACGTTCCACGATCAGGCCATGAATACGTCCTTCTTCATTCTTAGCCCAGACTACGCCAATATCAGCAAATGGTGAGTTTGAGATCCACATTTTGGCACCATTTAATAGATAGTGATCCCCCTTATCCTTAAAGTTCGTGGTCATTCCTCCAGGATTAGAACCATGATCTGGTTCTGTAAGCCCGAAGCAACCTACCATTTCTCCGGAAGCTAATTTTGGCAGATACTTTTTCCGTTGTTCCTCAGTTCCATACTGGAAAATTGGGTACATCACCAGGGAAGACTGTACTGAAGCTGTAGATCTAATTCCGCTGTCTCCACGTTCTATTTCCTGCATTATAAGTCCGTAGGAAATCTGGTCAAGTCCGGCACCGCCGTATTCTTCAGGAATGTAAGGTCCAAAAGCGCCAATTTCAGCAAGGCCTTTTAAAATCTGTTTCGGGAATGTGGCAGTTTGTGCTGCTTCTTCTATGATTGGGGAGACTTCTCTTTTTACAAATTCACGGGTAGCGTCGCGAACCATTTTATGTTCACTTGATAGCAGGTCGTCAATCTGGTAATAATCAGGAGCCTGGAATAGATCTGGTTTCATTGTGTAGTGTTTCTAACAAATGTAACCAAGTCTTTACTTAGAAGCAATTATAATTTTAGGTAGAAATCCTTTACCAGATTAGTGTATTCCGGAGTATAATTATGTCTGGATATTTCAATGATAAGATCTTGAACTTCAGCTGAAGTTTCTTCAAAACTGAAGCTCAGAAGACTTCTTTTTACGGGTGCTTCAGCAGTTCCTTTTACTCTGGTAATTCTTGCAGGATATAATTTATGAGTCTGGGCGATCCTAATCGCAGTATCCTCTTCAGAAAAAGGAATGATCAAATCAAAGCGTCCGTCTTTGGATAGCAGGAGGGAAGCACCATCTAATAATTCGGAGAGAGGCAAAGCTTCAGCAAAACGAGCCTGATCACGTTGATCATCACCTGTTTTATAATCTTCAGTATAAAATGGAGGGTTGGAAAGAATTAGATCGTAGTGCTCTTCATCTTGCATCTCTTCCACAAACTCATCAAATGCTGCATGATAGCAGAATAAGCGGTCACCCCAGTCACTGTTTTCAAAATTATCTACAGCCTGTTCATAAGCATTTTCTTCGATCTCGAGCGCATCAACAAGTTCTGCGCCAGATCTTTGAGCCATCATCAGGGCAATAAGTCCGGTTCCGGTGCCAATATCCAGGATTCTTTCGGGATCATGTGCAAGGGAAGACCAGGCGCCAAGAAGTACACCGTCTGTTCCAATTTTCATGGCACAACAATCCTGTTCTATTGTAAAATGTTTGAATTTAAATGGCCTGGCAGACATGCATGGTGATTTTTAATGGAGCTGTAATTCTTCAGATTAGTGTTATTTCAGCTTAGCTGGTAAAAACTTAAATACAAAAAAAAGAGGTTTTAAGTACATAAAACCTCTTTTGATATATTATTCAGAATAAATTATCCTAGAGCAACTCTTTCGAAAGCAACTACTTCAAGTTCGCTGTCTACAGACTTCACGTACTCAGCAACGCTTTGCTTGTTCTCCTTGATATAAGCCTGGTGAACCAAAGTGTTGTCTTTGAAGAAACGCTGAAGTTTTCCCTGAGCGATCTTGTCAAGCATATTTTCTGGCTTTCCTTCCTGTCTCAAAGTATCTTTAGCGATCTCGATCTCTTTATCGATAGTTTCCTGATCAACTCCATTTTCATTAAGAGCAACCGGGTTCATTGCTGCAGCTTGCATAGAAACGTTCTTTGCAGCTTCATCAGCTCCATCAACGCTTTTTGAAAGACCTGTAAGAACAGCAATCTTATTTCCCGCGTGGATGTAAGATCCTACGAAAGGAGCTTCAAGAGTTTTGAAAGCACCAATTTCGATCTTCTCACCAATAACACCAGTTTGTTCAGTAAGTTTTTCCTCTACAGTGATCCCTTTGTACTCAGCTTTAAGAAATTCCTCTTTAGAAGAATAGTTAAGAGCGATTTCAGCGAAATCGTTAGCCATCTTGATGAAATCATCATTCTTGGCAACGAAATCTGTCTCACAGTTCAGGGAAATGATAACACCTCTAGTGTTTTCAGTATTTACCTGAGCAATTGCAGCACCTTCAGAAGAATCTCTGTCGGCTCTCTTTGCAGCTACTTTCTGACCTTTCTTACGAAGCAATTCGATTGCAGCGTCAAAATCACCATCAGCTTCCACTAATGCTTTCTTGCAGTCCATCATTCCTGCACCAGTAGCTTTTCTTAATTTATTTACTTCAGCGGCGGATATCTTAGCCATAATATTGTTTTTTTTATTGAAAAAAAGTCGTTTAGAAACTCACTATAAAGAAAGAAGCTAAACGACTTTTAGATTTTATGTAAACGTTATTTTATTCTTCTTCGTTAGATGATTTGGCATTGTCTAAAGTTTCACTTTTAGATTCAAGCTTCACATCTTTCTTAGCTTCTTTCATTGCCTTTTTGTCTTCGGAATCTTTAGAAGGAACTTCAGCTTTCTCTGCTTTAGGAGCAGCAGGTTTTGCTTTTTTCTCTTCTGAAGCATCAGAATCTTCTTTTTTCTTAGCTGGTTTCTCAGATTTTCTTTCTGAAAGACCTTCTACGATAGAGTCTGCAACGTAAGAAACAACTTTGCTAATAGATTTAGAAGCATCGTCATTTGATGGAATTAGATAATCAACCTCACGTGGATCTGAGTTGGTATCAACCATCGCAAAAATTGGAATGTTTAGTTTTTGTGCTTCTTTGATCGCAATGTGCTCACGTGTAGTATCTACAACGAAAAGCGCAGCTGGAAGTCTTGACATGTCTGAGATTGAACCTAAGTTCTTTTCTAGCTTAGCTCTAAGACGATCTACTTGCAAACGTTCTTTCTTAGAAAGAGAGTTGAAAGTTCCATCTTTCTTCATTCTATCGATGGAAGCCATTTTCTTAACAGCTTTACGAATAGTAACGAAGTTTGTAAGCATACCACCAGGCCAACGCTCAGTGATATAAGGCATGTTAGCCTTTTCAGCCTGCTCAGCAACGATCTCTTTCGCTTGTTTCTTTGTAGCTACGAAAAGGATCTTTCTTCCGCTTGCTGCGATCTTTGCAAGAGCATCACCTGCTTCCTGCATTTTAGCAGCACTTTTATATAAGTTGATGATGTGGATCCCGTTACGTTCCATATAAATATATGGAGCCATATTTGGATTCCAACGTCTGGTTAAGTGTCCAAAATGAACACCAGCATCAAGTAATTCTTTTACTTCTACTTTGTTTGCCATTTTTGTAATAGTTTACGTTCTGTTGAGATAGCAACAACCAGGTGGCTACTTAATCGTATGGCCCTGACTGTTTAGATGCTAAACTAACTTCTGCCCGGCATGAACAGAATAACAACAAAAAATTAATTTTTATATGAACTCCCCGGAAAATATTCCGGTAATAATATTAACGTTTAGAGAACTGGAATTTCTTACGGGCTTTCTTCTGTCCGTATTTCTTACGTTCTACCATACGTGGATCTCTAGTAAGAAGACCTTCTGGCTTAAGTGCGCCATGATTTTCCTGGTCTAGCGCCACCATAGCTCTGGATAGTGCCAGACGGATTGCTTCAGCCTGTCCAGTGATACCTCCACCGTAAACGTTAATTTTAACGTCGAAGTTTCCTTCATTTTCGGTAAGCATCATTGGCTGGTTCACTTTATAAAGAAGTGTTCCAGTTGTGAAGTAATCTTTAAGGTCTTTCTTGTTTACGGTAATGTTTCCCTGTCCTTCTGAAACATATACACGGGCCACTGCAGTTTTTCTACGGCCAATTTTGTGAATTACCTCCATTACTTAACGTCGTTTAAGTTAATAGTTTCAGGTTTTTGAGCTTCATGATCATGTTCAGATCCTACATAAACCTTTAAATTTCTGAAAAGATCTGCTCCAAGTTTGTTCTTTGGAAGCATTCCTTTAATTGCTTTTTCGACAAGTCTCTCAGGACCTTTTGCGAATAATTCTGTAGCTGTCAGACTTCTTTGTCCACCTGGAAAGCCTGTGTGACGGATGTACTCTTTCGCGTCCCATTTTTTTCCAGTTAAGTTGATTCCCTGCGCATTCAATACAATTACATTGTCTCCGCAATCAACATGTGGGGTGAAGTTAGGCTTGTGCTTTCCTCTAAGTAGGTATGCTACTTTAGAAGCAAGACGACCTAAATTTTGTCCGTCAGCATCTACCACAACCCATTCTTTGGTTCTGGTGGCTTTGTTAGCCGATACTGTTTTGTAACTTAATGTGTCCACACCAATTGATTTTACTAATTATTAAACATTCCAATCCCACTTACCCGAATCTCAATCGGGAAAACAGGGGTGCAAATGTACAATTATAAATTCATATAGCAAACAGCACTATCAAAATTTAATCTGACTTAAATAGGCTGGTTTTCAGTATGATAAATTCTTTGAATTTTAAAGGTCTATTCTTTTAATAGAGCCGTAGAAATGTAAGTAAAGGACTTCAAAACGAAATATTCATTGATATATAGATCGATAAAGTGCTTTTTTGTGCGTTTAAAGTCAATTTTAGCTGTTAAGGACTTCTTAATTTTTAGCATTCTTCTGTATGTTTGTAATCCCTAAATATATATCATGAAACAAATAATGAATGTTAGATTGGATTGCTGCCTCCTTTTTGCTGGATTTTTATTTCAAAGTTGTAGTAAAGAAGATATTGCTCAGGAATCTCAATTAAAGATTAGTAACGCTACCACGGTTACTACCGCAGATATGGTTGGTAGCTGGGATCTAACGAAAATGATGGCAGATGTGGAAGTAGATCTCAACTCTACTCCGGGTGGGAGCAAAAATCTTCTGGATGAAACTGATTGTTTTAACACAATGAGTATAACATTTGATGCAAATGGTATGTTTATAAGTAACAATGCCAGCATGAGTTTTGAATCTGGAGATGGAGATGACTTCTCCTGTTCATCAGATAGAATGGATTCTGGAACCTGGAATATTGTGGATAATAAACTGGTACTAAACATTAGTATCAATGGATCTGATTATACACATGAAAAAGCGATCGATCTTGGATCTGATACTTTCGCTTTTGATGTCACCAAAATTGAATCAGATCAATATGTAAATGATCCCGGTAATACGAGAGCTTCTGAAATCAGAATTTTAATGCTGGAGTATACCAGAGCTAAATAATAGTAAGAAGTAGTTTATAGTGTTAGTCAAAAAACCTCGTTAGTACTGCTAACGAGGTTTTTTAGTTAAAGATTTTTACTGTCTTCTAGTGAGCTTCCAGCCAGTTCTGTCCAATTCCTATCTCTACATCTAAAGGCACCTGAAGTTTGTAGGCGTTTTCCATTTCTTTTCGAATCATGGTTTTCATCTCTTCCAGTTCTTCCTTGTGAGCGTCGAACACCAGTTCATCATGAACCTGTAACAGCATACGCGTTTTACAGTTTCCAGCTTTCAGTTTTTTGTGAATATTGATCATGGCTAGTTTGATGATGTCTGCTGCACTACCCTGGATTGGTGCATTCACAGCGTTTCTTTCCGCAGCACCACGAACCACCTGGTTTCTTGAATTGATATCTTTCAAATAGCGTCGGCGTCCCAGTACAGTACTTACATACCCATTCTGTCTTGCAAACTCTACCTGGTCTGCAATATAACTACTCAGTTTAGGATAAGTCTTATAATAAGTGTCGATCAAATCTTTCGCTTCACTACGGGAGAGAGAAGTTTGATTACTCAACCCAAAAGCTGAAACACCATAAATGATCCCAAAATTCACCGTTTTGGCGTTACTTCTTTGTTCGCGAGTAACTTCTTCCAGTGGCACGTTGAATACCTTTGCAGCGGTGGAGGCATGAATATCTTCACCTTCTTGAAAGGCCTTTATCATATTTTCTTCATCACTTAAAGCGGCGATAATACGCAATTCGATCTGGGAATAATCGGCGGCTAACAGGACGAAGTTTTCATCTCTGGGAACGAAAGCTTTTCTAACCTGTCTGCCCCGTTCTGTTCTAATCGGGATGTTTTGTAAGTTCGGGTTGTTGGAACTCAGCCTTCCGGTAGCCGCGATAGTTTGCATATATTCGGTATGCACACGGCCGGTCGTTTTTTCTACCTGATTTGGTAGCGCATCCACATAGGTGTTCTGTAATTTAACGAGTCCGCGGTAATCCAGTACATGTTGAACGATCGGATTCTCTTCAGCTAGAACAGAAAGTACGTCTTCACTGGTGCTGTACTGACCCGTTTTCGTTTTCTTGGGTTTCTTGGAAAGTTCCAGTTTTTCAAAAAGGATGATTCCCAGTTGTTTTGGTGAACTTATCAGGAATTCTTCTCCTGCTTCCTTATAGATCTTTGTTTCCAGATCTTGAATATCATTGGTTAATGCTTCTGAAAGGGACTGCAGGTAATTTTCGTCCAGTTTAATTCCTTCCAGCTCCATATCTGCCAGTACTTCTACCAGCGGAATTTCAATTTCATTAAATAATTTTTTCGTGTTTGCATCTTCCAGTTCTTTCTCGAAAAGCGTTTTTAGCTGAAGAGTAATATCGGCATCTTCTACTCCGTATTCAGTTTGAGATTTGAGATCCACATCACGCATGCTTTTTTGATTCTTACCTTTTTTTCCAATAAGTTCGGTAATTGGTTGCGGAGTATAATTAAGGTAAGTTTCGGCCAGAACATCCATATTATGACGCATATCTGGATTAATAAGATAATGTGCGATCATGGTGTCAAAGATCGGTGATTTCACTTCGATATTATATTTGTCCAGGACCTTGATATCATATTTTAGATTCTGACCTATCTTCTCTATGGATTCATTTTCAAAAAACGGACGAATTTTTTCGATCAATTCCTGTGCTTTCTCGCGTTCCTTCGGAAATGGAAGATAGTAGCCTTTCCCGGCTTCCCAGGAAAAAGCGATTCCTACTAATTCTGCATCCAGCGGATTCAATCCTGTGGTTTCGGTATCGAAACAAACACTTTTCTGCATGAGCAGTCGTTCAAAAAACAGCTTTTGAGCCATTTCTGTTTCAAGTAACTGGTAAAGATGGGGAGTATCAGCCAGATTTGTTCTTGAGGAAGTTCGTTCGATCTCTTCACCATCACCTCCAAATAATGAAAACTGTCCAGCCCCTGCGGTTTGCGCATTTTGTTTTGCTGAAGGCGAATTACTCACCTGCGTTGGGGTGCTTTCTTCTTCTCCTGAAAATAATTTTAAAAACTGATCTTTCAATCTTCTAAATTCAAGGTCTTCGAAGATCTCCTGTACCTTGTCCCCATCTGGCATGGAAAGCTCATAATCTTCAGCATGAAATTTCACATCACAGTCTACGAAGATGGTGGCCAGTTTTTTAGATAAAAGTCCTAATTCCGCATTTTCAATGACCTTTTCCTTCATTTTTCCTTTAAGATCATCGGTATTTGCCAGTAAACCTTCCATGCTTCCGTATTTCTTCAGAAACTTTTTGGCAGTCTTTTCACCAACTCCCGGTAATCCCGGAATATTATCTACAGAGTCACCCATCATTCCAAGGAAATCAATCACCTGCTCCGGGCGTTCCACCTCAAATTTCTTCTGAACTTCAGGTATTCCCCAGATCTCGATCCCATTACCCATTCTGGCGGGACGATACATGAAAATATTTTCTGAAACCAGCTGAGCGAAATCCTTGTCTGGCGTCACCATATATACCTTATAGTTCTCCTTTTCTGCCTGTTTGGCAAGAGTTCCAATGATGTCATCTGCTTCCATTCCGGCACATTCCACCACGGGAATATGCATAGCGCGAAGAATTTCCTGTATTACGGGGATAGATTCACGTATAGGTTCAGGGGTTTCATCCCTATTAGCTTTATAGTCTGAGAACATTTCAGTTCTGGCCTCGCTGCCATCCTTATCGAAACAAACCGCTAAATGATCTGGTTTTTCTCTTCGTATAACATCGAAAAGGGAATTCGTAAATCCCATAATCGCAGAAGTATTAAAACCTTTGGAATTAATTCGCGGGTTTTTGATAAAAGCATAATATCCTCGGAAAATTAATGCGTAAGCGTCCAGTAAAAAAAGGCGTTTTTGATCGGCCATTAGAAATGTTTAATAAAATTCGTGATTAGCTCAAAATTACAAAGATTATATCGTTCTGCAGAAAGATATAAAACTAAGAATCCAAATAAGAGGGGCTCAGGTTGTCGCTGCTAATCCCTTCATGAAACTTAGCGTAACTGAAGCCTTTGTGGATACAGTAAGATCCAATTTCCCCGGCTTTGTTGAGTGCTACATATGCGATCTGGAAATCCTTGTGATTTGGTGCTTTGCGAACGGTTCTCATGACCGCTTCCTTACAGGCATCCTGTGGAGACATTCCCTGTCGCATTAATTCCACGATCAGGAAACTACCCACACTTTTCATAATGGCTTCACCCATTCCTGTACCTACAGCACCACCAATTTCATTATCGAGAAAAAGACCAGCACCAATTATTGGAGAATCACCAACACGGCCATTCACTTTGTAGGAAAGTCCGGAAGTTGTACAGGCTCCGGCGATATCCCCTTTGTCGTCCAAACATAGCATCCCGATGGTATCATGGTTTTCAATATTAATAATAGGTCTATACTCTTTGTGTTCCAACCATTCTTTCCATGCTTTTTCAGAGCTTTCGGTAAGCAGGTTCTTCTTTTTAAATCCCTGCTGAATGGCAAATTGTAAGGCGCCTTCACCGGCAAGCATGACATGCGGAGTTTCTTCCATCACTTTTCTCGCTACCTGTACCGGGTGTGCGATCTCCTTCAGGTAAACCACCGCGCCGGCGTTCCCATCTGGTGACATGATACAGGCGTCTAAAGTAACATTTCCATCACGGTCTGGCGCGCCGCCGTCACCAACAGTAGTGTTTTTAAGGTTGGCCTCTTCTACCATCACTCCCTGTTCCACAGCATCCAGGGCGCTAAAACCATTTTCCAGCATAGACCCGGCTTTTTTGGTGGCGTTTTGAAAATTCCAGGTAGCGACCGCAACTGGTTTTGGCTTGATGTTCATAGGTTCTAAAATGTTTTGTGGAAAAAGGCTGGGACTTACACTAAGTGCTCCTACGCTGATCCCGGTTTTCTGAAGAAATTGTCGACGTTTCATGATTTAAATCTCTTGCTAAAAGTAATATTTCGAAGCATGCTTTTAAAATAATGAATAATAGAATGCTTTGTAAGAAGTATGTGCTTAAAGAATCGTTAATAAGCTGGGGTTCGCTGCAATTAAAATTATCTTCGCAAAAAATTACTTAATGCGCTGGTTAATTCTTGCCGTTATCTACATCATCGTAGATCTTTACGCTTTTCAGGCTTTACGGGTATTTTCAAAGAATGTTTGGGTTGCCTCGTTCTATTTCCTGATCTCGATCATTGTGATTGCCAATCTTTTCTATCAATTTAACCAGCCCAATCCTAATGATGGTTTTGGAGGAGGTAGAGGCTACGCGATAGGTATTTTTCTTGCATTCTTTGTAGCGAAAATTGTTCTTGCTTTAGTTCTGCTGGGGGAGGATTTTCTAAGACTTCCATTTGCAGGTTTTCAAAAATTATTCGGCTCTTCAGAAAGTTTTTCTATTCCATCAAGAAGAAAATTTATAAGCACAGTGGCTCTGGGTCTTGCAGCAATTCCATTTGCTGGTTTGTTGTATGGAATGGTAAAGGGTCGGTACAACTTCAGGGTGTTACGATATACACTATATTTCAATGATCTTCCTGAGTCCTTTGATGGTTATACCATTAGCCAGATTAGTGATGTGCATAGTGGAAGTTTCGATAATAAAGAAAAGATACAGTATGGAGTGGATCTTTTAAAAGAGCAGGAAAGTGATCTGGTGGTTTTTACCGGGGATCTTGTGAATAATAAAGCTTCAGAAATGGAAAACTGGAAAGGGATGTTTTCCCAGGTAAATGCCAGGGACGGTGTTTATTCCATTCTCGGCAATCATGATTATGGAGATTATACGCAGTGGGAAAGTCCGGAGGCAAAAAAGCAGAATTTGCAACGCCTGAAGGATACGCATGCAGAAATGGGCTGGAACTTAATGCTTAATGAACACCGCCTGATCGAGAGAAATGGCGAAAAGATAGCGCTGGTTGGAGTAGAGAACTGGGGAATTGGCGGATTCAAAAAAGCCGGTGATCTTCAAAAAGCAGGAAACGGACTCTCCAGTAAAGATTTTAAAGTGCTGCTTAGCCACGATCCTTCTCACTGGGAAGAAGAGGTTAAGAAAGACGAAAAACATTATCATTTAACGCTTAGCGGCCATACTCACGGGATGCAATTTGGGATTGAGATCCCGGGTTGGTTAAAATGGAGTCCGGTGCAATATCGTTACAAGCACTGGGCTGGAATTTACGAAGAAGCAGGACGCTATATTAATGTAAATAGAGGCTTCGGATTTCTGGCATATCCTGGTAGAATAGGAATATGGCCCGAAATTAGCGTCATCGAACTGAAAAAAGGACCTAAACCAGCTTAATACAAAGAATTTCCTATATTTGAGTTTAGCTGGCGAACACGGTAAATAACCGAAAAAATAAATACTGAATTATGTCAAAATTTGGTGAACTAGTAGATCTGAACATTCCGGTACTTCTGGATTTTTATGCTGAATGGAGCGAAGCTTCCGAAGCCATGCATCCGGTATTACGTGATGTCGCGGCCGCTTTAGGTGATAAAGCCAAGGTCATAAAGCTCGATGTGGATAAGAATTCTCAGCTTGCTGAAGCCTTGAGAGTAAAGGGTTTGCCAACGCTTATGATCTACAGGGACGGTGAAATGAAATGGCGCCAAAGCGGTGAGCAGAATGCAAATACGCTTATTGGTCTTCTAAAGGAGCATCAGTAAGACTTTTGAAAGTAAAGCCTTTTTCAGCGTAGTATCTCATCACTCTGGGTAATACTTCTCTGAGATTTTTCAATGCCTTTTCTGAGTCATGGAAGACGATCGTACTTCCATCAACAGCATTGTTTATGACATTCCGGTAGCACTTTTCTGCTGAAATACTGTGGTCATAATCACCACTTATTACATCCCACATCACAATTTTATAGCTTTTTTCCACAAGGTCACGCGCCTGAGCGTTCATGATCTTACCGTAAGGTGGTCTGAAAAATTTTGTCTCTGGGAAGAATTTGTTAGCAGTAAATACCTGCTGAGTTTTCTGGGTATTTTCGATATAAGGAGCTTTGCCAGTTTTCCAGCCGTTAAGGTGATTATACGTGTGATTTCCCACTGCGTGTTCTTTCTCTAAAATACTTCGGAAGATTTCCGGGTACTTTTCAACATTCTCTCCAATACAGAAGAAAGTAGCTTTTGCTGAATACTCTTCGAGTAGATCCAGAACCCATGGCGTGACCTCTGGAATTGGGCCATCGTCAAAAGTGAGATAGATAGCATTTTTATCCTTTATCCTGGAAATACGTTTAGGATAAAGAAGTTTCAGGACTGAAGGATATTTAGACAGGAATAAACTCATCGATATTCAAAAATAAAAAACCCGGCGCAATTGGCCGGGTTCAATTTTATTGCTGATCACTTTGCAGCGAAACCGAATCGTCCTGTTGCCCTATGGGAGTTGCGCCATCCAGCGCTTCCAGTATCTCCTGTTGCGGAGATTTTGCTTCAGCATCTATTTCTTCGTCCTCACGGTAGAAATGCCTGAACTTTTTTAGATAGGTATTAAATTCTTCGGCTTTTTCTCTGGCTGTCTCACGATCCTCATAAACCATCATAATGTCAACCAGGCCGCGGTAACGTTCCATATCGGTAATGATCTCATCTGCATATCTGTATTGACGTTCTACTTCCCAGCCGCTATAAAATTCCAGATTCTCCTGGTACTTCTTAGTCACTTTTTCCCAGATCTCACCGGCTTTTTGAGGTTTGTTAACTTCGTAGTAACCGGTGATAAATGGTTCCAGTAGCGTATAATATTCATAATGCTCGACCGGCATATGTTGCATTCCCAGGTCAAGGATCTCTTCCGCATGTATTGTATCACCCTCGTTAAGAAGATTCTCATTCAGTCTTGCCAGGTTGCTTCTATAGGTAATAGAGTTCTTACGGGTTTCAGGGTCATGATAAATATCTGAAGATCCCATATTTCCCCAATTCCAGTTCTTCACGATGTTGTACATCTTCTCAGTATTCACGCGACCCATATCGAATGGATTTCGGGGATCAAGAGGTGTTTGAATAGGAACCAGTTTATAAGTGACTCCTTCCAGTTGAAGATAATCTTTCATCCATAGGTAATCGTCATCACCAAAACTTCCGCCGGTAAAATAGATAGGACGTTTCCAGTCGTTGTTGGCAATAATATCGAGCATCAACAGCCTGTTCTTGTAAAGCACCTGGTCACCAATCTCAATATCTATATGATCAACGATCTCGTTTGCTTCAGAACGGTCTACGATATTATTGTCCAGTACATTTTGTTTGTCTACCGGAATTCGAACATATTTAGAAGGGAAAGTGTTGATCATGGATCCACTTTGCAATTCGGCCATGGTTCTTGGATCTTCATTCTGAATATAATTCATCCAGGTTTTGATGCCCACAGTGTCCTGGGTTACTTCGCGCAGGAAGATCGCATCGTTCTTTCCATTATACCAGTCCTGTGGTAATTGCGACGGGATCGCATCACTATCAAAAGCTTTTCGCTTCATCTGGTCAATATACCAGTCGGTTGCCAGTAAACTTGTATTGATTACACGAACATCGGTTCGGTATTTTTCAATCTGCTGAACATACCAGAGCGCAAAAGTATCATTATCACCAATGGTAAATATAATGGCATTTTCGTCGATGGAATCCAGGTACATCCTGGCCATGGTTAGTGCAGTGTCTCTGCTGGAACGATCATGATCATCCCAGTTTTCCGAAGCAAGCAATGTTGGCACGGCAAGTAAGCTTGCGATAACCACTACCGGAGCCAGAATTTTAGGACCGATCATTCCTTTAAGTTTATCGAAGATGGCATAGACTCCAAAGCCTATCCAGATCGCAAAAACATAAAAGGACCCTACAAGTGCATAGTCCCGTTCTCTTGGTTCAAAAGGCCTTTCATTCAGATAAACTTTCAGCGCAATTCCGGTAAAAAGGAAAAATACCATAAGCACCCAGAAATTCTTCTGATCTCTTTTCAGCTGAAAAATGAGTCCGATTAGTCCGAGTAAAAGCGGCAGGAAATAATAGGTATTTCGAGCCTTGTTATTTTTTACATCTGAAGGTAAATTCTTTTGCGAACCAATATGCCATTCATCAATAAAATTGATTCCGCTAATCCAGTTTCCATGCAGATCTCCGAATTTTCCCTGTATATCATCCTGTCTCCCGGTGAAGTTCCACATAAAATAACGCCAGTACATATAGCCAACCTGATACTCCAGGAAGTAGCTGATGTTAGACGAAAATGAGGGTTTTTCGACATTGATATAATCGCTAAACTGTCTTAGGAAATTATGATAATCTTCCATATCCCTCTCACCACGGGAAAACTGAGTGCGAAATTCATTGATCGCACTTATAAGTCTTTCTTCGCTCTGGAATTCTGGTTTGATCGTGAAATCCAGGGGACCGGTAAATTCCATATAATTGGTAGCATGCTCGGTACTCCACATTCTTGGCAGAACAGCCTTATGATCGTCATCCAGGTTCTGGCGTGCGTTCTTATATTCATTAACGATCACATACTTTCCAAGCTCCTCGTCTTTTTCATATTGAGGTTTCCCATCGCGATAAGGATTATCTTTGTCGAGTCCGGAATACATCTCAGACCACTGAGGGCCGTAGAATAGATGGGTTTCCCCGTATTGCTCACGATTATAATAGGCGAGTAGCTCACGTGCATTGTCAGGACTGTTTTCATTGATCACGGTTGGTGCATTACTACGAACCGGTAGCATTACCCAGCTGGAGAAACCTATAAGAACGAACAATACACAAAGCAATAGTGTGTTGTACTGGTACAGGTTACGCTTGCGAGTGAAATTGATCAGGAAATAGAATACGGCGATGATCGCAAGTAAAGCGATCGCTGTTCCCGTATTAAAAGGCATTCCCAGGGAATTGGTAAAGAACAATTCTGATGCAGAAAAGAACGTAAGAGTGTATGGTAATAGCAGTTTAAAGATAAACATAAGAACAGCGACCACGACCACGTTGGCGATGATAAAATTCTTGACGGTTACCTTTTTGTAGTTTTTAAAGAAATAAAGGAATCCGATTGCCGGTAAGGTTAACAGACCCATAAAGTGAACCCCAAAAGAGAGACCAATGACCAGGGAGATCAGAATGATCCAGCGATTTCCACGCGGAGTGAACATATCCCGTTCCCAGAGTAGTCCTAAATAGAACATGACCGACATAAAGCAGGCTGCCATGGCGTATACTTCGGCTTCCACAGCATTGAACCAGAAACTGTCGGTAAAAGTAAATGCGAGGGAGCCAACGAGGGCACTACCCAGAACCGCTATTTTCTTAGCATCGGTAAGAGTTTCTCGCGGTCCGGCAATCTTTAGCACCAGTAAGCTGATGGACCAGAACATAAACATGATGGCTACGGCACTGGCAAACCCAGACATGAAATTGACCATCAGGGCAACCTGGGTATTGTCTGCCGCAAAAGTGGCGAAAAATGCCCCCATCATTTGATAAAATGGAGCCCCCGGTGGATGACCAACTTCCAGGTTGGCAGAGGTAGCAATATATTCACCGGCATCCCAGAAACTTGCCGTTGGTTCCAGAGTAAGTGTATAGGTAGTGAGGCCAATAAGAAAAACCAGCCATCCCAGGATCTTATTCCACTTACTAAAGTTGAAATCTGTCATAAATACTTGTGTAATTCTACTGAAGTGGCGAATTTAATAATAATATGCTGAATGCTTTACAAACGCAATGGAAAAGCGAATATTTTGGAAGTGTCTGGAAATGAATAGAAAAAATATGCTTTCAGAAAAAAAATGAAATTTTAATGAAAATCTTTTTGAAAAAGTTTGTGCGATAGAAACTTTGTTTTAAATTTGCATCCGCATTTAAGCATTGGCCTATGGTGTAACTGGCAACACGTCTGGTTTTGGTCCAGAAGAGTCTAGGTTCGAGCCCTAGTAGGCCAACAAGAAAAACCCTTAACTACTTGTAGTTGAGGGTTTTTTGATTTTCAAGGGGGAAGGATAGGGGGCATAACTTGATTAATAATCTTTTAGACGCAATTTTTCAATGTTGTTAAAGAGTCGGTAGAATGTATAAATTATGAAAGCAGAAATAGCTTATAAATTTCTTAAGGCTTCTATTGAGCAAATGACGGATAAGGAAAGAGTGAGGTTATCTGAAATGATTTTACCTTCAGAATCTAAACCTAAAAAGTGTAAGAAAGTAGATCCTATACCGTCTAACGATTATTACAGACGTAAACTCTTAGAATCCGGAATGTTTAAAAGTGGGCCTGGTCTAACGAATAAATAAAATTTTCTTTAACGTAATAGGGTAATATAGGTAAATATTTAATAAGTTTTTAACTTAATAAAATTCTATATTTGTACCTCTAACAAACAAATTCAACCAATGAAAACTCTTATTCCTAATATTTTGGAAGGTATGATGTGCGTAATTGGTGCTATATCTACACGCAATAATTCTTTTTTTTCTAGAAATTCATTTATTAATGAAGATTTTGTAGATCAGTTTAATAGTGATGAAGATAGAAAGCTATTAAGTCAAACTGTAAATGATTTGAAATTGAGCAACGAAAAAAGTAGGAAAATTAAATTGAGTAATGACAAGATTGTAACTATTGTTATTGATTAATGGAGTTTAACATTGCTCTAAATACGATAGTTTATTTAATGTTATTCTTATTTCCGGGCATTTTGTTCCGGAAATTTTATTTTAGAGCTGCTCATTCCAAACAATTCGATCAAGGAAATTTATTTGAAAGGTTTTTGTGGACCATGTTATCAAGTATAATTATCTTGATTTTGGTTATTACATTATTTGTTTTTGTTAGGTCAGTTCTTGAATTACCACTTTTACAATCCCTTTCCTATTCCACTGTTAAAAATATCTTCGATTCACTTTCCTCCAATGTGCTTCCTGAAGAGGACAAAATTGAAAACTCATATACAGATTTTCTAACTTTTATATCAGCCTTGTGGTTACTCTCTGGAGTTTTTGGAATGCTCGCTTATTTGATAAACGCAAAAATTTTTAACCTTTTCAAATATAACAACTACTGGGAGAATGTTTTAAAAGGTACCTACAAAAAGAAAAAGGAAGATAATAATTTAGTATATGGATTTACTGAAGCCGATGTATTAGTTGACACTAATAATGATTCGAAACTTTATTCAGGAAAGGTTATAGATTATTTTCTTTCTCAAAAGGATAATCAACTGGAGACTATAGTACTTTCAGGGGTTAAACGATATAAAAAGATTTTTAACGAAGAAGGAAAGCATATATCTACTGAACCTAGATTTGTGCCGGGAGATAACTTCTGTATAGGCAATGATAAGATTTTGAATCTAAATCTGACTTACGTCTATGAGGATAAATCTGAAAATATTCTTTATAAAAGATTAAGGGTTCTTGTTGATATAACATATGTTCTGGGACTTTTAGCCTTAGTTCTAATTTTATACTTAGATCTGGATTGGGCTTTGGTTTCTACAGTTACTAAAAAATTCATTTTTTTTATTCTGAGTTGGTTAATCCTAGACAATTTTTTGAGATTAATGAAAGTTATAATTAACGGTCAGACTAAAAACCTGAAATTAGAAAATCTCTTGGTATATGTTATTTTTATAATACCTTATCTGTGGTTGTTGAATATAATTGAATGGTGGGGTATAATTATTTTTGAAATTGTTGCCTTTATGATCGTTGGTTTTATACTAAATCCAAACAGGAAGAAAAATCGTTAATGTAAAGCAACATAGGTATCTAACACTATCTCATTAATTTTGTAAGATTGTAAAGCCATTTCATTACCTTTTTCTAGAACTTTTTGTTTTATCTGAATAAGACAATGTTTTTCAATGTGGTATATAAATAAATAGCTATGAGGTTGACACTTAAAATTGTGCTCAATTCTATTAGAGTTGATTTTCTTTTGAAATTAATTTTAGCTATTGGCCTGAACCATATGATATCTCGTTTTTTTATTGAATTTAGCTCTAGAGTTTTCAATGTGAGTTTCTATCCGCTTTAAAAAATTTGTCTCACTTATTATTAAAGATTCCATGTCCATTTCATTGTTAATATTTATACCGTCAACAATAAAATTAGGCGAATTCGTATTGTTACCAAATAAACCATTTGAAACAGAACTATTTAAATTTAACTCCTGCGATAAAGGATAAATTAAACCTCCAAAAATTAAATTAGGCATATAGTATTGCATATAAGTGTGTATTTGATAAAAATCTGAGCGATCCAGATCAATATAAGAACCTTCCATTTTCTTAAATTTTGCATCAAAAACTATAACCTCCTTAGTAAATTTATTCTTCATCACTATATCAGGCAACATTTTTCGACTATAAAAAAGACCTCCATATACCTTTAATTCCTCCTGGCCATTAATCTCCCAATTTGTAAAATATTTACTTAATAATTTTTCAAGATAAACTTCAAATAATTGAGAAATATCAAACATGAAACCATAAGTCTTAAGTTCATTATTTATTTTATTAGCTTCTGTATTCTGATTTTTAAGTAGTATTTCTGCATATTTTAAAACTTCCTTAAAAGGCTTATAAACTGGATTGTAAAGTACCCTATGATTTTTGGCTCTATCTATAATTCCTTGCGAAACATAGCGTTTAGAGTTTTGCTCATTTAGAGTTTGATAAATACCCATTATTTTCGATTTATAACGAACTCCTAAATAATCTTCAACCTTATTACAAGCTGCCAATAATACATCTATAATCTCTTGAATGTATTTTTGAGTTCGGAATGTAGAGGTTAATTTACCTTGAAAAGGCATATCTTGTTTTAGATATTGATTTATACTAACCGTTCCTTTAACCTTTGAACTTCTTTCAGTTACTTTTGTATATTGTTTAGGTAAACCTAATACACTTGCTTTTTCTAAAGCCTGGATGAATATGTAAGCAATAATATACTGAAACTCGTTACTATGATTCTTAGGTTGAGCATATACCTCTTTAGTATCAACATAAATGTCATTGACAAAATTCAACATTCTACGTAAAAATACATTTCCGTAATTCGTTTGAATATTGAAAGTATATCCTTTATGATAAATCACACCCGCAAAAAGACCTGTTTGTATAGCGAAGCGTTTTTCTTCACCTGCTTTTGTAGCAAATAGCTTTAACACCAATTGCTCCTCGTCTTTCAGCTTATTCCTTTTGTCCTTAAAACCAATTATTTGGAGCTGAGAAAAATCTTGATTTTTTGTACTTAATGAATAAACATTAGAAAATAGATTTTTCTCAACTGCAATCTTGTCTTTTTTATATTTTAATTGAAAAGCATTCCATAGCTGATTATCATTAAAATAAGTTGACTCGTAATAATGATGATTTGTTGAAATTCCTATCTTCATCTACCCTAGACTTTCTTTGAATTTTTTTAGCGCACTTTCTAATTTATTGTCTAATTCTTGTTCTGGAAATAAAGCACGTAAATATTCTTTTAAGGAAGGTTCTAAATATAAATGAAACAGAGTTTCTATATTTTTTTTTGATATAGTTTTTGAGTTAGCTATTCCAGTAATTTTCATGAAAAAAGAATGCCCAAATTCATAGGACTTTCCTAATCCTAATTCCTCACTTATAAATGTGTTTAATTTGGTACAAGCATTCGCATATTCAGGCATATTATTAAAATCTAACCCATTTCTAAACTTTGTTTCCTGTTCCAGAACTTCTTGCTTGTAATTCATTCTAATCCACTTAAAACGTCTTCTTAGAGCCAAATCGAAAGCATCAATACTTTTATCTACATCGTTCATCATACCAATGAAAAACAAATTGGAAGGGACTCCAAAATATGAGTTTTTGTTTTGATAATGAAATGCTAAATCGCTTATTTCTGTATCATTATTTGAATCTTCAATTAAAGATTCAATAAGTGCACTATATTGTGTTTTGTAAAGATTTTCATTTGGCTGACTAACATCATAACGATAGTCTTTTTCCAGGCACATTAAAGTTTCGCCAAAGACAGCTGATAAATTAGCTCTATTGATTTCGTCCACTACGAAATAATAAGGTTTTGGTTCTCTTTTTTCTTGCTGTGCTAAAAGGCATTCTTTTTTTGCTTTTTTGCAGAATTTTTTAAACACCCCATCAGTAAGTTCAAATTTTATATTACCATCTTTGCTTACTCCTTTCGGTTTGATACCATCAATAAAGTCTTCATAAGTGAATGAAGGATGGAATGTAACAAATTCATACCTATCAACATCTCCCAGGGAAACAAACTCTAGACTCTGTTTTACGGTATAAGTTTTACCTGTTCCCGGAGGTCCATATAAAATTACATTTGGTGTGTTGGAATCAGCAATGGCACTTGAAGTGGCATATTTCCATAGAAAACGAGAAATTAAGACAGCATTGACAGCTGTGTTTTCAAGGTCTAGAATATTATTCACTAATGAACGAACTTCATGGTTCTTTCCTAAATTTGTTTCGTTTTCACTATCTAAAAAATCATTGTGTAATGTACTAATTGCCTCATCGGAATATATATAGATAAAATCTTTTTGATTATCAAGAACAGCTAGTTTTCTTAGAATCTGCTTGGCTGCGTAATTACTATTTTCTAAAATATTTATTTTTTCGAGAGCCGAAGTGCTCTTAATTATATTTTGTAACAGTGGTTTGATATCTTCACTAAAAAGCTGTTCTGCATCTTGTTTAGAATTAAAGTTTTCACTTTCTCCTCTCGACAAAGCGTTTCTTAACGTGTAAGTCTCCCCATCTTTATTCAACTTTATTTCAAAATTAGTAGCATTCCCCGGTTTTGAAGATCCGTAAATATCACTCGTAGTTCGCTCTAAGAAATTACATAAATAACCACCCTTTTCGCTATTGTTTTCTAACCTGTTTGTGTAGTCTTCTATATCGAGAGTGCCATCAAGTATTTTATTTTTGTAATGCTTCCAATCGATTTGTAAAGTCTCAATTTGTTTTTCTATTTTATTTAAATCTTTATCGGTATAGGTAGCTTTATAACTTTGCCATAGACTATTTATATTGGCTATTCTTTCTTTGTCTAATTTTGAGTTTTTTATTATCATTTCACTTTGCACTTTTAAATGCCACTTTTTGATAAATTGATTGGTGCCGTTACTGCCGTTACAAGGGGTCAATGTGCCTGATGATTGAATATTATTAATATTATACTGACTAAGTATTTTTCTTAATAAACCCTTATCGCTATTATCATAAATCTTTAATAGTTTAATTGGTCTTCGTAATTTGAACCAATCAAACTCTTCATTTATGTTATTCTCGATATACCAGTTTCCCTTTACTTGAACGAGGGCAATTGGCCTACTGCCATCACGAATTAGAATAACATCATCAACTTGTATGTCATTCTTAAAATGTGTGGGATCGGAAACTAAATCTCCGTTTTTATTTTTCCAAGATTCACCCATACCGACTACCTTCTTTTCTTGTAGTATTTGTATGAGCTTTTCTTGTTTAAATTTAGTGCTATCACTAGGATGCATTTGTAAATGCCAGTAGTTCATAAATTAATTTATGGTGTTTTAATTAATTCTTATTTCAAAGTTTCTACTACTTAAACCTTTGCTTCATACCTTGTCCTAGCTTCGCATATTCATAAATTTCTTGAGAAGAATTTGCTTGGGCTATTAGGCTCATTAAATTACTAAGTTGACCCTGTTCAGTAGAACTAATATCTTGATTGGAAAAAATCTCGCAAGCCTTATGCATCCTGCTTTTGAGTTCTTTCAAATTTTTATTAGTATTCTCATTTTTATCTTCTAGCCTGACTAAATTTTGGAACTCTCCTTTACTAGGTCTGGTAATTCGTTTATCCAAACGATATGCGCGATTCATAAAATTTGCATAAGTCGTAGATTTAATTTCTGTAGTACTCATAGGTACTTTTTAACTATTTTCAACAATTACAATTTCTTCATCCGAAAGCCCATATAACTCATAAACCTTTTGGTCAATCTCTTTTTCTGTTTTTGCTATTTGCTCTTGAAGCTCTACTGCTTTTTTCTTATTACCTTCAAATAATTCCATCCACTCGAATTCATCTTTTTTGGTAAGCATGTCGATGATGTTGAGATTGTCTTTTGCTCTCAATTTATTGGTAGCTTTTATTGCCTTGTTGATTTCTTTAATGAAATCACCAAATTCTAGTTCGTGCCAGTTTTCAAGTTTCCTAGATATTTTTATCAGAGAAAATTTTTGCAGCAGATAGTTCTGGAATTTAGAATAAAGTTGAGCGGCTTTATCTTTAATATCTAATAACAAATTGACGGTGGTTTCCACCCATAATTGATCTTTTAAGTCGATTCTTTTTATGGGTAATTTTTTGAATTCTGCAACGCGAATTTTTGGAAAGAGATTATCAAATTCGTTGTTTGAATAGCGAAAATAGAAGGACATTAATTTAGAATTCAGAACACCCAGAATATATTCAATCAAATAATCTGATTCTTGCTCATCATCAATTCTTGCAATATATAAACTACGATCAATTATAAATTGCTCTTTAATCAATGTACTGACCAATGTTTTGCCTAAAATTTCCCTAAATATAATTCGTGGGCCAGCAAAATATTTTTCCTGTCGAGGTGCAGCCAACCAATTGCCGTAGCTGATAAAATGCTCTTTATCCCAAAAATAATTGTAAGAACTAATGTGTTTTCCTTTTAATTCAGGAACAAAAGATTCATCTTTTTTGAAATTTGAATGGTAAGCACGTTCTTTTATAACTTCAGCTGATTGTCCAGTATATTTATCATAGGGATTTACACCTCTTGTAACGTCCATTATTGCACCCACTTCAATAACATCGTTTCTTACTTTTCTGATAATAGGTAATATATTCTCACTTATTTCAACATCAAAAATATATCCTTCATTCTTATAGAATCTTAACTGGTCTATAGGATGCTTGTAAACAATTTGCTTATCTATAAAATTAACAATATCAACTTTGCCGAATGGAGCATCTTTTTTGGCGACTAAAATTAGAGTATCTACAGATGCATCTGGAAAGACGTTTTCCAAATTCGGAATGAGTGTTGATAAATCAAGATTTTCAAGGATATATTTCCGACAATGAGACATCCTTAAATTTTTTAACCAAGAATTAGGAACTATAAAGCTAATTTCCCCCTTTGGTTTTAATAATTCAGTTCCTTTTTCAATGAAAGAAACATATAGTTCTACTTGATATTGAGCAGTTTGATAATTACTATTAATATATTTTTTTGCTTTTTCATCAATGGATCTTGCAACATAAGGCGGATTACCTATAATCACATCAAAACCGCCATCGGCAAAAATTTCTGGAAATTCATTTTCCCACTTAAATGCTTTATGGCCAGCTACACTTTTACTGTCTATAAGGCTATTGCCACATTTAATATTCCTACTCAAATCGTTCAGTTTACGTCGTGGTTGTGCAGTACGCAGCCATAAGGATAGTTTGGCGATCTCTACACTTTCCTGGTTAAGGTCAACTCCGTAAATATTGTTTTCTAAAATGGTGTTTTCAATATCTGGAAATTGCAAACCACCACCTAAAATTTTGGTTTTTAGTTCATCAATATAGTTGTGTTCCTTAATTAGGAAATCAAGTGCCTGGTTCAAAAATGCCCCAGAACCGCAAGCGGGATCACAAATGGTCAACTGTAAAAGCCAATTACGATAGCTGTCCAGCGTTTCTAAAAGCTGTTTTTTAGTGTTTTGATGTGTGCCTTTTTTGACTTCAAAATAATCTGCCTCTTTAAAACCTAGCTCTATCTTCTTTTCCTCACAAAGTTTACCGACAGTATTCTCTACGATATACTTGGTAATATACTTTGGTGTGTAGAAAACCCCATCTTTTTTGCGCTTACTGGTCTGTTTGTCAAACTCACCGCCTTCAATCTCTGCGTTTACACTTTCAATTTCATTAAGGGAGTTCTCAAAAATATGTCCCAGGATATTAACATCTACTTGGCTTTCAAAATCATAATTGGACAATTTGATAGTGTATTTGTACAATAAGTCATTATCAATTTCAAGGGCATCGAGTATAGCATCGGGTTTAAACAAGCCGCCATTATAAGCGTAAATCTCTGCGCGTTTTTGTGTTCCTTTGCGTCCTATGTCCAGAAAATTAAAATATTGCTTAAAAAGGCCGTATAAAGGGCGTTCATCGCCAAAATCCCAATCGTCCTTCCATTTGTTTAATATTTGAAGTGTAGAATTAGAGGGTAGCAGCATTCTGTCTTCTGCAAAAAAGATAAACAGGAAGCGGTCTATAAGTTTTTGAGACTTTTGAAAAAGAGTGAGCTTTACATTCTTTTCAAGTCGTTGAATATCCTTTAGATCATCTATACGCTCGGTCTCACTTAATTTTGCCTTTACCGTTTTTGCGTTATTCCGTACCAGGTCTCGATAGAGTTCACGCTTAAATATGGAGTAATCTTTATAGAATGCCTTTGTAATTTCTTCTTCTTCTGCAATGGATGCTTCCTTAATTTTGAGTGGGACATCATTATGTACCTTATCAATATGTAGGCATAGATAGAGTAGGGTAAACCGATTTTTCGAAAGTGTAAACAAATCGAATTCTTCAAATTCGGTTGCATCATTGATATAAAAACGTAGCTTTTCGAAGTTGGACGTTATTACGTACACACAACCTTTTTGATTGGCTTTATAATCAAACGCTTGACGACGGATACTCTCTAAGTCTTTTGTATTAGTGCCTTTTAACTCGATTACACCTATTGCCATACCATCCTTTAAGATAGCACCATCCGCTTTTCGTGCGTTCTTTTCGTTTTTGAACTCGGTAGTTAAATTTGAATTGGGATTTGGAAATAGAGTATAGCCTAAAATATTAACGAACAACTCATTTAGAAAAGTTGCCTGGTATTGTTCTTCTTTCGCACTTTTTATGTTTTCTTGAATAGTAGTGTTCCAGAAGTATTTTTGATATTTCTTATATGCTTTATCAACTATTTTTTCATCAAGCAAAGCAAGATGTGATTTTAGAACTGATGCCTGGAATAATGCCATTAAATATTATAAAGGGTTACTGAGTTCCCAAAAATAACAAAAGTAACTCGGCATTAACATTTTATTTATTCACAGGGCATCATCTTAAAAAATTCTTGTAATCCCTGCTTCCGTGAAGAACCCGGACTATCCTAATATGGTTTTTGAAAATCCTGTAGAATACTATATGTGAAACATAGGGAAAGCTAGAAAGGCCTTCCTTAATTTCATCCCGATTTTTTCCGATGTATGGATTTTTTAGAAGAAATTGAAAATGTGTTTTCAAACCAATTAGATATTCCAGAGCCTGATCTTCGCCAAATTTACCAACGCCAAATTCATAGATGTCATCAATATCATCATGGGTTTTTTGAGATAAGATGTAATGATCCATTAAGACTTTCTCTTGGATTCAATAATCTGATCCATCGTCATTGAACTATCAGGCCCATCCCAACCAAGCTCAATTTCCTTTCTAAGGTCTTGGATTACTTTTTCCCGATAGATACCATGAAGTCTCAAAGCATCCCTTATGACTTCGCTATTATTTTGATATTCCCCAGAAGCAACCTGCTTGGAGATATATTCTTCTTGTTTTTTTGTGAAACTTATATTCATAGTTTAAAATTACTAAAATATCTATAAATAGCAAATATAGATATGAATTAACTTTTCACTCTTGACACTAAAAAATAGTTATACCATTTCTTATCTTTATTAAATTGAAAATAATTTCTCTATGGATTTGGAAGATTTTTTTAAGGATTTCGAGAATGAAAAAGTTACCCTGGATTATAAGAAATATCTCATACACCTACTTTCTTACCATATCATTAATCAGCAATACTTAAAGGCAATCTTGGAGGCTCAGGTAGAGACCCTGGTTAAAGTAAGTGGCAATCCCCCGGATTTCGATATCACAAAGCACCTGAAAATTATTGAGGACAAAATCGATAAAGCTTCCGATGAAGAATTTATAGAAGCGATGCAGCGAATTATTAATAAAGACTAAGATCTGAGGTGCATTGTGATTTCTACTCCTTCAGTAACATACTTAATTATGGCTGTCCAATTATTATAACTGGTCAGGCTACATTTATTATTGTTCGAAAATATGCCCAACGATTGAAAAGAAATACAGTATTAAAAATAAAGATACCACCCAGAAAAACAACTGCCAAAAGCTTTTATCTATGTGAAAAATCTCAAATAAAGAAAGTATCGTAAGTAGGTAGCATACTAGAAATATTGAAAAGTAATAATTCTATATACTCGCATGTATTTCTCCATGTTTGTTTTAACAGTATTTACATTTTTCGTCTAAATTTTCCATTTTCAATAATTCCCAAAACTTCTGAGCCATCTTCGGATAGAACAAAATCATCCGTTCTTTCCTGACGCGTTTGTAGTCTTGGATTAAAAAATGAAAAGGTAGTTGTAGCTTTTTTCACAAGTAAATCATTTTCATTACTATCTTTATACTTATCCAATAATAAAGATTTCTGCCTTTCCACATTTTCAAGCTTAGCCCTTGACTTTTCAAGGCCTCTACGATATAATTGGCTTAAAGAATTATTAGCCGATATCTTGGCAAGATTATCAATATTTGAATTATCCAATGAATCGTTTTCCTGCTCTGCGCTTTCGATATTAGATTGAAAGTTATCTATCGACTTTTGAGCTTTTTCTATTTCTGACTGATATTTATCTTTTAAAAAATTAATGCTGTCTGCAACCGTTACTTCTATAATTTCTAATTGCGAAACTTCGACCTTTAAATCGGTTTTCACTCCTTTAGCATTTTCTTGTAGGAAGTTGACAATTGCCTGTTTTTGAGCATCTGTATTCTGTTGGCTATTACAGGCCATCATAGTGATAAGTAAAAATTGTAAAACTTTCTTCATGATATTTTATTTAGGTTGTTCAATAAGATCTTTCTTTACAAGTGCCGAAATATATTTCGCTTCTGAAGTTTCAAGATTTGAAGCATAAAGCTTCTCCAAAACGGTGTTTATCTCAATATCTTCTTTGTACTCTTCAGGGATAGGATTGGGGTATTCGAGTATGAAGTTTTTAAGATCAAAATTGAAAGTGGATTGACCTTTGCCATCTGCAGTGTCTTCAAAGTCCCATATACCATCGAGGTAAAACTTTTGTATTATTTTTTTTACCTGGGTATATTCATATTCGTTTAAACCAGAGAATAAAAACTTTTCAGCAATTTCTGGCTCGTCATGGTACTTGGCAAGAGTTTTTAAAATTTCGACTTCTTCAAAACTGTAATTTAAATGTGCTAACTGATTCATTGGCTTATTTTAAATATTAAGTAGCCTTTGATCGTGAAGTTCAAGCACAAAAAAGCGTGGAACTGAACTCACTAGTTTTAGAGGTCTCGCCAGAAACCTATCCACCATATAAGAACAGCCCACGCCGGAACGTGGGCGTCTTAACTTTGAATATGGTGGAATTCAAAAACCTGGCGAGTTTCTAAAACCAAATCAAAAGCTAAACGCTTAAGAATTTTATTTTATAAAAAATATATTTTTTATTCTATAGTTTATGTTTTTATAATTTATAATTCTAAAAACTATATTTATTAGTTTTCAAATTTTAAAAATATAGTTTTAAGTTTTTCTATTAATGCAACCAAAAATAGAATTTTTACTGGTTTAATGCTTTTGTCCTATAAGATATAAAAACCTATTAAAGGACGACACTAATATGGTTTTGCAAAACCATATTACCACAAAATAACATTATTGCTTTAGAATAATAGAATTTTGTAGCGTTAAAAAACTTTAGGGTAATTTCGAAATTTCATTATTTTTACCTTTTAGGCCCCTTAAAACCTCTTTTTATCACATTTTCTTGCTTATTAAGTCTTTTGCTTTCATCTATTTTTTTGATAAGTAGGTCTTTTTCTCGAGGAGAACCATTCTTTAAAATATATTGATTATCAAATTTTTCAATGGCGGATCTTCTATAATTGAAAAGAGTATCAAAAGATTTCTCATTCTTATTGATCCATTTCATACGATCAAAACCTACTTGATAAGAATTTCCTCCTATACTTCGCTGGGTAGACCTTTCTTTGGTAGTAGGTGTTAGTTTTAATCGTTGAGTTTGATCTTTGCGACTTACGATAATATGAGCATGAGAATTAAGTCCAGGTTTATAATCTCCTGAATTATATAAACCTCGCTTAACTTCTTTATCAGTACCTTTGAATTTTCTAAAGTGTTCGATTTTGGCGTAATACACGAGATCTTTCCCTGTCTGCAATCCTTTATTTTGCCTGTTGAAATTCTCGGCGTAATTATCCATTATTTCCTTAATATAATTCTTTAAAAGATGATTGTATTTTGCATATTCATTATTACTAAGCTGCCATACGTTATCAATCTTTTTCTTTTCAGTAGCTAAGGAAATAATATGTTGCAATTCTGAACGGCTAAAACTTATTGTGGGCGCGAAATACTTAGCATCAGCTTTTCCAAGTTTTTTAATATTGCGGTCAATACTATCAATTACCTCAATTGGGCTTATATCGTCCTTTCGATGATTAAAAAAATCTTGTTTTCTGTTTTCGAGTAAAGTGATTTCCTTTAAACTATTCTTTGTATTGATTGTCGCTTCTAACTCCTGATTTTCTTTATCGAGATAATTAACCAATAAAGCGCAACTTCCCATGTTTTTGGCTCCAAGCGTACTATGTGGTTTACTTATAGGCATCAATCAAAAATGTTGTTGATTTTAGATAATATACCAGACTTGTTTTTAGCATCAATTAACTGGGCAATAGCTATAACTGCCTTTCGTTGCTTTTTAATTTCTGCTAATGTTGTATTAGCCCTTTCTCGTTCATGATGATCTATTCTACTAAGTTCTTCTACTAAAATTTTGTAAGATTTTTGAATCTCTTGTTTTTGCTCTTGAGAATAATCGTAGACCTCTTGACGAAGTGGCTTTAAAATATCTCTCTCCTGTATTTTAATAAAAGAAATTAATCTCTTGTCCAGTGTTTTCAATGCCATTGAAGGATTTTCATTTTTAGAGTCTAAAGGATTAATGCCTGTTTTTTTAAAATAGGTAATCATCTCCTCCACCAATTTGTAATAACTAAACCCAAAAGCATCCGATAGTTTCGCAAGTTCTTTATGGTGATACGTTGAAATTAAAATACTTTTTTTTGCCATTTTAATAATTTTAAGTATTGATAATCAGTTATATACATCTGTTAATATATTTTTTATATAATTTTATATAATCAAATAATGTTAGTTTATCCTATTCATAGTAAGGGATTAGGCCTCGCAGAGCAAGTTGAAAATAGGGGCTCTGCCCCTGTTCAACTTGCTATTACCTTCGGCAACATTCTCAACTAGCATTTCATTTGAATGTTTGTACTCAGCATACATTTCATTTTTCAAATTGGCATAGCTATAACTTTCCACAATTGTCGAACTCGCTTTAGTTCCAGAGGAGTCATTATCCAGATATAGATCAATGTCTGAATATTGTTTAAGTAGAGGCAAAACTCTTTCAATGAGCGCTGTAGAATTACAGATTAAGTAGTCTGAATTAGTCTTGTTTGAATTTATTTCTAAATAGCTTAAAAAGTCTACAAATCCTTCAAATACCTTAATTGTAGAAGTATTGTTTATTTGTAGCGTATAATTTTTTGAACCAATACAACCTTTAAAGTACTTATTGCGCAGCTCTACTCCTCCTGAGTTATTGATGAAGGCAATTGCAAACCAGTTCTTACCCTTATTCCTGTAATAAAGTTCAAAGCAATAAGTACTGGCAATAGAAAAGGAAATTCCTCGTGATTTCAAATAATTAATGAGTGCCTTATTCTGTAGATTTTGTTTTTTAATGATTTGAAATTCTGAATCATAGTCTTTTTTAAGATATTCCGGCTGTTGAAAAGAAAAAGAATTTTCATCTAAAAGAGTAAGAGCTTCTTTTACAGAACAGTTTTTTAACTGGATAATTAAGTCTATCGTATTTCCACCAATTCCTTCTCCGTGATCATACCATCTATTTAATTTCTTAGATACTTTAAAGGATGGAATAGTTTCTTTTCGGAATGGACTTAAAAACCAGGCTTCCTTTACATTCTGCCTTTTTAAATTATATCCCATGGTAATTAGTAAGCCAATGAGATCAATTTCTCTTGCCATATTGCAGTTCATTTTTACTCTTTTCATAAGCTATTTTAATTTTCGTTGTTTTTTGATGAATTGATGACAGTTCCTTCTTAAGCTAGTGATAGCAAGGAATTTGCTTATCATCATTATTTCATCAATTCATCACTTTTTCTCAATAGTTGTCATCACTTTTTATTTTGATGACAAAATGATGACAGTTTGATGACAGCCTAAACCTTACTATTACTGGTCTAAACTCAATCTGTCATCATATCATCAAAATTTTCAAAAAGAAATTCTTTAGTTATAGTAAAATATCTGCCTTTTGCTTCTTTTGACACTATATCACCATCAGACCAGATTGTATATTTTTCATAGAGGTTACTATTATTCTGGATTGAAAGACTCCATTCATTTTTTAATAATTTTCGTATCTGGGTAATGTCAGTTCTTACCCTTGTCTTACTCAAAAGGTTTACAGCATCCATAGGACAAAGATTAACTTCAGTTAAATCATCCTTTTCCATAATACTGATAAGAATATTTGCTAGTACCGTTTCTGCACGACTGCGATTGTTTCGAACCAGTTTTTGTAATGCCTTGGTTTTAATCTGTGCTGGAGTAAACCACATTCTGGTCTTATTCTCAGATGTTAGTTTACGGTTGGAAATGAAGTGCAGGAATGCTGGGATCTCTTTTTTAAGCGAACTGAGCATATCAGTATTCTCATCTTTTATAGATGGTATTTTTAGCACCCAAAATCTGGTCTCATCCCCATCAATTTTTATGAATGTACCTTCGTTATTACTACAAAGAATAAATTTTCCGAAAAACTCTACCTCTCGCTTATCCTTACCCTTTGCCTCTAGCTTATTGACATTCGTGGTACTCAGAAATTTTATGCGTTCTGTGAGCTCTTCTTTATTAAATAAAACTTCATCTATGCAGATAAGTAATTTATTGGCCCAATCTGCATTAAATTGGCTACCAAAACTATCATTAGTTAAATAGGTAAGATTATTCTCGAAAATTGCTTTCAACCATTTTAAAAATGTACTCTTACCCGTTGAACGCTCTTTAGAAACAAGACAGAGTATAGGAAGTATTTGTGTAGGCTTCGTATACAGCAGTTGTAAGTAATCTATCCCTAATTCTATTTAATCCCCAAATATGTGACTTAGAAACTTCATGGTGCTTTCTAATCCACCTTCTAGAGGTTTGTAACTTAAAGGACAATACGTATTGTAGAATCCATTTATTTCCTGTTTAAACGCAGTATGGGAAGGTATGCAGGTAAATCCATCATATTTCGGAATCTTAGCCAGGTAACCTTTGTCTTTCGGATGATCTTCTCTAATTGTTTCTTTATTCCAGGGTACAATGCTTTTATTAGTCTGTCCTGAAATAGTTGGAAAATAAACATGTTTAAAATACGTGGTTTGTACCCGGATATAGGGTATGTCTTCGGATATCATATACAATTTGGATTTTAAACTGTATATTTGCGTATACAGTTTATGTTAGATAAGTTGTGAAAGAATTTGAGCGTAGTATGAGCTGTAACTCTACTACGCTTTTTTATTTGTATGAAGGTTTTATAAGGCCTGGGCTGTTCCTGGCCGTATCTAATAATTCTCTCTTGGAATAAAAAACAGAACTTCCAATTTGATAGAAAGGAATGAGATTTTTCTTCTTCCATTGAATTAAACATTGTTCAGATTTTCCAAGAAATTTAGCAGCTTCTTTTTGTGTCAGTCTATCTTCTTCGCTGTGAATAACGGTTTGATTTACAAGCTCAGTCTTACGAAGTCTTTTTACTACTAATTCAATAGTGTTTTCTAGATCTTTCTTAGTAAAGCCGTAAAGAATTGGGTTGGACATATTTTATAGATTTAGTTAAACAATTCATCTCTGTGTTGTTCTGCTAAATTCTATGAAAATGCTAATAAAAGAGAAAACCACATTTTTATGTGGGTAGATAATATCGACAATTAGTGGTTTTGAAGGCTGTAATTGTTCTATAGATGTAGGTGGTAATCTATTTTTTCAACTATTAATTTTGGAGACTCTGTTTTCTTATAATATTCGTCTCGAAAGGTTTGAAAAGAATTTGTGTACAAGTCCAGCTTGAGAAGTTTTAAAAGCTGAAAAAGATCATAAACCTTAAATTGTACAATAGGAGTAGAGGACTTTCTTTCTGTTTTTGAATTACTGTCAGTTTTTTGGCTTCCTGACCAGTCTTTAAAATATTTCAGAATCGAGATTAATTCATAAACACGATCGTTGAACACATTGAGATTAGGTGTTTCCATATGCTCCACTTTATTAGTTGAAACGTGGAAAAAGGCTGTGAAAACCTTGATTAATTCCCTTTTTTCATTGTCTTCATTTTTATTTAATTTCAACCAAATAAAGAATATTGTATTAAGCTTTTTTATATTGTAATGAAAGGTCAGGAGTTTTCTAACTCTTCTTTTTTTGGCTTCTATTAAGGATTCTTTAGTGTTGATTTGTAAATTATCAACCCCTATATTCTTTTGAAACTTAATTCCAATAATAATTCTAACAAGTCCTATTTCATCAGTTCTTACGTAGATAAATCCGCATTTTTGCTTATAGTTCTTTATTAGCTCAGTTCCTGTTCTCTTTTTAATCTCTTGTGGTAGAGAATGTAATTCCCTCTTATTATATACAGAGCCCTCTATGTGATTGAATTTTTTGTTATTATGATTCTTTTTTAATGGTTTTCCATATGCTTTAGAAATGTCATTCTCGATAATTTTAACCCAATCAGTTTTAGAGAAGAGAAAGGGTGAGATAGCTAATAGATTAGGTTTGTTTAAGATTATGATGTCAGGTTTCGTTAAACTCCATTCTAGATCATTTAAATGATAATCAGTTTTAATCTTACTTAAGTTGTCTGATATTTCAGTTACTAAATAGTCGTCAATTCCATTTATAAACTCACTCCAGGAATATTGTGCTTTAGAACAGTCTTCTGCTTTATATTCATATTTAAAGGATTTCTCATTTTCATGGTAAAACTCTTCGCCAATTATATCTCGATATGCTTTGTAAAATTTTTCTCTAACCCTAATGCAATAAAATGCCCTATCAATAGGATTGAGATAATTCATCTCTTCTAAATAAAATACCATCTGGAATAATCGTGGATGTTTGTTTTTGAGTGTTTTAATGTATTTAGATTGAGGATCTATTTCGTGTTTGAACATAACTTTAGAATTTATTCCAGGTATTATCCATTTCCTGCTTTTTAAAATCTTCAGCAATTTCTACATAGCGTTTAAAGGAATTCTCGTCTTTATGGCCAGTAATATTTCTAACTACCATTTCTTTCATCCCCAGGATTAAAGAATTGGTTACAAAAGTTTTTCGTGCGGTATGACTAGTAATTAATTTATGTTTCGATTGCACTTTATCTACCCTTCTTTGTCCTATATATCTGGTTGTATTAATTTGAGTGTTGATTTCCACTATTTCACAACATTCCTTTATATACTTGTTGAATTTTTGTCCTGAAATCGCTGGTAAGGGTTCGTAGATGGTATCTGAATATTTTTCTAAGATTGCCTGAGCAAAATTATTCAGTGGAATTTTATGATCTATGCTCTTAGTCTTTTGGATGTTTAACCGTATATGATCAGAATAGATATTTGAAGGCTTTAGTTGCTTAATATCGCTAAAACGAAGTCCCGTAAAACAACCGAAGCAATAGAAATCCCTAACATGCTCCAATCGTTTTGATTTAAAATCATGTTTGTAGAGCTTCATCAATTCATCCATAGTAAGATAAATGACTTCTATTGTATTATGAACCGTCTTAAATTTTTTGAATTCGAGGTTTTCATGGTAATTCCTTTCAAAAGCCCAGTTCATAAATGTTTTGATTCCGGCAATTAACCTTCCGAAATAATTGTTAAGGGTGTTTCTTTCATTAAAAGCATAGTCTCGGAATTTTTCATAGAAATCAAAGTTTATATTGTTGAAACTCAAATCATAGTTTGAATATTCCTGGAAGTCTTTAATGAAATTTATAGTGGAAACATATTTCTTAATTGTGCCTTCTGCTTTTGAGCTTCGGTTTGTTTCAATGAATTCATCAAAAGATTCAATGAATTTTGGAGCTATAGAATTAGTCCCGAAATTTTTATTGTCTAGTTGTCTAAGAATATAATTTTTATCTGCAATTATATCATTAAGAAGAGCATAGCGAAATATGAGTTTAACACGATTTTCTAGATCATCCAATTGTTTATTGTACTCTACGTGATAATTATATTCTTCCGATTTTAAGTTGGGTTTAATCCTCTCGTTTTTCCAATATTTTCCAAGGGTTTTTACGTTGTGAACGCTTTTTCTTATTCGTTCTCCGTTGGAAGTGATAAGCATTCTTACAGGCATCAGCCCATTTTTGGTAATTTTATCTTTTCTTAGAGTGAAGGAAACCTGCATAATTATTAATAGAAATTAACGGACTGTAATAAAAAACTTTATAAAATTAGTTAAAATCGATTAAGCAGGGGGCGAAATAGGGGGAAATATTTCAGTTAAACACTATTTAAATTTGTCAAATTACATTCCTATAGTAGCAGTACCAGTATAGTATATAAAGTTAACAAGGGTTTTAAAAAATTGAAAAAGTATGGTAGCCCTAGTAGGCCAACAAAAATGTTAAAAACCCAAACTGAAAAGTTTGGGTTTTTTTGTTTTATATATTGTAAGGGCGAGAAGCGTGTGCCGAGCCTGTCGAAGTAAGCTTTAAGAAAGGTGCTTGCCCGAGGATACTCTCGAAGTTGTTTATGAAATGAAATTTCATATCAGTAAATCTTAGTATATTTTCCTACGCCATTTTAGATGCTTATGCGGCCATCCTGAGCCTGTCGAAGGAGGCCTGTCGAAGGAAGTCTGTCGAAGGAAGTTATTCCATCAAAACTTTATTCTACAGAATATTCGGTTGGATAATTCGTGTCTGATGCGATTTTGATGCTTTACATCAAACCAGCTATTATGTCCAGACAAAGTATTTCCTTCACAAAGCCAAATGATGAGTGGCTAAAATCTAAAGTTGATAATCAAGAATATTCCAGCAAAAGTGAACTGTTAAATGATTTGATAAGACAAGCCCGAAATCAACAAATTCAGATTGATTATGCCAAAGATAAGATTGAGAAAGCTGAGAAAAGCGGATTTACAAAAGACAGTAAAGAACAAATTCTAGCGCAATCGAAATCTTTGCTTAATGGTTAATTACAAATTAAGTAATCTTACTAAGAAGAATTAATTAGAATACATCAATTTGGAATAAAGCGACTCGGAGTTATTCAAGCCGACAAATATTTTGAGAGGTTTTTCGAATACTTCGATATGATTGCAGAACGACTTTTCGCATTCGAATCTATTGATTTTATAAAACCTGGTTACCGAAGATATGTTTGTGGGTCAGATTCCAACTATTATAGAGTATTGAAAAATTCCGTTGAGATAATAACTGTCATCGGCAGACAGGATCTGAGTAACATTTAACCAGAAACCGGTTTGAGATAATGCAAAAAAGGAATAAACCCTATATGTCTGAACCCGCTCTCTAATTTCTATAACAACTATTATAGAGAAAATCATACCACCATCCTGAATCTTTCGAAGGATGCTTGTTAAAAAAAATCAGAGAATAGGCGGTCGTATATAATACCAATATTTCTTGTCAAATAATAGGTTTTAGAAAAGACATTGCCGCCATCCTGAGCTTGTCGAAGGAAGCCTGTCGAAGGGAGCCTTTCGAAATCAAATCACCAATTTACATCAACCAATATATAAAAAGTCTTCTTACTTCTTCGGAAGGCTGCGAATCCAAAATTTAGTTTTTAAAACTATAGAATATTCAGGTTCCTGAAGTCACTTCCAATAAGGCCCGGTATTCCTGGAAATACCTCTTTAGAATTATTCACTTAAAAACCGATATTCTGAAGCAATGGTTTTCAGCCTTCTAAAAAATTGTTCCGCAGGTTTAAAATAACGAACTTTGTGCACTTATAGTTTCAAGACCCTACTGTGAAATCGAATACTCATTAAATCTATCGCAGTATGCCGTGGTATGTAGCAAGAACAAGATCACAACACGAGATCAAAACTTCAGAATATCTCTCCAAAATGGGATTAGAGGTATTCTGCCCTACGATCGTGGAAGTCCGTCAATGGAGCGACCGTAAGAAGAAAGTTACCGTTCCATTATTCAGATCCTATATTTTTGTAAATATCACTGAGGCTGAGAGGTCAAGGGTGTTTGAAGCTCCCGGAGTGGTGAATTTTTTGCAATGGCTCAATAAACCGGCGATCGCTAAGGATGCCGAGATCGATGCTATACGGTCATGGCTTAATAATGATAAGATCTCAGATCTGGAAGTTACCCAGTTTAAACCCGGAGATCAGGTAAAACTTAAATCGGGTAAAATGGCGAATCAAACGGCAGTAATCAAAGAAGTTGGTGATAAAAAGCTAAAACTGATCCTCGAAGAACTTGGCTGGATACTTACCGCCAGTGTACATGACGTAGTTTAAGAATACTTAGCTTCTTAAAATTATAATTTATCGGTTAATTCCAATATTTTAGCAGCGAACTGACAGAAATGGAATGTTTTCTGCAGTTTTTGATCGTTTGAGCTCATAATCTCTATGAAGATATTAGTTACCGGGGCAGCCGGATTTATTGGATTTCACCTGTGCAAAAAACTTTTGCAGGAAGGTCATACTGTAATTGGTCTGGATAATCTTAATGATTATTACTGCCCATCCCTTAAAATTGGACGTCTTGCTGAATTAGGAGTTAATGTAGCGGCAGATTCTGCATTTAATCAGCCGGTGAAGAGTCAGCAGTATCCCGATTTCATTTTCCATAAAATGGACCTTCAGGATCGCGAAAATTTACCTGGAATTTTTAAAGCTTACCAGTTTGATATGGTTTGTAATCTTGCAGCACAGGCGGGAGTACGCTATAGTATTGAAAATCCTCAGGCATATATAGACAGTAATCTTGTGGGGTTTGCCAACATTCTGGAATGCTGCCGACTTTATAACATTAAGGATTTCGTATATGCCAGTTCTTCCAGCGTATATGGACAGAACAAAAAAGTTCCATTTTCCGAAGAAGATAGAGTAGATGAGCCTATTAGTTTATATGCGGCAACGAAGCGCAGCAATGAACTGATGGCGTATACCTATAGTCATCTCTTCGGAATTCGCTGTACAGGTTTACGGTTTTTTACAGTATATGGGCCTTGGGGACGACCAGATATGGCGATGTTTCTATTTGTAAATGCTATCAAAAATGGAGAACCTATCCGGGTGTTCAACGAAGGGAACCTGGAAAGAGACTTTACCTTTGTAGATGATATCATCAATGGAGTGAACGCGGTGATCAATGATTCGGATACTAATAAGAATGCACTACACCGCATATTTAATATTGGAAACAGCCAGCCGGTAAAGTTGCTGGATTTTATCGAGGAGATCGAAAAGCAGTTAGGGATCAAGGCTAAAAAGAATTTGATGCCCATGCAGCAGGGAGATGTAAATAGAACCTGGGCAGACTCACGGCCGCTAATGCAGCGTTATGGCTATCAGCCCAAAATTGACATAGAGGAAGGAATCAAACAATACCTGCAATGGTTTGAAATATTTTATAAGATTTGAGAAATTACTTTAAAAACGACATGCAAAATAATTTAGAGATAGCGATCGAAGCTTCGCTGGAAGCGGGCAAAAGGATCATGGAAATTTACGAGAACGAAGATTTTGAAGTAGACTTTAAAGGAGATGATTCTCCGCTTACTAAAGCCGACCTTGCTTCTCACCAGATTATCATGCAGCATCTGTCTGCAACAGATATTCCGGTGCTTTCAGAAGAAGGAAGATATCTTTCGTATGAAGAGCGTAAGAACTGGTCCAGCCTATGGATTGTGGATCCTATCGATGGCACCAAAGAATTCATCAAAAAGAATGGTGAGTTTACGGTCAATATTGCCCTGGTAAGAGATCAAAAACCTGTACTGGGAGTCATTTATGTTCCCGCACTTCGGGAATTGTATTATGCTTCGGAAGAAGCCGGTTCCTACAAAGTAGATAACGTTGTTGATTTCGACGTAATGGAAAGTCTGGAGGCTTCCGCAGTAAAACTTCCGAAGAAAAATAAGAATAAAAGCTTTACCGTTGTTGCTAGTAAATCTCACCTTTCCGAAGAAACCAAAGACTATATTGAAAAGCTGAAAAATAAGCATGGAGAAGTGGAAAGTATCTCCAAGGGCAGCTCTTTAAAACTTTGTATGGTAGCAGAAGGTAAGGCAGATGAGTATCCGCGTTTTGCTCCTACCATGGAGTGGGATACGGCAGCAGGACAGGCGATCTGTACTTTTGCCGGCAAAATCGTTTATGATCATAAAACCGGAAAGGATATGTTGTACAATCGCGAAAACCTGCTGAATAACTGGTTTCTGGTGAAATAGCTAGCTTTGCAGCGAGGCGATCTAAAATATAGAAAATGAAAGGAATTATTCTTGCCGGAGGTTCAGGCACCCGATTGTATCCTATTACCAAAGGGGTTTCCAAGCAACTGCTGAATGTGTATGACAAACCCATGATCTATTATCCGCTTTCGGTCCTGATGCTGGCCGGGATCAGGGAAGTTTTGATCATTACGACCCCGGAGGATCTTAGTAATTTTGAAAAACTGCTGGGTGATGGGAAGGATCTGGGCATGGACTTTCAATATGCGGTACAGGAGTCACCAGATGGTCTGGCGCAGGCTTTTATCATTGGAGAAGAATTTATAGATGGTGATGATGTTGCTTTGATTCTTGGAGATAATATTTTCTACGGACATGGGTTTACAAGTTTACTTCGGAAGTCGGTCGCTACGGTCGAACAAGAGCAGAAAGCCGGAGTTTTTGGATACTATGTCAACGAGCCATCCAGGTATGGAGTGGCAGAATTTGATGCTGAAGGTAACGTACTCAGCGTGGAAGAGAAGCCGGAATTACCAAAATCCAATTATGCGATCGTAGGTCTGTACTTTTTCCCAAATTCGGTTGTGGAAGTCGCTAAAAACGTAAAGCCCAGCAAACGCGGAGAGCTGGAAATCACTTCGGTGATCCAGTCATATCTAGAGGATCAAAATTTGAAAATGGAGATCATGCACAGGGGTTACGCCTGGCTGGATACGGGAACTCATGAATCTATGCTGGAAGCAGGGAATTTTATTCATACCCTGGAAAAAAGACAGGGACTTAAAGTAGCCTGTCTGGAAGAGATCGCTTATGAAAAAGGTTATATAAGCAAGCAGGATCTGGCACAACTGGCAGAAAAACTGGGGAAATCATCCTATGGAGAATATTTATTAAAGAGAGCGGGACAATGAGCAATCTAAACAAAACGATCCTGGTTACCGGTGGTGCAGGTTTTATAGGATCTAATTTTATACCCTATTACCTGGAGCAAAATCCGGAACAGCATATTATTAACCTGGATGCGCTTACCTATGCGGGTAATCTGGAGAATCTTAGCGAAGTGGAAGCCAATCCTCGTTATACCTTTATTAAAGGAGACATCCGCAACCGTGAACTGCTGGAAAAGATCTTTCAGGAAAATCATATAACCGGAGTGATACATTTTGCGGCGGAATCTCACGTAGATAATTCGATTAGCAATCCGGGTGTTTTTATCGAAACCAATGTGAACGGAACATTTAATCTTCTGGACGTCGCCTTCAAAACCTGGATGAAAGCGCCTTTTGAATACAGAGAGGAATATAGAGATTGTAGATTCCATCATATTTCAACAGATGAGGTGTATGGAAGTCTTGGGGAAACCGGGTATTTTACTGAAGAAACCCCCTATGCTCCAAATTCTCCTTATTCGGCTAGCAAGGCAGCTTCAGATATGGTGGTGCGCAGTTATCATCATACGTATGGAATGAATACGGTCATTACGAATTGCTCCAATAATTTCGGACCAAAACAGCATAAAGAAAAATTGATTCCTACCATCGTTCGCAAAGCCCTGAGCGGAGATGATATTCCCATTTATGGTAACGGAAAGAATGTGCGTGACTGGTTATATGTTTTGGATCATGTAAAAGCGATTAGTCTGGTTTATGCGGAAGGCAAAGCAGGCGAAGTGTATAATATTGGAGGTGACGCAGAAATGCAGAATATAGAGCTTGCTTATAAGATCTGTAAATTGCTGGATGAACTAAAACCGAAGAATTCCGGAAGTTACAGCGAACAGATCACCTTTGTAAAGGACCGGGCAGGGCACGACCAGCGCTACGCCATCGACGCTAGTAAGATTAGGTCTCAATTAAACTGGAAACCAGATTCAGAATTTGAAGATGCTTTGAGGGAAACCATAACTTGGTACATGTAATAACATATACCCGGCTATTCGCCGGGTTTTTTTATACCTCAATATCTATATTTCTGTACTGAATAAGTTATACATATTTAGCTATATTTGAATCTTAACATTTCAAAGTCTCGTTCAACAGGCCTGAACCCACTGAATGTCAAAAACTAACCATAACCCTACCTCGCCAGGTTTGAACCTGAAGCTTTTGCTGATCTCTCTGGTTAGTGCACTGGTGCTTGTGATCCTGGGGTTCTTTATGCTGTGGCAGCGTTACCAGATCCTGGTAGACGACAGGCAAACTGAAATGTCTTCCATGATTGATGTGGTAGCTCAGAATATCGACCAATCTCTTAAATACAGTTATTCGGCAGCTCTTTCACTGGCATTGCAGATCGATGAAAAGGGTGAGATCGACAATTTTGAGCTCATTGCATCTCAACTGGTAGATAACAACCCAAATATTGATGCGATACAGATAGTACCCGATGGCGTTATTACCAAAGTATATCCATCTGAGGAGAATAAGGACGCTATTAACTATAATATTCTTGAAGATGCTACCCGTAATCAAGAAGCCCTGGAAGCGATCGAACGTAAACGTATGTTTTCGCTGGACCTTTCGAACTGAAACAGGGTGGTCTTGCCGTTGTAGGACGATTACCTGTATTTATAAAAAATGACTTCTGGGGCTTTGTTGCCGTCATCATAAAGTTTGATAATTTGATGCATCAGTCTGGAATACAAGAGTTATCTGGCGATGACTATCAATTTCAGTTTTCTAAGATTAACCCAGTTTCAGAAAAAGAAGAATTTTTTCTGAAATCCAGACCAGATCTTCACGAAAGTTATTCCGAAGTGATCACTCTGCCAGATGGAGAATGGCGGATATATATTATTCCGCAATCACTACATCAGCCATTTTTAAGACTTATTCCGGTTGCTTTGCTTATGATTTTTTTCGGGGGAGCGGTTGCCTTTATAATCTATCAGATTTTAAAACGTCCTGTGATCATGCAGCAGCGAATGAAGTCGCAAGCAGGAGAACTGGCTGAAAGTGAGCAGCGTTTTAGAACGATCTTTAACCAGGCGGCTATCGGGATGGCCCGTCTTGATACCAACACCGGGCTCATCCTTGAAACCAATAAGAAATTTCAGCAATTACTAGGTTATCCTGAAGACTACCTGGTGGGTAAATCACATATCGATATTACCCATCCAGATGATAACGAAAGGAATATTGAGCTAATTGAAAAACTCAGGAATAATGAGATCAATCAATACAGTCTACAAAAACGCCTTATTAGAAGCGATGGAAAAATCATCTGGATAAATCTAAGTGTTTCGCCTTTATGGGCGGAAGGAGAGCAGGCAACTTCGCAGATTGCACTTATCGAAGATATTTCTGCCAGGATGGAGACAAAGCAGTTGTTGATCGATAATGAGAACCGCTTCCGAACCCTCGTGGAAAATAGTGATGAGATCATACTTATCGTGGATACAGAAAATAGTGTTCGTTATTATTCTCCTTCACTAGCTAAGGTCTCCAAATATGAAGAGATTGATTTTACCGCTCATGGAGTTTTACATTATATTCATCCAGATGATCATGACCTTTTAAGACAAAAGATCGAGTACTCTTATACGAAACCTAACCTACCCATTGCCGATATTATCCTTCGGGTAAAAAATGCGGAAGACCACTGGTTCTGGGTAATGCGACGCTAACCAATATGCTGGAGGTTCAGAATGTGAATGGATTCGTGGTGAACCTTCGGGATATTACAGAAAAGCGCGAAGCGGAACTCAACCTTGTAAAATCTTATGAACTGGTGATGGAGCAGAATAAACGTCTGCTAAACTTTGCTTATATAGTTTCACACAATCTACGCTCTCATGCCAGTAATATGCAGTCTATTCTGGAATTGTATACTGAAGAAGATTCAGTAGAGGAAAAGGATCGGTATATAGAATTGCTTCAGAAAGTATCGGGCAATCTTGACCAGTCTTTACATGATTTGAATGATGTGGTTTCCATTAGCACAAATATGGATATTAGTATTCAAAAAATTAATGTGCGGGAAATGCTGGAAAATACACTGGAAATTCTAATTCCGCAAATTAACCGGAAGGAGGCTAGAATTCGAAATAAAGTTCCGGCTGAGATGGAGGTTTCCTTTAACGCGGCTTATATGGAAAGCGTATTATTAAATTTCCTTACCAACGCGCTTCTTTATACCGATAAATCCAGGACTCCGGAAATTATTATTTCTGGCTATCTAAAAAATGAGCGATGGGTGCTTGAAGTGGAGGATAATGGAATTGGGATAGATATGGATGCTTATGGTGATAAGATCTTCGGACTCTATAAAACTTTTTCCAGTAGAAAAGACGGTCGTGGTGTAGGTCTTTTCATTACAAAAAACCAGGTGGAGGCTATGGGAGGTTCGGTTGATGTGGAGAGTACGCCGGGAGAAGGGACGACTTTTAAAGTTTATTTTAAATGACAGATAAGATAGCAGTGATAGACGATGATGAGGTCTATCAAATGATCATTAGCCGGTACATCGAAAAATCTGGCGCTTTCAGGATGGCAGAATATTACCAGTTTCCAAAGGAGGCATTGAAGTACTATAGTAACAATAAAGAGAATTTACCTTCAGTGATGTTACTGGATATTAATATGCCCTTAATGGATGGCTGGCAGTTTCTGGAGGCGTTGCAATCTCAATTTCCGGAAGTTTATGATCATACAAAGATTTACATCGTGACCTCGTCGATCGCATTTTTAGATAAAGAACGTTTTGAGAATTTTCCGAAGTTGGCAGGTTTTCTATCGAAACCTTTGAATGTAGATAAGCTTAAAGAGATAGGAGGGAGTCAGAAATAAAAAAGTTCGGTGTAGGGACCGAAACTTTATAGATACTTGAAGAATTTTTACTAAGCTGCTGAAGTAATATTGTAATGAGAAAGAATAGTCTCATAAAAAAAGATGCTTTTTTCATCCTTTTTAAGACAGGATTGTAAAAATCTTTCCAGGTCCATACACTCAAAAGTAATGTTTGTATATTTTTTATGGCCAACTGGTAATTGTAATTCGATAGTTTGCTCGTCATAGTTGATCTGCACATTCTTAGCTTCGAAATATTTTTTTACGATGGCTCTATGCATTAACTGAAAATTCGAGGACTCCAGATTCTTATTTGAAATACTGTATGAAATAAGATTTTTAACCTCATCTATTAACTCCGGGGTAGTAAAATTGTTCATTATGAAAGTATTGATAGGTGTATTGATGTATGATTAACAATTGCTAAATTACTATTAGACAGGCTAAAAGCTGTTAATAAAAATCTAATACTTCCCTTATTAATAAATTTTTAACCTTACCCAAAATTTGTTTACAAAAATTTTAGATTATAGATCTAGAACCATCGGTGAACGCACGATACTGCCAGCTTCATCAAGAATTGAGAGATTGTAAAACGAAGTTTTGTTCCGTTTGAGGTAGCCTGAAGAGTAATGAATATGTCCAAACAAATGGATTTGCGGCTGAACGAAGTCTAATGTTTTCAACAATTCCTCACATCCCAAACGTTCTCCAGAAGCAATTTGGTCCATGATGCCGTATGGAGGAGTATGAGTGATTAGTACATCTGTATCTTCAGGGATCTTGTTCCAGTGCCTTTGCATGGCCATACCTCTTTCTCTGTTAAATGCCCAGTTCTCCAATCCTGGAGTAACGGGTGAGCCCCAGAATTTTGTTCCTTCAATAATCAATTCGTGATCGAGGAGTACTTTGATGCCTTCGGGAATGCTTTTTAACAACTCCTTCTTTTCAAAATAAAAATCGTGATTACCTGGTATTAGGATTTTGTAGGAATGAGGTTGATCACTCATCCATTTCAGGAAATTATTTGTTTCATTCCGGGTGCCACCATCTGTACAATCGCCGGCATGAATAAGCACGTCACCCTCGGGAATGGGTAAATGATGATGTAAATTATGAGTGTCTGCAAGACAAACGAGCCTCATGCTAATTAAATTGGTTGAGTTTAAAACAAAAAAAATCCGTTGATGCAAATCAACGGATTTAATTCTTCTTTCTCAATTATTATTCTTCATCTTCCGATCCTAACTGGAGCATTTCTCCATTAGCTGGTAAGACTTTATCAATCGTTTTCAAAATTCCAAAGGCGACGATCGCAGCAGTTACTACGAAAAATATAAATTTAACCAGCAAACTTTCACTGATTACCAGACTGTAAAACCCGAGAAATAACTCGACCATTACAAATAAAACTTTTACACCGACCTTTAAAAACATTTTTTTCTAATTATTACCCTACAAATATAGCGTGCAATAAGCTTAGGTTGAAAGTTTAAAAATAAGTTTGACGAATATTTAACTTTGGTAACTTCTGGCTCACAATCTTTTAAGTTAAATATTCTTAATTCAGCCAGAATGATGCCTGCCGAATAGTAAATTGGCTCACCTAAATCTTGGTAAATTGAAAAAATCAAGCAAAATCGCTATTGGAGTTTTGATCGCAATTGGTGTTCTCGCTCTTATTTTAGTGATCGCGAACAACATTCTGGAGAGTAAGATCAAGAAAGGAATAGAGAAAAATCTGGATTCTGCAAATGCGGTGTATAAAAAGGTCGATGTGAAGCTTTTAAATCGTTCTGCGGAAGTGATCGATGCTGCCATTAGTATTCGCGGTAAAATGTTGAAAGTTGATACCATCAGATTAAATGATATCGAGATTCTTGAGTATTTGACTAACAAGAATATCGTTATTGAGGACCTAAGAATTTCCAATCTTGAAGTGAAGATCTTTAAAATTAAGAAGAAAGAGAATGATACGTCCACTTCTAAAAAACAGAATAGTTTTAAAAATAAGATTAGGATCAAGTCGGTTAGAGTTTCCGGGGGGAGTCTGAAGATCTTTGAAAAAGATAGTTCCAATCATAGATTTTACTCAAAACTGCGTGATATTAGTATGGAGCAGGTGCGAATTGATTCAACCTCTCTAAAGGAATCGGTGCCATTTAATTATGACCTTATCCTTCTGAATATTGATAGCTTGTATTATGATCTGAATGATCTTCAGAAATTGTATGTTGGCGACCTTGTGATCAGGAATGACGATGTGAAGATTACCGATTTCCAGCTTAAACCGAAGTTCTCCAGAAATGAGCATCAGCAGAATATTAGTAAAGAAACCGACTGGTATGATTTGGAGATCGATAGTATCGGGATGCAGGGGCTTACCTGGAGTTTGCAAAATGACAGCCTGAAAATTGGAAATTCTCTCACACATATAGATCAATTCAATTTTGTGATCTACAGGGATAAGTTACAGCCAGATGACAATAGTATTAAGCCTTTATATAGTCAAATGCTTCGGGAAATGCCTGTGCTATTGCAAATTGATAGCATAAGTTTTACGAACGGGTATCTCAAGTACGAAGAGAAGATTCATGCAGATCGCGAGCCGGGAACTGTAGATTTTTCTAATATGAATTTTCAAATAAGCCAGATATCCAATGTGAATCTTGATAAGCAGGATTTTCCGGAAACCGTGATAAAGGCTCAGGCAGATTTTATGGAAACGGCATCTCTGGATGTGAATTGGAGTTTTAATATTGCTGATACCCAGGATCGTTTTAATATAAGCGGGGAACTTGGCAGGATCGCTGCGGAACAGATCAATGAATTCATGAAGCCCGCCATGAATGTACAGGCACATGGAGAAATTGAAGATATGTACTTTAATTTCGTAGGTGGACCTTACACGGCTAAGGGTGATATGCGCTTGGAGTATAAGGATTTTAAGATCGAAGTATTACAGAAGGATGGAAAAGAGAAGAACAAAGTCGTATCTGCACTGGCGAATCTTATCGTGAAGAATAAAGCGCAGAATAGTAAAGCAAATCATAAAGATATTGCTGTAGACAGGGACAGAACTAAATCTTTCTGGAACTATCTCTGGAATATGATCAAAAATGGAGCTTTGAAAGCATTTATTTAAATTCTGAAAGTTACTACCGGTCTGTTGGCATGATTGACGAGGTCTTCGCTAATGCTTCCATTGAAAAAGTGTGCGAGACCTTTACGACCATGCGTTCCAATTCCAAGCAGGTCTGCTCCTCGCTTACGTGCAAAATTCAGAATACCTTTTTCAACGCTTATATCATTATATATATGAATATTGGTTTCCAGCTCCGGATATTCTTCTGTAAATTTCAGTATTCTTTTAGTAGCTTCCGCAGTGCTCAAAAAGTCATTAGGCGTGTTTACAAATAACAGGTGCATTTGCGTATCGATTGCCCGGGCAAATTTCATGGCCCTGGAAAGCAGGTCTTTTTGATCTGAAGTAGCATCTGTAGCGAACACGAAATTTTCAATTCTGAAGTCAGGGATCTCATTTTTGATCACCAGTACAGGAATCTCAGAATTACGCACGACCTTCTCTGTATTGGAACCAATGAACATTTCCTGGTAGCCGCTGGCACCATGTGAACCCATCACGATCATTTCGCAATTATTCTCCTGACTAATTTCAATAATACCTTCAAAAGCACGGTGAAACTGAACGGTTTCGTGCACCTTTATTCCTTCAAGATAGTCTGCCATTTTTAATCTGGAAAATCTTTGATGCGCTAGCTTCATAAAAAATAATGCTTCAGGAACATTCTGGCTACTGCCATGTACCGGGTCGATCAACATCATGGGTAGCTCCAGCATATGGAGCAAATAGATCTCACTGTCGAATTTTCGGGCCAGTTGTGCAGCGACTTTAAGAGCTTTTTCGGCCTGATCGCTGAAATCGGTGGGAACTAGAATATTTTTCATAATTCGAAGTAATAGATTGAAGGTGAAGTCTCTATTAAATTTACGAAGAATATTTCATTTCCTCTGGCGTTTTTATACTTGAAAAATATTGCTATATTTGCAGCGTTGAAACTAAAATTTTGGTACAGCGAGGGGACAGAAGTCCCCTCTTTTTATAAACATATGCTGAAGGATAAAGTAGAAAAATTAGCAGAGCAGGTCTTTGAAGAGAATAAGAACTTATTCTTAATAAGCCTTGACATAAACTCCGCTAATCACATAAAGATCGTCATAGACGGTGATGAGGGAGTTTCAGTAAATGATTGTATTACAGTAAGTCGCGGGATCGAGCATAATCTCGACAGGGAAGAGGAAGATTTTTCGCTGGAAGTGACTTCTGCAGGGGTTTCTGAACCTTTGAGCTTACCAAGGCAATACAGGAAAAACATAGGTCGCAGGCTGAAAGTGAAAACTGAAAATGATAAATTTGAAGGAGATCTTCTGGCTGCAGACGAAAAAGAGATCAAGCTAGCCTGGAAAGCCAGGGAGCCCAAGCCGGTAGGTAAAGGGAAGGTCACAGTTGATAAAGAGGCAACATTGCCTTATGATGAGATTGTGGAAGCGAAAGTTAAAATAACATTTTAATCACAAATTGATATGGAAAATATCGCGTTGATTGAATCATTCTCAGAATTTAAGGATGATAAGCTTATAGACAGGGTTACGCTTATGGCGATCCTGGAAGACGTTTTCAGAAATGCTTTGAAGAAAAAGTATGGAGAAGACGATAATTTTGATATTATTGTAAACCCTGATAAAGGAGATCTTGAGATCTGGAGAAACCGGATCGTTGTTGCAGATGGTGAAGTGGAAGATTCCAATAGGGAAATTTCTCTTGCTCAAGCCAGAAGGATCGAACCCGATTTTGAAGTTGGTGAAGATGTTTCAGAAGAAGTGAAGCTTATTGACCTTGGAAGAAGAGCTATTTTGGCATTACGTCAAAACCTGATCTCTAAGATCCATGAGCATGATAACACGAATATTTATAAGCAGTTTAAAGATCTTGAAGGAGAGATTTATACTGCAGAAGTTCATCATATAAGGCACAGAGCAATCATTCTCCTTGATGACGAGGGCAATGAAATTGTGCTTCCTAAAGACCGCCAGATTCCATCAGATTTCTTCAGAAAAGGAGAAAACGTACGCGGGATCATTGAAAGCGTGGAGTTAAAAGGTAACAAGCCTACCATTATCATGTCCCGAACCGCACCAGGTTTCCTTGAGAAGTTATTCGAGCAGGAAATCCCAGAAGTGTTCGATGGTTTAATTACTATCAAAAAAGTTGTTCGTGTACCTGGTGAAAAAGCGAAAGTAGCAGTAGATTCTTATGATGATAGGATCGATCCTGTAGGTGCCTGTGTAGGAATGAAAGGTTCTCGTATTCACAGCATTGTTCGTGAGCTTGGAAATGAAAACATCGATGTGATCAATTTCACCAATAATGAGCAGTTATTCATCACAAGAGCTCTGAGCCCTGCGAAGATAACCAGCATTAAAATGAATGAGGAAGCTAAAACTGCTGAGGTAATGCTGAAGCCGGAAGAAGTTTCCAAAGCCATTGGTAGAGGTGGTCACAACATTAGACTGGCCGGGCAGTTAACCGGTTATGAGATCGATGTTTATAGAGAAGGTGTTGAAGAAGATGTGGAGTTAAAAGAGTTTACAGACGAAATTGAAGATTGGGTGATCGCCGAATTTTCAAAAATTGGTCTGGATACTGCAAAGGCTGTATTGGAACAGGATGTTGATGATCTTGTACGTCGTACAGACCTTGAGGAAGAAACCATCAAAGACGTTATGTCGGTTCTTCGCTCAGAATTTGAAGAATAATATTTTTTTAATATAGAATACATTAAAAGAGGTTAATTTAGAGGGCAATTTATGGCAGAAGCGAAAACAACGCGATTAAATAAAGTTCTACGTGAGTTCAATATCTCGTTAGACAGGGCTGTGGAATATCTTACTTCCAAAGGCTACGAGATTGATGCACGTCCAACTACCAAGATCTCGGGAGAAATCTACGAGGTGCTTTCTGACGAGTTCCAAACCGATAAGAGTAAAAAGGTTGCTTCCAAAGAAGTAGGAGAAGAGAGAAAGAAGGAGAAGGAGGAACTTCGCAAGGAAATAGAGGAAAAGCGTAAAGCTGAAGAGGTGAAGAAAGAAGAAGTTTCTACTTCCCGAGCCAAGCTTGCCGGTCCTAAAACGGTTGGTAAGATAGACCTGGACAAAAAGCCCGGAGCGCAAACTCCTGCGGAAGAATCCTCTAAAGAAACTGAAGAAGTAAAAGAAACTCCAGCTGAACCTGTCAAAGAAGCGGAGAAGACTACTGAAGAAAAAGAACAACCAGCAAAATCTGCAGAGAAGCCTAAAGAGGTTCCTGCGGAAAAACCTGCTGAGAAAAAAGAAGCTCCTGCTCCTAAGAAGGAGGAAGCGCCGGTTGCTAATAAAGAAGAAGGGAAGCCAGAAGTGAAAACTGAGGCTAAAGCTGAAACTGAAAAAGCTCCAGAAGCTACTGTAGAGAAGAAGGAAGAAGGTTCTGATACGATCAAGACCAACTATACGAAGCTCGACGGACCTAACTTCACCGGTAAGAAGATCGACCTTTCACAGTTCAAGAAACCTGTCAAGAAGAAAGACGAGAAGAAAACCGAATCTAAGGACGAAAAGGACAAGCGTAAGAAACGTCGTCGCCGCATCAGTAAAGATGTAAAAGGTGGTGGAGGTAACAGTCCGCGTGGTGCAGCTGCTAAAAAAGGCGGAAGAGCAAGAAGCAAACCTATTACCAAAGAAGAACCAACCGAAGAAGAAGTACAAAAACAAGTACGTGAAACTCTGGAGAAACTTCAGGGTAAATCTTCCAAAGGTAAAGGGGCTAAGTATAGAAGACAGAAAAGAGACGAACACAGGCAACGTTCTGCAGATGATCTTGCACAGCAGGAATCTGATGATAAGATCTTAAAGGTAACAGAATTCGTTACTGTAAGTGAAGTCGCAACGATGATGGATGTGCAGGTAACTAAGATTATCTCAGCATGTATGTCTCTTGGAATGATGGTAACCATGAATCAGCGTCTTGATGCTGAAACATTAACTATCGTTGCTGAAGAATTTGGCTATGAAGTTGAGTTCACCACAGCAGATGTAGAAGAAACTGTTGAAGAAGTTGAAGAGAATCCTGAAGATCTTGTAACCAGAGCTCCTATTGTAACTGTAATGGGTCACGTGGATCATGGTAAAACATCCTTACTGGATTATGTTCGTAAAGAGAATGTAATTGCCGGTGAGAGTGGAGGGATCACTCAGCATATCGGAGCTTACGGAGTTGAGCTTGATGGCGGACAAAAAATCGCATTCCTGGATACTCCTGGTCACGAAGCCTTTACGGCGATGCGTGCTCGTGGTGCACAGGTAACAGATATCGCGATCATTGTGATTGCGGCAGATGATGATGTGATGCCTCAAACAAAAGAAGCGATCTCTCACGCACAGGCTGCAGGAGTACCGATCATCTTCGCGATCAACAAATCTGATTTGCCAACGGCAAATCCAGAAAGGATAAAAGAAAAACTTGCCCAGATGGATCTTCTTGTAGAAGACTGGGGTGGTAAGATTCAGTCCCATGATATTTCCGCCAAAACAGGAGCTGGCGTAAAAGAATTACTTGAAAAAGTACTTCTGGAAGCAGAAATCCTGGAACTGAAGGCGAATCCCAAGAAACTTGCCAAAGGTACCGTGGTGGAAGCATTCCTTGATAAAGGGCGGGGTTATATTGCGACTATTCTTGTTCAGGCTGGTACTCTTAAGATTGGAGATTATGTACTTGCCGGTAGAAATAGTGGTAAGATCAAAGCTATGCATGATGAGCGTGGTCATGAGGTGAAAGAAGCCGGGCCTTCTACACCAGTGTCTATTTTAGGACTTGATGGTGCTCCTCAGGCAGGCGATACTTTCAAAGTAATGGAAGATGAGCGTGAAGCAAAAGATATAGCAGCACGTAGAACTCAGTTACAACGTGAGCAGAATGTTAGAACTCAGCGTCACATTACACTTGACGAAATTGGTAGACGTATCGCACTTGGTGACTTTAAAGAACTTAATATAATCTTGAAAGGGGATGTGGATGGTTCAGTAGAAGCGCTTACAGATAGTTTCCAGAAGCTTTCTACGGAAGAGATTCAGGTGAATATCATACACAAAGGAGTTGGTGCAATTACTGAAAGTGATGTACTGTTAGCTTCAGCATCTGATGCGGTAATTATAGGATTTAACGTTCGACCTGCAGGTAATGCCAGAATGGTGGCCGATAAGGAAGAAATTGATATCCGTACTTACTCGATCATCTACGATGCGATCAATGATCTTAAAGATGCGATGGAAGGCATGCTTTCACCAGAACTTAAAGAAGAGATCACTGGTACTGCAGAGATTAGAGAAACCTTTAAGATATCCAAGGTTGGTACAATCGCTGGTTGTATGGTAACCGCAGGAACTATTTACAGAAGTGCTGGAATACGACTTATTAGAGATGGTGTGGTTGTTTACACTGGAGAACTGGCTTCATTAAAACGATTCAAAGATGACGTTAAAGAAGTGAAGAAAGGCTACGATTGTGGTCTTCAGGTTAAGAACTACAACGACATTAGAGAAGGTGATGTAGTAGAAGCATTTAGAGAAGTAGAGGTTAAGAAAACCTTGAAATCAAAATAAACTGAGTAGGATACTCAAACGAAAAAAGCGGCTCATGTAGCCGCTTTTTTTTGTGAGTGGTGTCAACAGTATATATTGGAAATAAATTGGTGTCAAATTATCAGATTCATACTACTATTGGCTGCGTATTATTATATTCAATAGTGCTTGTTGATCTTGTTTCTGAAGTTTCAAATCAAACTTTTTGAAACCCTTTATAAAATGTTTTCAGGATTTCAGTGTCCTTTCGAAGGATTGTATTTCTGTATTTTTCGGTGCTTGGACATAGATTATGTTGCTAATTCATTAGAAGTAATTACATGAGCTGTATTTGCACTCCATAGCATTGGCTACTCGGGATAGAAATCATCTTATCTGAAAGAATATTTATATTTAGAATATTGTACAGGATTGTAAAGATCAATTACATGGGTAATCTCAAATTTCTGAATGATCTACAGTTCTAATAGAGCTGATATAATCCAGGATTAATTGATAATGCTATATGTTTTAAGTCGGTAGCATTTTAGAGTATTAATCCTCAGTATTGAGTATTATGCATTGTGCTATCAGGAAAACTATAGCTCTATCAAAGCTTTTTCCAGAATAAAAGCAGATGGATCAAACAGCAAACTGCCATATTTTCCACTCAAATTCTTTGAGACAGTTGGGAATATGGGTAAAGAGACTTTGATTAAAAACCTGAATTATTGGTTAGAATATGAGAAATCTTCAGCTATAAATAGTTGGTCTTGTAGCGTCGTTTGTAAATATCAGTTTCCGAAGTAGCTATCAACAAAAAAACGGCTCAATGAGCCGCTTTATAATGTATAATTTTCAAATTCTTATTTCCTCTGTGGCTTCGGAATAAAAGCTGAAGGAAATTCTTCTTTCAGGGTTAAAAGCGCTCTGTCTGCTTCCAGTCTGTTTCTAAAGTTACCTACCCAAACTTTATAATTGGGGGCTTCGTAAGCGATTTTAGAGGGGTATTCATAAAGATTCCGGTACTTTTGAATTACTTCGTTTGCTTCACCATTATCTCCATAAAATAATTGAATCACGAAGCGGTCGCCAATCTTGTTATTATCATTCAATTCTTTCTTTACTTCCATGAGCTTGTCGATCTTTTTGCTTTGTTGAATTTCAACACTGGCCTGTTGAGCACTGGAACTCAGATTAAAAAGAAGGAAAAAAGCTGCGATCGCAAATGAGTACTGTATATTAGGTTTTTTCATAGCTTGTGGTCTTTTGACAAATGTAAAATATAATAACTTAAACAGCTTGTAAAATATTATTTAGAACTATTATAAATTACCCATTAACACTTATCTAACATTCCTAGAATCGTCTATAAGTATTACTTTTGTGCCTGAATTTAAAGGTACCTTTTTAGGTATTTAGCCCTAAAATACTGAGTGTAAAAACCGTACCAAAGTTTAGACGTTAATCGAACTTAAAATATGAAAAAGGTGATTTTCCGCCATTCAATTTCGCGACAACTACTCTTAAGCGTAGCTTTCTTATTTACATTTTCTCTGTTCGCGCATGCGCAGGATCAGACGGCGCAGGATACTACAGCTCAGGCTGAGTCTGGTCAGGCAGCCGAAACTGATGCTGGTGCTGGAGCAGCTGCTGCCTCTCTTGGAGATGCTGCTGCTGGTAAAGAATTATTCAATTCATTGTGTGCAGCCTGTCATAAACCTTATTCTAATTCTATTGGTCCTGCCTTAAGCGGTGCGACAGATAGACATGAAATGGAGTGGCTTTATGACTGGATCCAGAATTCTGCTGCTTTGATCGCTAGTGGTGATGCTGAAGCTAACGAAGTTTACAATGAATGGAATCAGACGGCAATGCCGGCTTTTCCTCAATTGACCGAGAGTGATATTGATAATATTCTTGCTTACGTTGAGCAGCCTAAACCTGAACCAACAGCGGCAACTACTGGTGCAGCTCAGTCAGGTGGAGGTGAAGGTTCAGGTGGTGTTTCTGTAAATATCATTTTAGGAATTCTTGCTTTTGTTTTGGTGCTTCTTCTTGTGGTGCTTTTCCTTGTGAACAAAACATTAAGAAATTTCGCTTCTGCTTCTGGAATTGCAATTCCGGAGAAGCCAAAAACTAAACCTTTATATCAATCTTTCGTAGAGAATCAATTCCTTCTTGTTGTGACGTCAATCTTCGTGTTGCTTACTGTAGGGTACTTCTCTTACGGATTTCTAATGCAGATTGGTGTTGATCAGGGTTATCAGCCAATTCAGCCAATTCACTATTCACATAGAATTCACGCAGGTGATAATCAGATCGAGTGTAAGTACTGTCACTCTTCTGCAAGAGTTTCTAAACACTCCGGGATTCCTTCCTTAAATGTTTGTATGAACTGTCACAAGGCTATTGCTGAGGTGTCTCCTGAAACGGCTACTGAAGAATACTCGAAAGAATTTTACGATAAAGAAATCGCTAAGTTATATGATGCGACCGGTTGGGATCCTGCTTCCAGAACTTATTCTGGAGAAGAGAAACCAGTTAAATGGGTTCGTATTCACAACCTGCCAGATTTTGCATACTTCAATCACTCGCAGCACGTAAGTGTAGCTGGAATTGAATGTCAGAAATGTCATGGTCCTATCGAAGAAATGGAGATCGTTTATCAAAATGCGCCTCTAACCATGGGATGGTGTATTAACTGTCACCGCGAAACGAATATCAGAATTGAGGGTAATGAGTACTATGAAAAGATTCATGAAGAATTATCCAAAAAATATGGTGTAGAAGAGCTTACGGCTGCTCAAATGGGTGGTTTAGAATGTGGTAAGTGTCACTACTAAAATCCTGAAGTTCAGGTTTAAATTAAGAAGCTAATATTTAGATATAATATGTCATCAAACAAGAAATACTGGAAAAGTGTTGAAGAGCTGGAAGATAAAAGCTCTGTTGTTGAGACGCTCCAGCAAAAGGAATTCGCTGAGGAGATCCCGATTGAGGACTTTCTTGGGGATAAAGATAATCTTGCAGACTCTAAAACTTCAAGACGTGATTTCCTTAAGTATGTTGGTTTCAGTACAGCAGCGGCATCACTGGCTGCCTGTGAAGGCCCGGTGGTAAAGTCTATTCCTTACGTAGTTCAGCCAGATAGGATAGTTCCTGGTGTTGCTAACTACTATGCGACTACTATTGCTGATGGTTTCGACTTCGCCAGTGTGTTGGTAAAGACACGTGAAGGTCGTCCTGTAAAAATTGAAAATAATGATCTTTCGAAGTTCAAGGGCGGAGTTAACGCTCGTGTTCACGCTTCGGTACTTTCATTGTATGATACTAAAAGGGTTAAACGTCCAATGATTGAAGGAAGAAACGTTTCCTGGGAAGAATTCGACCGTCAGGTTGTTTCAGAACTTGAAAACGCGAATGGTGAGATCGTATTGCTTACGCAAACATTTGCCAGTCCTTCAACTACAAAATTAATTCAGGAGTTTTCTTCGAAATTTGGTAATGTACGCCACGTGGTGTATGATACTATTTCAGAAGATCCTGCATTGAATGCATTTCAGTCTAAATACGGAAGACGCGCACTACCTCACTATGATTTCTCTAAAGTGGAAACAGTAGTTGGTGTTGGTGCAGATTTCCTTGGTGACTGGCAAGGTGGTGGTTTTGATGCTGCTTTTGCAAAAACCAGAATTCCTGAAAATGGTAAAATGTCACGTCATATTCAATTTGAATCGAATATGTCGTTGACCGGAGCAAATGCAGATAAGCGTGTTCCAGTTAAACCATCTGAGCAAAAAGCTGTAATGGCTGCTCTTAAAGGTTATATCGCTGGTGGTTCTACCAGTGCTCTTTCTGAAAAGCTTGATGATGCAGTAGTGAAAGCTGCCAGACAGCTAAGAAAAGCAGGAAGTGCTGCTGTGGTTGTGTGTGGAATTCCAGATGAGGAAGCACAGGCCTGGGCATTGGAGATCAACGAAGCTCTGGGAAGCCGGGTTATGGATACTTCGAATGCTCGTGTAACTCGCCAGGGAAATGCTAGTGAAGTAGCTCAGCTAGTTAAGGATATGAATAACGGAAGTATTGGCGCTCTTATGATTGCTGGTCTTAACCCGGTTCATACCCTTCCAAACTCGAAAGATTTTGTAGAAGGTCTCAAGAAAGTGAAGACCGTAGTTGATTTTACTACAAGAACTGACGAGACTTCTCAATTAAGTAAATATGTTGCTGCAACTCCGCACTATCTTGAAAGCTGGGGAGATATTCAGTATAGCGAAAAGGCTTTCAGTCTTATGCAGCCAACAATAAGACCCTTATTTGATACCAGACAATTTCAGGATACGTTATTGAAATGGACAGATAATGATCAGTCTTACTACGAATATATTCAGGAAACCTGGTCTGGCGGACTTGGCGATCGTAGCTGGAGCGAAGTGCTTCATGATGGTGTCTTTGAAGCTAGTTCACCGGTAGCTCTTCCGGCTTCAGCAGGAAGCAGGGCATCAGCTATTTCTTATAGCATTGATGATCTTGACGGTGAAGGATTTGAATTAAGTCTTTACACTAATACTGCGATTGGAGATGGACAGCAGGCAAACAACCCTTGGTTGCAGGAAATGCCAGATCCATTAACCAGAGCAAGTTGGGATAACTACATTACCATGTCTAAGGCAGATGCCGAGGCGATGGGAGTTATGAACGAACATGTTGCAAATGGCGGACTTAACGGTAGCTATGTGAACGTTAGCGTTGGTGATACTGTAGTTCAGAATGTTCCGGTTTATATTATGCCAGGACAGGCAAAAGGATCTGTTGGTCTTGCACTTGGATACGGTAGAAAATCCGGTGTTCAGGAAGAGATGCAAACAGGTGTGAATGCTTATCCGTTATATAACGATTTCAAATCTGTTCAGAAAGTAAAAATAGAAAAGGCTCCGGGTGTTCATGAGTTCGCCTGTGTTCAGCTTCATAATACCTTGATGGGTCGTGGAGATATCATAAAGGAAACTACCCTTGAGATCTTTAATACCAAAGATGCTCACGTATGGAACCGTGTTCCGGAAGTTTCTTTAGATCACCAGGAAACTCCAGTAACTTCTCCGGAAGTTGATATCTGGGAAAGTTTCGATAGGTCTACAGGTCCTCACTTTAATTTGAGTATCGACCTGAATGCATGTACCGGATGTGGTGCTTGTGTGATTGCCTGTCATTCTGAAAACAACGTTCCAGTAGTTGGGAAAGAGGAAGTAAGAAAGTCCAGAGATATGCACTGGTTGCGTATTGACCGTTACTTCTCTTCTGAAGACAACTTTACGGAAGATATTGAGGAAAAAGAAGATGCTTCAGGTCTTGGTTTTGGAGACTATATCTTTGGAGATCGAGAAGGAGAAGGTTCATTGTCTACTTTCGACAGACTTGAATCTACTGCAGATAATCCTCAGGTTGTTTTCCAGCCGGTAATGTGTCAGCATTGTAACCATGCTCCATGTGAAACAGTTTGTCCTGTTGCGGCAACTTCTCACGGTAGACAGGGTCAGAATCAAATGATTTATAACAGATGTGTTGGTACTAGATATTGTGCGAACAACTGTCCTTATAAAGTACGTCGTTTCAACTGGTTCAATTATGCTCAGAATGATGAGTTTGATTATCACCTGAACAACGACCTGGGTAGAATGGTTCTCAATCCTGACGTTACTGTACGTTCCAGAGGGGTAATGGAGAAATGTTCTATGTGTATTCAAAAAACTCAGAAAACCATTCTTGATGCGAAGAGAGAAGGTAGAACGATCGAAGATGGAGAATTCCAGACTGCTTGTTCTGCTGCTTGTGATAAAGGTGCGATGGTCTTTGGGGATGTGAATAACAAAGACTCGAAAGTTCTTGAAAAGAAAAATGACGACAGGATGTATCATCTTCTTGAGTATGTAGGTACGAAACCAAACGTGATGTACCAGACGAAAGTTAGAAATACAACCGAAGCTTAAAATAACGAATAACTAAGAATCAATTAGAAGGATATGTCTCATTACGAAGCACCTATACGAAAGCCTCTAGTTACCGGGAACAAAAGCTATCACGACGTGACGGTGGATGTTGCTGCTCCGGTTGAAGGACGGGCTAACAAATCCTGGTGGATAGTTTTCTCTATTGCCCTTGTTGCCTTTCTTTGGGGTGTAGGATGTATAGTTTACACAATTTCTACAGGTATTGGTACCTGGGGATTAAACAAAACCGTAGGTTGGGCCTGGGATATTACCAACTTCGTATGGTGGGTAGGTATTGGTCACGCCGGTACACTTATTTCTGCCGTATTACTGCTTTTTCGCCAGAAATGGAGAATGGCAATTAACAGGTCTGCAGAGGCAATGACCATTTTCTCTGTAATGCAGGCAGGTCTATTCCCGCTTATTCACATGGGCCGTCCATGGCTGGCATATTGGGTACTTCCAATTCCTAACCAGTTTGGATCACTATGGGTGAACTTTAACTCGCCACTTCTTTGGGATGTATTTGCGATCTCTACGTATCTTTCTGTATCACTGGTATTCTGGTGGACTGGGTTGCTACCTGATTTTGCAATGATCCGTGACCGTGCAATCACTCCTTTTACTAAGAAAGTCTACGGAATTCTATCCTTTGGATGGAGTGGGCGTGCTAAGGACTGGCAACGTTTTGAAGAAGTATCGCTGGTACTTGCTGGATTGGCAACGCCACTTGTACTTTCTGTACATACAATCGTATCTTTTGACTTTGCAACTTCGGTAATACCGGGATGGCATACGACCATTTTCCCTCCTTACTTCGTTGCGGGTGCGATCTTCTCTGGATTTGCGATGGTGAACACCTTGCTTATCATCATGAGAAAGGTTTCTAATCTTGAAGACTATATCACCATTCAGCATATCGAATTAATGAACATCGTGATCATGATCACAGGTTCTATTGTAGGTACTGCATATATTACCGAGTTAGTGATCGCATGGTACTCTGGTGTGGAGTACGAACAGTATGCATTCCTTAACAGGGCTACCGGACCTTACTGGTGGGCGTACTGGAGTATGATGACCTGTAACGTATTCTCTCCGCAGTTCATGTGGTTTAAGAAATTGCGTACCAGTATCATGTTCTCTTTCTTCATCTCGATCGTTGTAAACATTGGGATGTGGTTCGAACGTTTTGTAATTATTGTGACTTCGCTTCACCGTGATTACCTTCCATCTTCATGGACGATGTTCTCGCCTACTTTTGTAGATATCGGAATCTTTATAGGAACTATTGGATTCTTCTTTGTATTGTTCCTTTTATATGCCCGTTCGTTCCCAGTGATCGCTCAGGCAGAGGTGAAGACAATTCTGAAGGCTTCCGGAGAGAAGTATAAAAAACTAAGAGCTCAGCATGGTGATGATGTATTGCATTATGATCCTCAGGCGGTAGGAAGAAATCCTATGCAAAATGAGGAAGATGGAATACATCATAAGATCGAAGATACAGAACATCAAAAAACGGTAGAAGCAGATCATCCTCATGAGGATACTGTGAATGCTGATGGTATGGTAATTTCAGAAGTGATGAAAGACCGTATTGATGAGATGTTGGGAAGAATTGGTACTTATGATCCTGCAACACAGTCTGCAGATGACCTAACCAGACTTAAGAATGTTGGGCCTTTACTACAACAGCATTTCCACCAGGTTGGTATCTACCTTTTCGACCAGGTTAGTAAATTGACAGAACAGGATTTTGTCCTTCTTGACGAAGTGATCGAGAACTTCCCTATCCAGGCGAATAGAGCTGGATGGACAGAGCAGGCAAACAAACTAAAAAATAAATAATCAGGATGGCAACTAAAGTTTTACACGCTATTTACCAAGATGACGACCTGCTTTTACAGGCTGTAAAGCAGATTCGTGAAGCACGCTATCATATTGGAGAGATCTATTGTCCATTTCCGGTTCACGGACTTGATAAAGCAATGGGACTTGCTCCAACAAGACTTGCCATCACCGCATTCCTTTACGGATTGGTTGGTTTGTCAGTAGCAGTTGCTATGATGAATTTTATCATGATAGAGGACTGGCCACAGGATATTGGAGGAAAACCAAGTTTTAGCTTTCTTCAGAATATGCCGGCTTTTGTACCTATCATGTTCGAACTTACAGTATTTTTTGCAGCTCACCTTATGGTAATCACATTCTACATGAGAAGTAGATTATGGCCATTCAAAAAAGCTGAAAACCCTGATGTAAGAACTACAGATGACCTGTTTCTTATGGAAGTGGATGCTGCGAACCATAACATAGATGATCTTACGAAGTTTCTTTACGATACTGGAGCATCTGAAATTAGATTAATAGATAATAAATAGTGATAATGAGAAGTTTGTTCCATAAAACTATAGGATTATGTCTGCTTGGTGTTGCAGTTGTTTCCTGCAATGACAAGGAGGATCCAAACTATCAGTACATGCCAGATATGTATGAGTCTGTAGGTTACGAAACTTACGGTGAGTACAAGGTATTTGAGAATGCTCAGGAGGCAAAGCTACCGGTAGAAGGATCTATTCCAAGAGGATGGATGCCGTACGATTACGAAAATTCTGCAGCAGGACTTGCAAATGCTAAGGCAAATCTTAACAATCCAATTCCATATACTCAGGATAACCTTGCAGAAGGTAAAGGTTTGTACACTATTTATTGTGCAGTTTGCCACGGTGATAAGGGAGATGGTAAAGGAATTCTTGTAGAAAGAGAAAAGATCCTTGGTGTACCATCCTACGATGATGCAGGTAGAGCAATTACTGAAGGTAGTGTTTATCACGTAATGTACTACGGAATTAATAACATGGGATCTTATGCTTCGCAGACTTCTATCGAAGAGCGCTGGCAGATTGATCACTATGTGATGAGCTTAAAAGATAAGTTGGAAGGTAAACCTGAAAGAGAATTTGAAGAAGAGCAAACAAGCCTTCTTCCTTCCAGAGCCGATGCTAATATCTATGAGGATGCTGGCGACACGGCTGCTGAAGGTACTACCGAAAACAACCAAACCGAAACTCAAGAATAAAGATTTAGATCTATCAATATGTATACGCTATCCAGTAAAATAAAATTAGCAGCAATCATTTGTATGATTGTGGGAGCAATAGGTCTCGTTTACGGGTTTATCGCGGCTCCAGAAACTATCGAGGATGTGGAGGCAATGATGGCTTCTGAACATCACGGGGAAGAGCATGCGACAGATGAAACTCACGAAGTTAATGTAGAGCAGATCCCTGGTGGAAACACTGAAGTTGAGAATATAGAACACACTGAAGATAATACAGATCATGCCGCTGAAGCAGATCACGCTGAAGCCGGTCACGGTGAAGAAGCATCTCATGAGGCTGAGCATATGGAGCATATTCTGCACCAGCTACAGAATAAGCCATGGGCTGCGCTTTATGTGGCAGCATTCTTTTTCTTTATGATCTCCTTGGGAGTTCTGGCCTTTTACGCTGTACAGTACGCTGCACAGGCAGGTTGGTCACCGGTATTATTCAGAGTAATGGAAGCTATCACAGCTTACTTACTACCTGGTGGACTTATCGTTTTTGTAATACTTGTGCTTTCAGGTTTACATTTAAACCATCTATTCGTATGGATGGATCCTGAAGTAGTAGCACATGATGAAATTATACAGAATAAAACAGCATACTTAAACGTACCGTTTTTCTTAATCAGAGCTGCTATCTATCTTGGTGGATGGGCAATCTTCAGACATTTACTTGTAAAGAACTCTAGAAAGATGGACGATGCAACAGATTTATCAATCTTTAAAAAGACTTTTAAACTATCTGCTGGATTCCTTGTATTCTTTATCGTGACCGAATCTATGATGTCATGGGACTGGATCATGAGTTTGGATCCGCATTGGTTTAGTACATTGTTCGGATGGTTCGTATTTGCAAGTATGTTCGTTTCCGGGATCACTACGATCGCTATCATATCTATTTATCTTAAATCGAGAGGATACCTTGAATTTGTAAATAACAGTCATATACATGACCTGGCTAAGTTCATGTTCGGGATCAGTATTTTCTGGACTTACCTGTGGTTCTCTCAGTTTATGTTGATATGGTATTCAAATATTCCTGAGGAGGTGGTTTACTTTATCCAGAGGACGAACGATTATCCTATACTTTTCTGGGGTATGATCGTAACCAATTTCCTTTTCCCGGTATTATTGTTGATGAACAGCGACTACAAACGAGTGAACTGGTTTGTCGTAATGACCGGTATCATTATTCTTTGTGGTCACTACATTAACGTTTATGTAATGGTTATGCCTGCGACTGTTGGAGAATCCTGGTTTATTGGTATTCCTGAAATTAGTGCAATGCTATTGTTTGGAGGTTTATTCTCTTTCATAGTATTCAATGCGCTTACAAAGGCACCACTACTGGTAAAAGGTAATCCATACTTGAAAGAAAGTAAACATTACCACTATTAATAAAGATTGATTGTTTAAAGAAGAACTTATAAAATGACCGTATTTTTAGTAATCATAGTACTCGCACTTCTGGCCGTAACAGGTTGGCAGATCTCTAAGATCTTTCAGTTATCTAAGGGATCAGATGAGGATACTTCACAGGTTGCAAACGATAAGGATAACCGTACTCACGGAATCCTGATGCTAGCATTTGTAATTTTCCTTTATGTTATTACCATATTCTGTTTCTGGGAATACAGTAAATTCTACCTTCCGGAAGCAGCTTCTGAACATGGTTCAGATTATGACACGCTAATGTTCGTGTCTATCGGACTTATCATGTTCGTACAGATCATTACTCAGGGTCTGTTACACTACTTTGCTTTTAAATACAAAGGTAAGAAAACTCAAAAGGCATTATTCTACGCAGATAATGATAAACTGGAATTTATCTGGACGATCATTCCTGTAATCACTCTTGCCGGTCTTATCATCTACGGATTATTTACCTGGAGTGATATCATGAATATCAATGAGGACGAAGATCCTTTAGTGATTGAAGTTTACGCTTATCAGTTTGACTGGAGAGCAAGATATTCCGGTGAGGACAATACTTTAGGAAAAGCCAATGTTCGTTTTATAGAAGGTGTGAACCAGTTAGGGGTGGATGAATCTGATTCTTATGGAAAAGATGATGTTATCACTACTGAATTACATTTACCGGTAGACAGACCAGTACTTTTCAAATTCAGGTCTCAGGATGTATTGCATTCAGCTTATTTCCCATTCTTCCGTGCACAAATGAACGTAGTGCCTGGTATGATCACACAGTTTGGCTTTACTCCAACGATCACTTCCGAAGAAATGAGAGAAAGCGAATATATGCGCGATAAGGTGAAGAGCGTTAATGAGGTAAGAAATGAGCGTAACGAAGTATTAAGAGCACAGGGTGAAGCTACGCTTGATGAGTATGAGTTTGAGTATTTCTTATTATGTAACAAGATTTGTGGGCAGGCTCACTACAACATGCAAATGAAGATCATAGTGGAATCTGAAGAAGATTTTAATGCATGGATGGCAGAGCAGCCTACTTTTGGAAGTACTATGGAAGAAAGCAGTCAGAATGTAGATAGACCAGAGGATACGGCTGGAGACGGCACGCCAGAGGCAATGCAAGAAGATTCTGAAGGGCAGATGGAGACTGAAAATGCACCGGAAGGTGAGAATGCAGTAGCTTCAGTAGAATAGATAACGAACGTACAATTTTAAGATAAAGAAATTAGAGATATGTCAGCACTTGCAACAGCACCGGCACACGATCACCACGATGATCACGGACATCATCATAAGGAAACTTTTATAACAAAGTATATTTTCAGTACCGATCATAAGATGATTGCGAAGCAATATCTTATTACAGGTCTTCTAATGGGAATTGTAGGGATCGGGATGTCCATACTTTTCCGTATTCAGCTTGCATGGCCAGAGGAATCTTTCTGGGTATTTGAAGCACTGTTAGGAGAACGTTGGGCACCGGAAGGAGTAATGTCACCAAGTATTTACCTGGCACTTGTTACTATTCACGGTACCATCATGGTATTCTTTGTATTAACTGCCGGACTTTCTGGTACGTTCTCGAACTTATTAATTCCGTTGCAAATTGGTGCGCGGGATATGGCCTCTGGATTCCTGAATATGGTTTCTTACTGGTTATTCTTCCTTTCTTCAGTGATCATGCTTTGTTCATTGTTCGTGGAGTCAGGACCAGCAATGGCAGGTTGGACGATTTATCCGCCACTATCTGCATTGCCACAGGCAATTAGCGGTTCTGGAACAGGGATGACATTATGGTTGGTCTCTATGGCGATCTTCATTGCATCTTCATTACTAGGATCTTTGAACTATATCGTTACGGTATTGAATCTTAGAACTGCAGGGATGTCTATGACCAGACTTCCACTTACTATATGGGCGTTCTTTGTAACAGCTATTATTGGAGTTGTATCTTTCCCGGTATTACTTTCAGCCGCATTATTATTGATCATGGATAGAAGTTTTGGGACATCCTTCTTCTTAAGTGATATCTTTATTAAAGGAGAGGTATTAAGTCATCAGGGAGGTTCCCCGGTACTTTTTGAACACCTATTCTGGTTCCTTGGTCACCCTGAAGTTTATATCGTATTACTTCCAGCACTAGGGATCACTTCAGAAATTATCGCTACAAACTCACGTAAGCCAATCTTTGGATATCGTGCGATGGTAGCATCTATTTTGGCTATCGCATTCTTATCTACGATCGTTTGGGGTCACCATATGTTCGTGTCTGGTATGAACCCGTTCCTTGGATCGGTATTTACCTTTACCACATTACTTATTGCAATTCCTTCAGCAGTAAAAGCTTTTAACTATATCACGACACTCTGGAAAGGTAATTTACAGATGAACCCGGGAATGTTATTCTCGATAGGTCTTGTTTCTACTTTCATTACGGGTGGTCTAACAGGAATTATCCTTGGGGATTCTACACTGGATATTAACGTGCACGATACTTACTTCGTGGTTGCTCACTTCCACCTGGTAATGGGTATCTCTGCTCTATACGGATTATTCGCCGGTGTTTACCACTGGTTCCCTAAGATGTTTGGTAGAATGATGAATAAGAATCTTGGTTATATCCATTTCTGGGTAACAGCTGTAGGTGCTTACGGAGTCTTTTTCCCAATGCACTTCATCGGGATCGCGGGACTTCCAAGACGTTATTATACCAATACAAGTTTCCCATATTTTGATGACTATGCAGATGTGAACGTTATTATTACGGTAGCTGCCATTATCACTGCATTAGTTCAGTTGGTATTCATTTATAACTTCTTCTCTTCTATGTTCTACGGAAAGAAAGCAGTTATGAACCCTTGGAGATCGAACACTTTAGAATGGACTACTCCTGTAAAACATGTACATGGAAACTGGCCTGGTGCAATCCCATCGGTATACAGATGGCCATATGATTATTCCAAAACCGGAGAAGATGGTGAATATGTAATTGCCGGTCAGGATTTCGTGCCGCAAACGACGCCACTTCAGGAAGGTGAGGAAGAATTAAATCACTAGAAGAACATAAGGTATATACAGAAAGCCTTTTCCATTACGGAAAAGGCTTTTTTTATTCTATATGTTTTATTGACTTCTCAAATTGTAATATCTTTTTACAAATCAACTGATATGAAATATTTATGCTCTTGCTTGCTTTTGATAATTTGCTTCAGCCTTTCTTCGCAAAATGATTGTGACTGCAGCCGGAATGTTGAAATTCTGAATAAAACCGTCCAAAATTTACCTGTCACCAGGAATACATCAGATCTATCAGCATATAATATTGCGTTAAGTGCTGCTGATAATCATTCGTATACCGGAAATTATCCTGAATATGACTGTTTTCAACAGATGAGTAACCTACTTGTCACTCTAAATGATCGGCATAATATGATGTATTCTGAAGTTGGTTATGATGTAAAACAATCAGATACATTCTATCATGAATTTCCGAAGTTTGATGGCGATCTGGATAGCTTAAAAGTAAAGCTTGACGAGATGCCCTTGAATGAGGTACAGGGGATCTATTCCCGTGATGGTTTCAGCATAGGAGTATATGCTTCCGAAGAGAATTTAATAGTAGTGAATCTTAGCGGCGGAAAGAAGGTGTGGCAGCAAGGGGAAATCATAGGTAGATTCCTGAAATATGGGAATGGTCGCTATCTTGCAGCCATAGGTCAGTTTCATGACAAAAAGCTCGTGAATTTTCCACTCGAGATCAAGAATGGTTATATTTCAAAACTTCAGCTTTCAAAGTCCAACGCCAGTCAAAATCGCTCCAGGGTAGAGGATTCAGAAACTTATCAATATTTAAAATCAGGTGATATTACTTATTTGAGAATTGGAAGTTTTTCGGGTTACAATCCCGTTCTTAAAAATGCAGAAACTTTCTATAAAAGTCTGGAAGAGAAACCTGTTACTAAAGACCTCATCCTCGATCTTCGGGACAATGGTGGCGGTGGTGATAGAAATTCTGACATTCTCTATAAATATCTACGGAAAAACTATAAGAATTCTAATTTCTATGTTTTAGTAAATGGTACTACAGTAAGCAATGCAGAGCAGTTTGCACTAAGACTGAAGAAGTTTAAAAATGTAACCTTGCTCGGAAGTAAAACCAGCGGAACCATCGCATATGAACTTGGTAAAACTTATGATTTTCCCTGCTATAACTTCAAAGGATTCTTTACTTTTAAAGGCGATAAAAAATATCTGGAATATGAGTCTGTAGGAGTGCAGCCGGATATAAACCTGGATAATTCTGAAGATTGGATCCAGCAGACTAAAAAATATATTGCGAAAAGCAACTAAATGATGAACGAGAACCTGGATGCCAGTGGAGAAAATCTTTCTCCTGAAGAATTTGATATAGAAAGAGCTTTAAGGCCACTAAGTTTCGATGACTTTGCTGGACAGGAACAAGTGCTGGAGAACCTGCAGATCTTTGTTCAGGCAGCTAATATGCGTGGGGATGCTCTGGATCATACCTTGTTTCATGGACCTCCTGGGTTGGGAAAAACCACTTTGGCGCATATACTTGCCAGTGAGCTCAATGTTGGAATAAAGATCACCTCGGGTCCCGTTCTTGATAAACCCGGAGACCTCGCCGGTTTGCTTACAAATCTCGACGAGCGTGATATCCTATTTATAGATGAGATTCATCGATTAAGTCCCATAGTAGAAGAATATCTGTATTCAGCCATGGAGGATTACCGTATCGATATTATGCTCGAAACAGGTCCTAACGCAAGAACGGTACAGATCAATTTAAATCCTTTCACTTTAATAGGAGCGACAACGCGTTCAGGATTGCTTACGGCACCCATGCGGGCTCGTTTTGGAATTTCCAGTAGACTACAGTATTATTCTACTGAACTGCTTTCAGGTATCGTGGAAAGAAGTTCTGAGATCCTTAAAGTTCCAATATCACAGGAAGCTGCTATCGAGATCGCTGGAAGAAGTCGTGGAACTCCGCGTATAGCAAATGCCTTACTAAGAAGGGTTCGGGATTTTGCACAGATAAAAGGTAATGGAAAGATCGATATTGAGATCGCCAGGTATAGCTTAAAAGCACTAAATGTGGATGCGCATGGACTGGATGAAATGGATAACAAGATCCTGGAAACCATTATCGACAAGTTTAAAGGTGGTCCTGTAGGTATTACCACCCTGGCGACAGCTGTAAGTGAAAGTGCTGAAACTATAGAAGAGGTTTATGAACCATTTTTGATTCAGCAGGGATTTATTTACCGGACACCTCGAGGTAGAGAAGTGACCGAGCATGCTTACCGACACCTTGGAAGAACCAAGGTTCCCGGGCAAAATGGATTGTTTTAATATAGTATCATGAAGGAGAAAGAGAAAAGTATTCCCGAAGTTTCACTGGCTAAATTTTTAAAGCATTCAGCCAATATTTTAAAAAATCCGTTGCCGTTTCATAAAAAGAACTTTGAAGAAAAAGGAGATACTTTTCGACTAAAGATCGGTTTTAGTAAATCGGTTATTTTTAGCAGGGATGCAGCTCTTGTAGAATATGTACTTCAGAAGAATCAGAAAAACTTTGTAAAATCTGAGATTCAAACTAAAGATCTGGTAAAATACGTGGGTAAAGGTCTGCTCACTTCAGAGGGAGAGCACTGGAAGAAACAACGGAAGTTGGTCCAGCCGGCATTTCATAAAAAGCAACTTGCCAACTTGCTGGATTCTATCAAGGAGGCAATCTGTGCCGAATATGAAAAAATCGAGACCGGGAAAGGGATCGATATTTTTCCAATTATGAACGATCTAGCTTTCCAGACGGTTGTAAAATCACTTTTTAGTAGTGCTGCAAATCAAACTGAGATCAACCGACTCCAATACATAACTGAAGCCACGCAACAAATGCTGGTAAAAGAATTGAGGCAACCTTATCTTGGTTGGTGGTTTAGTCTTAGTGGAAAAATTGATAGTTATCTTCAACTAACAGAGGAGGCAAGGAGCATTTTACGAACCATAGTTCACGAACGACAGGCTTCAGGAAACCGTTATGACGATCTCCTGGATATGCTGCTGGATGCGAAATATGATGACGGGAACTTCATGGATGAAGAACAACTTATTGATGAGATCCTGATTCTGTTTACTGCGGGACATGAAACCACCTCGAATTCGTTAACTTTTACAGCTCAGTTACTCGCATTTAATCCGGAATGGCAGGAAAAGGTATATAGAGAGGTCTCAGTTTTGAAGAAAGAAAGCAATGATCTTATGCATCTGGTGACTAAAGCGCCATTCACTCAAATGGTTCTAGAGGAGTCACTGCGTATGTATCCTCCAGCTTATTTTATAGACCGAGTGAATCTTGAGGAATTTGAATTTGAAGGCAAATATTTTGAACCAGGTTCCAATTTGTTGTTCTCACTGCACGAAGTTCATAGACACCCAGATCTATGGCAAGAGCCAGACACTTTTAGGCCAGATAGGTTCGCTGATGGCGGAAGACAATATTCTTCACAGTATTTCCCATTTGGTGCGGGTCCAAGAAAATGTATTGGAAATAACTTCGCAATGTTCGAGATGATCATTGCGGTTGCGGAATTGATGAACGATTACAAACTGCAGCCGGTGAATAACGAGATCGAAATCAAACCCTTGATAACTCTGAAGCCTGAAAATGCTATTCTAAAGTTTACAAGGAGATAGATTTACTTCAATATGGATTCCAGTAATTTTTCCAATCCCCAGTTCAATAGTTTTTTAGAATCTTCATTATTTAAACCGCACATGTCTTTGGTCACTACAAAGGCTTCAACACCCATTAGCACTGTTGCGATATTGGCTAAATTTTCCTTGTCCTCAGCACTCATTTGCTGAGCCTTGTTCTCGAGCAACATCATCAAGGATTTTTTACGCCGAGCCCCACGCATTTTATCGCTTTGATCATTATTGAGGACTACGCTCATGTATTTCCTAAACCCGGATTCGTTATCAATGGTTAACTGGTTGTAGTAATCCTGCATGGACAAAATAGCTTCTTCCAAATCTTTCCCAGCAACTTCATCATACAGATCTTCCGAACTTTTAGTATTCAGATCCAGTACTGCTTCTGCAGCTAGTACATCAATACTGGAGTAGTAACGATAGATCGTTGCTCTGGATATATCTGCTTCTTTCGCTACATCCTCGAGGCTTATATCTTTATTCTTTTCCAGCAACTTTTGTGTGCTTCTAAGGATTTTGTCCCGGGTTTTCAGTTTCTGGGTCTTCCTGCCTTTCTGAATGTATTGTTTATTCATGAGACAAATATCTTATAAAATTTTGATTAAACAAAATTCCGTTTTATATTTACGAGACTAAAATCTCATAAGATGCGTAACGAATTAGAATCATGGGTGTTAGGTCACAAAGTTTCAGTACAGAATCTTTCGGGTGACTATGATCTTAGTATTGGCGAATCCCTTAGTCAGGTACCTGGTCCACCACCACATTATCATGAAAATTTACATGAGTCTTTTTACATCGTAGCGGGTGAGATGGATTTCATCATCAATGGCGAACAGAGAAATGTGAAAGCGGGGGAATCAATAGATATTCCACCAAAAACGCTGCACACATTCGTAAACTCCAAGAGCGAAAACTGTAAATGGGTAAATATTCACAGTCCCAAATGTTTCGGAGAATTCTTTCATAAATACGGGATACCCGCCATTGAGGAAAATGCTATGGAAAAGTCGGTTTCGCCAGAAATTATTCAGCAGGTCTTAGAAACTGCAGGCGATTATGATATGATCATCAAAATGGAATAGGAACCAACAAAAATATATACAAATGAAAAAGAATTTATTTACGAAACCATTTCTGGTTTTGCCAGTTCTATTCTTAGCACTAATTAGTTCCTGTAGTTCAGATCCATTTGAAGATGAGAACTTACAGTCCTATGATTTCAAGGTTGAGAAGGCTGAGACTCTGGATGATCAGCTAGTCATGCTTACTAAAGCAATGCGAAGATTTCATAATTTTGACGTAGCTGTGGATCAGGGTTATAAGCAGGTGAGTCCGCTTGTACCTGGTATGGGCTATCATTATGCCAAAGAAGAATATGTGGATTTGAAATTCGATCTTCTCAAACCTGAAATCCTGGTATATCATCCAGATGAAAACGGGGAAATGCAATTTGTAGCTGCAGAATATTTGATCCCGGTTCCTAACTGCGATCAAACTGAAGATTATACAATACCCGAAGGACCTTTCATAGGGGAAGATGATCACTGGCATCTCAATTGTACCGCTGGAGGATGGACGCTCCACGCCTGGGTGGGACTGGAAAATCCCGATGGGGTTTTTGCGCCATTTAATCCCACACTCCAATGATCTCAGCTAATTAATTTTTACATTAGCTGCTCTAAAGTCATTCTTTGAATCCTTCAGCAGCAAAATATTCTCAACTTATTAAAGCCGAAGCAAAACGCCTCGGCTTTTTGTCATGCGGAATTTCAAAAGCTGAATTTCTGGAAGAGGAAGCGCCGAGACTGGAGAGCTGGCTTCTGAATAATATGCATGGGGAAATGCGCTATATGGAAAATTATTTCGATAAACGTTTGGATCCTACCTTGCTGGTTCCGGGTTCTAAAAGTGTCATTTCGTTATTACTGAACTATTATCCTTCAGAAACTCAAAATTCAGAATCTTATAAGATCAGTAAATACGCTTACGGGAGAGATTATCATTTTGTGATCAAGGATAAATTGAAGGAAATGCTCACCACGCTACAGGATGAAATTGGTGATTTTCACGGTCGTGCTTTTGTAGATTCAGCTCCGGTGCTGGATAAGGCCTGGGCTGCAAAAAGCGGACTCGGGTGGATTGGGAAGCATTCAAATTTGCTTTCGAAACAAACCGGCTCTTTCTATTTTATTGCTGAATTGATCGTAGACCTTGATCTGGAATACGACACTCCGGTTACCGATCACTGCGGAAGCTGTACCGCCTGTATTGATGCCTGTCCAACGGAAGCGATCGTAGAACCTTACAAAGTAAATGGCAGTAAGTGTATTTCTTATTTCACTATTGAATTGAAGGATGAGCTACCGGAGAGTATGAAGAATCAGTTTGATGACTGGATGTTTGGCTGCGATGTCTGCCAGGATGTTTGCCCGTGGAATCGATTTTCCAAACCTCATCAGGAGCCACTATTCAATCCGCATTCTGAACTTCTGGAGAACTCAAAAAAAGACTGGGAGGAGATCACCCGGGAAACTTTCAATGAGATTTTTAGAAAATCGGCCGTAAAACGGACTAAATATGAAGGTTTAAAACGAAATCTAGAGTTCCTAAAGCCTGACTAGTTCGAGAAGTCATAAGAAATAAGCACTTTTTCGTATTCTCCATTCTTATTTTTTGCTGCTTGCTCGATCACGATCCTATCTACTTCAGTCTTTACAATATTCTGAAGTTTACGCTTGGGATGAATTACCATTTTTCTGGAGATGTCTCCATTTTCCTCGATGATCAATGAAATTTTCAGTAGGTCAATTTGCTTGTCTTCATAACTCATTTGCCTTAGCTTCATTCTAAGATCATACTTAAAACGATCAACTATATTTCTAATTCCTGTCTCGTAGCCTAGAAACTCAGGAGGAGTTGCTACTTCATTCACATCGGTTATGTTTGCAAAATCTCCGTCCCCTGAAATCCTGGCGCTATCATTCTCTATTTCAAGGCTTCTGAATTTAAACGGCAGGGTGTAAGTGATCGCTACGGGTTGGTCATTTAACATTGCCGGCTCAGCGATCGTCAATTCCTTTATAGCGTCTTCCGCTACTCGGGCAATGGTAGGAAATTTAGATCTTGATCTTACATTAATGACTTCTCCTTTTTCACTTACAGTAAATTGTATATACGCCTTTCCGGATCCTTTGGATTTGATGATATCAGCAATTTTAGCATTGCTATTCATAAACTGACTTATAGAAATGGTAAAACATTCTTCGGAAGGGTCTTCTTCGCAATAGCCCTTTATAAGTGGTGGACTGTCTACCTCGTTTATGGATAGACTTTGTGCAAATATGTGCACAGGCACCATAAATAGTGCTAAAAACAGACTTTTGATCATGAAAATAATTTAGGCCTCCAAAGTATAAATTATCTTAGAGATACGTTTGAAGCTTTTGTTCTTTTTATTTCTCTAAGGACAGCAGCCTTATTAACTTTGCTAATTAGCCGAAAACTTAAAATTATGAGTAACACTTCCAGAAAAAGAAGAGAGGCATTGGTTTACCACGCTAAACCTAAGCCCGGGAAAATTGAAGTTGTACCAACTAAGAAATATGCCACCCAGAGAGATCTGTCTCTGGCTTATTCACCAGGTGTAGCTGAGCCATGTCTAGAGATTGAAAAAGATAGGGAGAATGTTTACAAGTATACTACTAAAGGAAACCTGGTAGCAGTGATTTCCAATGGTACTGCCGTTCTGGGTCTTGGTGATATTGGTCCCGAAGCATCCAAGCCGGTGATGGAAGGAAAAGGTCTTCTTTTTAAGATCTTTGCAGATATTGATGTTTTCGATATTGAAGTAGACACTAAAGACGTTGATAAGTTTATAGAAACGGTTAAGAATATTGCGCCTACTTTCGGCGGAATCAACCTTGAAGATATCAAAGCTCCTGAAGCATTTGAAATTGAACAACGTTTAAAAGCAGAACTGGATATACCGGTAATGCATGATGACCAGCATGGAACTGCGATCATTTCAGCAGCAGCATTACTGAATGCCTTGGAACTTGCAAAGAAAAAGATCAGTAAAGTAAAGATTGTCATTAGTGGTGCAGGAGCCGCTGCAGTTTCATGTACCAAGCTGTACAAAGCTTTTGGTGCTAAAGCTGAAAATATCGTGATGCTTGATAGTAAAGGTGTCATTAGAAAAGATAGAACAAATCTTTCCGAAGAAAAAGCAGAATTCGCAACTGCCCGTAAGATTGACACACTGGACGAAGCCATGAAGGATGCCGATGTATTCGTGGGTCTCTCTATTGCTAATATCGTAAGTCCGGCAATGCTAAAAAGCATGGCAAAAAGACCTATCGTTTTTGCAATGGCCAATCCTAATCCAGAGATCGATTACAACCTGGCGATGGATACCAGGAAAGATATCATCATGGCGACAGGTAGAAGTGATCATCCAAACCAGGTGAATAATGTGCTTGGATTTCCATTTATCTTTCGTGGAGCACTGGATGTACGCGCGACCAAGATCAATGAGGAAATGAAAAAAGCCGCTGTGAAAGCTTTGGCAGAGCTGGCTAAAGAAGCGGTGCCGGAGCAGGTGAATATTGCTTACGGCGAAACCAGGTTAAATTTTGGACCTGATTATATTATTCCGAAACCTTTCGATCCCAGATTGATCGCCAAAGTTCCACCTGCAGTGGCTAAAGCTGCGATGGAAAGTGGGGTTGCCCGTGAAGGGATCGATGACTGGCAACGTTACGAGGAAGAGTTACTAGAAAGAATGGGTAATGAAAACAAGATCACCCGTTTGTTGCAAAACCGCGCTAAAACAAACCCTAAACGAATCGTTTTTGCTGAAGCAGATCATCTGGATGTTCTTAAAGCTGCACAGATCATTAATGATGAAGGAATTGGATTCCCAATCCTTCTTGGGCGAAGTGAAGTGATTAAGGAATTAATGGCTGAGATCGATTTTCAGGAAGAGGATGTGGTTATTATTGATCCAAAATCTGATGATGAAGAGGAAAAAAGGAAAAAATACGCCTACAAATACTGGGAAACCAGGCATAGAAGTGGCGTAACTAAATACGATGCTGAAAAACTACTAAGAGAACGTAACTATTTTGCCGCGATGATGGTCAATGAAGGAGATGCAGATGCATTGCTTTCCGGTTATTCCAGGGCTTATCCCACGGTGGTGAAACCTATGCTGGAACTTATTGGACTGGCAGATGGCGTTTCCAGGGTAGCAGCAACCAATGTGATGAATACCTCCAGAGGTCCGTTATTTATTAGTGATACCTCTATCAATATAGATCCTTCAGCTAAAGATCTTGCCAAGATCGCGCAAATGACGGCTCGTACGGTTCAGTTGTTTGGTATGGAACCAGTAATTGCGATGGTGTCTTACGCAAACTTCGGATCTTCTAAACATCCAAGAGCGACCAAAGTAAAAGAAGCAGTTTCTTACCTGCACAGGTTTCACCCTGAACTAAGTGTTGATGGAGAATTGCAGGCAGATTTCGCTTTAAATCGTGAGATGCTTCAGAATAAATTCCCGTTTTCAAAACTAGCGGGTAAAAAGGTGAATACGCTTATCTATCCAGATCTGGATTCGGCTAATAGCACTTATAAACTTATCAAAGAACTTAACAATGTGGATTCTATAGGCCCGATTATGATGGGAATGAGGAAACCTGTTCATATTCTTCAGCTTGGTGCAAGCGTGGAGGAAATGGTGAACATGGCGGCAGTAGCAGTGATAGATGCACAGGAGAAAGAAAAGAAGGCTAAGAAAAAAGCTTAGTACCTAGATAAAGTAAAGGCGGAAAGATGATTTCCGCCTTTGCTTTATTTTACTACATTTGAACCTCAATACAACTTTCTTTCATGATTCATCACCTCAAGGGTCAGTTAATAGAAAAAAATCCCACCTACGTGGTTATTGAATGCAATGGAGTAGGATATACCGTAAATATTTCCCTGCATACTTTTTCACTCATTCCTGAATCTGAAGCGATCAGTCTTTATACCTATTTGCAGGTAAAGGAAGATTCGCACACCTTGTACGGGTTTATTGAAAAATCTGAAAGAGAGATCTTTAAACTTCTTATTTCCGTTTCTGGTGTAGGTACGAGCACGGCTCGCGTAATGCTGTCTTCTTTGCAACCAAAGGAAGTGATCAATGCGATTGCGACCGGTGATGTTCCTACCATCCAGAGTGTGAAAGGTATCGGCGCCAAAACAGCTCAAAGAGTTATTCTGGATCTCAAGGATAAAGTGCTTAAGGTGATGGGCGATGATGAAGTTTTAATGACTCCAAACAATACTAATAAGGAAGAAGCGTTATCAGCTTTAGAGATCTTGGGTTACAATAGACGCCAGGCTGGCAAGGTTGTAGAAAAGATTCTGAAGGATGATCCTGAATCCACCGTAGAATCTATTATAAAAATGGCTCTTAAAAAGCTGTAATTAAATTGAAGAACAATTACCTGAAATTGTCTTTACCGGTACGCCTGACTTTCCTGTTATTTATGGTGTTTTCTATAGACGCTATTTCACAGGAGACTCCTCAGGACACCATCCAGGCGGGCTTTGCTCTAGGTGAGCTTCAGCTCCCAGATCCACAATCTATAGAATCCAGATACGAATATGATCCTATCCTCAACCGTTACTTTTACAGAGAGCGTGTAGGCCAGATCAATATAGGACTGCCTTTAGTTCTTACTCCGCAGGAATATGAAGACCTCGTGCTGGAAGAGGAAATGCGTAATTATTTCAAGCTGAAAAATGATGCGCTTTCAGGTAGAAAGGAAGGAACTGAAGATATTCAGCGCGATCTTTTACCAGATTTCTATGTCAATAATAATCTATTTGAGAGCATTTTTGGTGGTTCTGAAATCAATATCGTTCCGCAGGGATCGGTAGAAATAGATCTTGGACTTCTTTATACCAAACAGGATAACCCGGCATTTTCTCCAAGGAACAGAAGCAATTTATCTTTTGATTTTGACCAGCGGATTAGTCTTTCCATGCTTGGGCAAATTGGAGAGCGTCTTCAGGTTACCGCGAATTATGATACCGAATCAACTTTCGATTTTCAAAATCAGTTAAAACTGGAGTATACACCCAATGAGGATGATATTGTTCAGAAAATTGAAGTAGGTAATGTGAATATGCCTTTGAACAATGCTCTTATTCAAGGTGCGCAAAGTCTTTTTGGTTTTAAAACCGAACTGCAGTTTGGGAAAACAAGGATCACCGGAGTATTTTCAGAACAGAAGTCGGAGCGACGTACACTTAATGTGGAAGGTGGAGCAACCGTAGAGGAATTTGCCAAATTTGCTCTTGATTACGATGCCGACCGGCACTTTTTCCTTGCGCACTACTTCCGCGATACTTACGACCAAGCGCTAAAAAATTATCCGTTTATCAATACCAATATTCAGATCAAGAGGATACAGGTTTGGGTCACGAACAGAACCAACAATATCCAGAATATCCAGGATACACGAAATATCGTAGCGATCCAGGATCTTGGAGAATCCAATGTTCCTGGAAATATTGGACTGGATACACCACCGGGCGGATTTTTCAATCAGCCAGCAGGAGCTTTTCCAGATAACCTTGTAAATGACTTTAATCCCTTCGGAATAAATGGCAATGGTGAATCTATCCTGAATCAGGCTATCAGGGATATCGCTACTGTAGACCAGGGATTTGGAACAGTAACAGTTTCCGAAGGAACCGACTATGCAAAACTGGAAAATGCGCGACAACTAAAACCTTCAGAATATACCGTTAACACCCAGCTTGGATATATAAGTTTGAATCAACGTTTAAGTAATGATGAGGTGCTTGGGGTTGCATTTCAGTATACGATCAATGGCGAGGTTTTCCAGGTTGGAGAATTTGCGAATGATGGAGTGAATGCTACCAACGATCCCGGAACTGAAGAGCCAACTACCGGAACCAATTCCCGGGCTAGTCAGAATCTTGTGGTTAAGCTGCTTAAAAGTACGATCACCAATGTTCAGGAACCTATCTGGGACCTGATGATGAAAAACATCTACAGTCTTAATGCGTACCAGCTGAAACGTGAAGATTTTAGAATGAATATTCTGTACACAGATCCTCAGCCCTTAAATTATATTAAACCTGTAGAAGGAACTACGCTGCCTGAAGATGTGAATGAAACTCCATTATTACGGGTTTTCAGGCTGGATGAATTGAATACCAATAACGATCCAATCAACGATGGAGATGGATTCTTTGATTATGTACAGCAAATTACCATCGATCCCCAAAATGGTAATATCATCTTTACAACAGTAGAACCTTTTGGGGAACACCTTTTCCGAAAACTAGATGATAATCCTAACGCCGGAAGTGAAGACTATAATATCCCGGAAACCTGGAATGCAAACCAGGAAAAGTATGTTTTTCGTGCCATGTATCGCACTACGAAAACGCAGGCAGAGCAGGAAGAGGCAGATAAGAACAAATTCCAGTTAAAGGGTAGATATAAGTCGGCTGAGGTAGAAGGTATTCCAATTGGATTCAACTTACCACCGGGATCGGTTACTGTAACTGCCGGAGGGAGAATCCTTCAGGAAGGAGTGGATTACGTAGTGAATTACGAACTGGGAAGAGTACAGATACTTGATGAAGGTTTGCTTGCTACCAATATTCCAATCCAGGTAAATACCGAAAACAATGCTTTATTCGGTCAGCAAACTAAACGATTTACCGGGCTTAACGTAGAACATCAATTCAATGAAAATTTTCTTATTGGTGGTACATTTATTAATCTTAAAGAACGCCCGTTAACTCAAAAAGCGAATTACAGCTACGAGCCAATTAACAATACAATTCTTGGTTTAAACCTGAATTATAGTACAGAAGTTCCATTTTTAACCAGGCTGGTAAATAAACTTCCAAATATTGATACAGACGTTATGTCCAATGTATCTGTACGTGGAGAATTTGCTTATTTGCTGCCGGGTTCTCCTAATTCGAATGATTTTAATGGTGAAGCGACTACCTATATAGATGATTTCGAAGCTGCACAAACTGCCATTGATATCAACAATCCTCTAGCATGGGAATTGTCCAGTGTTCCGGTTGGGTTTGGTGGAGAACTTGCGAACGGAGACCTAAGTGTTGGCTATAGAAGAGCAAAAATGAGCTGGTATACCATAGATCCAATTTTCTATAGTAATAACAGGCCAGATGGGATCAGCGATTCAGATATTTCTAGTTATGCGACCAGACGGGTTGCGCTAAATGAGATCTTTCCAAATACAGATGTAGTTCAGGGTCAGCCGCAAGTGGTTTATACGATGGATGTGAATTATGATCCTTCAGTTCGTGGGCCTTATAATTACAATCCTGCGGCGGCTGGTGGAAATACGCTTCCTGTACCAGGGAATAATTTCGCCGGAATTACAAGGCCTATCAATACGACCAATTTCGAGCAAACCAATGTTGAGTATATCCAGTTCTGGGTAATGGATCCTTATATCTATGCTGAAAATGCTAATAAAAGCGACGGACTCATAAACTTTAACCTTGGTAATATTTCTGAAGATGTATTGAAGGATGGACGAAAACAATATGAAAATGGACTACCAGAAGGTGAAGGTGAAGCGAATGTAATAACATCTGTATTCGGGAATACTCCTGCAGATAATTCGCTGGTGTACGCTTTTGATTCTGAAGGGGATGGAAGAACGCTTCAGGATGCAGGTTTTGACGGATTGCTTAATGCTGAAGAAGCCTTGAAATTCCCGGATTTTGGAAATCTTGCCGATCCTTCTGCAGATAATTACGAGTATTTCCTGAATCGGGATGGTAGTGTTTTGGATCGATACCTGGATTACAATGGAACGGAGGGCAATTCGCCAACAGATGTAACAGATACTAATCGCGGGAATACCACACTGCCTACTACTGAAGATATTAACCGGGATAATACGATGAATACCATCAATAGTTATTTCGAATATAAGATTCCTTTTTTCCGGGGGATGAATATTGATAATAACCAGTATATCACAGATGTCAAGGAATTAACGACCACACTAAGAAACGGTCAGGATTTGCCAGTACGTTGGGTACAGTTTAAAGTGCCAATTTTTGAACCTACCAATGCCATTGGAGGCATCGCAGATTTTAGATCCATTCGATTTATCAGAATGTTCCTTAGCGACTTTCAGGATGAAACCATCCTTAGATTTGGAACTATGGATCTTGTTCGGGGTGACTACAGGAGGTATAACCAAAGCTTATTCGAGGATTCCGGGCAACTGGAGAACCCGAATACTTCCTTTGAAGTGAATGCTGTAAATATTGAAGAAAATGAGAACAGGCAGCCTATTCCATACCGATTGCCTCCAGGTGTTCAAAGAGAACAGCTGTATCAAAATAATACCAGTTTGCGTCAAAACGAACAATCACTTTCTTTAAGTGTTTGTGATCTGGAACCTCAGGATGCCCGGGCAGTTTACAAGAATTTCCAGATCGATATGCGACAGTATAAGAATCTTGAAATGTTCCTGCATGCTGAATCTGTAATTAACCGCCAACCGCTTAAAGATGGGCAGCTGGTCGCGTTTGTTAGAATGGGAACAGATTTTAGTGACAACTTCTACCAGGTAGAAATACCCTTATCGCCAACACTTTTTGGTGCTTCTACTGCGGAAGAGATCTGGCCTGAAGTGAACCGAATGAACCTGGAACTGGATTTACTACAGCAGGTAAAAACTTCAGTGCTGGGAGATCCAACGTTGAATTCAACCGACTTGAATTTCTTTACTGAAGATCTTCAGGAAGTAGATGCTGAAGCTCCTTATGATATGGGTAGATTGCGTATTGGAGTAAAAGGAAATCCAAGTTTTGGAAACATCAGGTTACTGATGGTTGGAGTAAGAAATGGAACCAGGGAAGATGGGGTTACCGATCTTTGCGGAGAAGTATGGTTTAATGAATTAAGACTTTCAGACCTTAAGAATGAAGGAGGCTGGGCCGGAGTGGTAAGCATGGATAGTAATCTTGCAGATTTTGCAAATATTTCAGCTACAGGACGTAGAAGCACGGTAGGATTTGGAGCTTTAGGACAGGGACCAAACCAGCGAAGCAGGGAAGATCTTCAACAATATGATGTAGTTACGAATCTTAATATGGGGCAGTTGCTTCCGCAGAAATGGGGAGTTAAAATACCTGTGAACTATAGCCGGGGAGAAGAGTTGATCACGCCAAAATATGACCAGGAATTTCTGGATGTGGAGTTGGATACTAGACTGGATAATATCGAAGACCCGGCTCAGAGGGATGCGGTAGAAAAGCAATCTCAATCCTATACCAAAAGGCAGAGTATAAATGTAATTGGGCTAAGAAAGGAGCGTACCGGGGAACGAACGCCCATGCCTTATGATATTGAGAATTTTGCATTTGCTACTTCCTATAATCAGGTAGACCATCGGGATTTTGAGATTGAGGAAAGTATCGATCAAAGTGTTAGAGTAGGTGGAACTTATGAATTTAGTTTTCCGCAGAAAAGTCTGGAACCTTTAAAGAATCTGGCAGTTCTGGACAGTAGTGATTATTTAGCCATTTTTAGAGATTTTAATATTAATTACCTGCCAACGAATATCAATGCGAGTTCCAATATTTTCAGGCAGTACAATCAGCAAAGGTTTCGATCTCTGGATCTTAGTGACAGCGATATAGGGATACCAACACTATACCAACGTAACTTCCTGTTCGACTGGCAGTATGGGATCAATTATAATTTAACCAGGTCTTTGAGTTTTGCGTTTAACGCCAGCAATAACAGGATCATAAGAAATTATATAGATGATGAAGGTTTTGCTGATGATTCTATAGGAGTATGGGATGACTTTTTTAATATTGGAGAGCCAAATCAGCATTTCCAGACACTTCAAGTGAATTACGACCTGCCTTTTGAAAAGATTCCAGTCTTAAAGTTCGTGAACGCCACCTATTCTTATACAGGAGACTTTCAGTGGCAACGAGGATCTCAGCGTTTTCAGCAATTGGAAGATATTCCAGAGATAGGAAACAGCGTTCAGAATTCCAATACGCACCAGATCAATGCCAGTTTAAATCTTCAGGATCTTTACAATTATGTAGGACTGGTTCAGAAGAAGAACAATAGTGCCGGGAAAAGCATTCAGGAACGGAGCAGAGGCATTCCAACCCTGGGCCCACCTTCCGAAGATGATAAAGAGGTAGAGGAAAAACCTAAGCAAAAAACCAATAAGGGATATAATACGCTTATAGGGATCGCGACAGGATTGAAAACTTTCCAGGTCAATTATCGCAATAGTCGCGGGATTTTCCTTCCAGGTTATACAGAAAGTGTTGGCTTTATGGGAACTTTCAGGCCAACCGCAGGATTTACGTTTGGTTTCCAGGATGATATCAGGCAGATGGCGGCAGAGAGAGGCTGGCTTACTTTATTTCAGAATTTTAATCAGCAATTTTCCGCAGTGAAAAATGAGCAGCTGGATTACCAGGCAGGTTTCGGTTTTATACCAGATCTTACCATTGAACTTACCGGGAGAAAGAACGAAGCCGAGAATTATTCTGAAAATTATCGTGTAGATCCTGTGACTATGGATTATCAATCGCTTACTCCTTATACCTACGGAAACTTCAATATTTCAACATTATTGATCGCGACAAGTTTCCAGCAGTCTAATGAAGCCAGTTCTGAAGCATTTCAGAATTTCAGGGCGAACAGAATTGAGGTTGCCAGAAGAATTGCCAGCGAGCGTGGTCTAGATCCAACAGATGTGGACGAAGAAGGTTTTCCAAGAGGTATAGGAAAAACAAACCAGGCGGTATTATTGCCAGCATTTATTGCAGCGTATTCTGGAAAGGATGCAGGAAGTGTGCAATTGGGAGCTTTTAGAAATGTGCCTATTCCAAACTGGAATCTTAAGTACACAGGATTAATGCGTTTTGAGTGGTTCCGGGATAAGTTCCGAAGATTTTCCATAAACCATGGATATCGCGCAGATTATACGTTGAACCAATACCAGACAAACCTTGATTATGATCCTGCAGATCCTGAAGCATTGAACCAAGCAGGTGATTTTAAGAATCCTGTTCTTTTCTCAAACCTGGTGTTGACAGAACTATTTACTCCGCTTGCACTTATCGATTTTGAAACCAAGAACAGTATACAAATCATGGCGAAAATGGAGAAAGATCGCTCGCTCGCATTCAGTTTTGATAATAACCTGCTCACAGAATACAGCGGAAATGAATATACTCTTGGACTTGGATACAGATTGAGAGATCTAAAGATTGCAACGGCGCTTGGAGGAAGAAGAAGAGTGCTTAGTAGTGATCTTAATTTCAGGACTGATGTTAGTTACCGTAAGAACCGCACCATCGTAAGGTATCTGGATCTTGCCAATAACCAGACGATCTCGGGACAGGATATCTGGTCCATCAATTTCAAGACAGATTATGCATTTACCAGAAACTTAACGGCGAGGTTCTATTATGATCATACATTCTCGGAATATGCAGTTTCAACGGCGTTTCCACAAACAACAATTCGATCTGGTTTTACCCTGATCTATAATTTCGGAAATTAACGAAGCCATATTTGAACAATTCAGCGAAAAAATTAACTTTGCCACAAGATAAAACTAGCACATGAATATTCCACAAGAATTAAAGTACACAAAAGACCACGAGTGGGTTAAAATTGAAGGAGACACTGCGACTATCGGAGTTACAGATTTTGCCCAGGGTGAGCTTGGGGATATCGTATATGTTGAGGTAGAAACTCTGGATGAAACTCTTGAAAAAGAAGAGGTTTTTGGAACCGTAGAAGCAGTAAAGACCGTTTCAGATCTTTACATGCCAGTTTCAGGTGAGATCATTGAATTTAATGATAGTCTTGAAGATGAGCCGGAAAAAGTAAATAATGATCCTTACGGTGATGGATGGATGATCAAGATCAAGCTTTCAGATGCTTCTGAAGTTGAAGGTCTTCTTTCTGCCGAAGAATATCAGGAAGTAGTAGGTGCATAAATTAGTTTTAATTTTAGCGCTTCTTTATACAGGTGCCATCACGTACTTTTCTTTGATCGTGATGAACTTTAAAGTAAGTGTAGGTGGTTTCGATCCTACAGACAAAATGCTCCATGCCGGAGCATATTTGTTTTTGTGTGTTTTGTGGAAACTATTTTTTATTCTGAAAAGCACCGATTTTACGCGTTATCGCCCTAATCTCTACTGGGTTGCTATCGCATGTTTTCTATTTGGTATGTTAATTGAGGTTCTACAGGGAACTCTAACCAGTTACAGGACACCCGATTGGTGGGATGGCCTGGCAAATTCAACTGGTGTATTGCTTGCAGTCATCTTTTTCCTGGTAATGGCGCCCACCATAAAAAAGTTGAAAAGCAGGTATTCTTTGTAATTAACCTTTATTAACCTAGCTTTTTATGAAACCGAAAAAAAATCCGAAAGCCGATCTTCGTCGGAACTGGGTCCTGTTTCTTCAAATCGGACTTATCGTAACCTTATTTTTTACGCTACAGGCATTTCAATGGAAAACTTATGATCCTGCTCAGGCAGGTAAAGATGTTCTGAGCCTGGATGATCTGCCCCAGGAGGAAGTTCCTGTAACCGTTTATGATCAAACACCGCCACCTCCGCCGCCGCCAGTAGAGCCTCCGGAAATTAAAATTGCTCCAGACGATGCAGATGTAGAGGAAGATGAAATAGCTCCCACTGAGATCAATCTGGATGATATTGTGCAACCTGAAGATATTATTGATGCAGAGCCTGATGAAGAGGTTGAAACGGTCCCATTTAAATTTATTGAAGATGTTCCATTATTTCCAGGTTGTGAGGATCTGGATAATAATGCAGATAGAAAGAGCTGCATGAGTGAAAAGATTAGCAGGTTCGTTGGAAAAGAATTTGATACCAGACTCGGAGAGAAATTAGGACTAACGGGAATGAACCTGGTAACCGTCCTGTTTGTGGTAAATACTCAGGGTGAAATTGAGCAGGTGCAGGCACGTGCTCCTCATCCCAAGCTTGAAGAAGAAGCTAAACGGGTGATCTCGAAACTGCCTAGAATGAAACCAGGAAAGCAAAGAGGAAAGGCGGTACCGGTCTCTTATGCCATCCCAATACGGTTTAAAGTTCAATAGTTTTGAGCTTAAACTGAAAATTAGCGGTAGATTAATTACTTATTCTATCAGATTAATTTAGTTTTTTAGAAAAAATCTTTATTTTAGCAACCCTTAACAACTAAACGCATTATGGAACCTAAGAAAAATCCAAAAGCTGATTTAAATAGAAACAGAACTCTTTATTTGCAGCTAGGTCTTATTCTTGTTCTGCTAATTACCTGGCAGGCAATAGAGTGGAAGACATATGATCCTGAAGCTGTAGATATCGGGCAGTTAAATATGGACGAACTTGATGAAGAGGATGTGCCAATTACAGAAATGATGAACACACCTCCACCACCTCCACCGCCACCACCGGCACCGGAAGTTATCGAGGTTGTAGAAGATGAGGAAGAAGTAGAAGAGGATGAGATCCAGTCTACAGAGACCAATCTTGATGAGATCGTAGAGGTAGAGGAAGTTGTTGAGGCTGTTGAAGAAGAAGAGGTAGCTGATGTACCGTTCGCGGTTATTGAAGATGTGCCGATCTTCCCTGGATGTGAAAATCTAAAGAATAATAACGAGCGTAAAGCTTGTATGAGTGAAAAGATCAGTAAGTATGTGAACAAGGAGTTTGATACAGATCTTGGTTCTGAGTTAGGACTTTCTGGTATTAACCGTGTAATCGTTCAGTTTAGAATTGATGAAAAAGGTAATATTGGTCAGGTTAGAGCTCGTGCTCCGCACCCTAGACTTGAGAAGGAAGCTGCTAGAGTAATTAACAGTCTTCCTAAAATGAAGCCTGGTAAGCAACGTGGAAAGCCGGTAGGTGTTATGTACTCCCTTCCAATTGCTTTTAAAGTACAGGATTAAGAATAAACTCAATATCATATATATCCCGGCTCTGTCCGGGATTTTTTATTTTGGGATACTTCTGTTTTATGTATATTACAGCACCAATTAACCTGCTACTTACCTATGAAGTACTGCCTGCTTCTTGTTTTTACATTTTTATGTCTAAGTGTTCCAGCTCAGGATTCGAGTACAGTTTCTGAAATCTATCCCGAATTTGAAGAATGCTCCAATGTTACTTACGCAAATCAGGAAAGCTGTTTTAAGAATACCTTCCTTACAAGGTTCAAAGATAATTTCAAGCTGCCGGAATCTCTAATGCAGGAAAACTATACTGGTAAGATCACTATAGTTTTTGAAGTTGATGAAGATGGTCTGTTTCAGGTGATCTATCTGGATGCTGCCTACGAAGAACTAAAAACAGAAGTGAGAAGAGTATTTGCAAGTCTGCCGCAGTTAAAACCTGCTACCTACAACGGCAGAGCGATTCATATGCAGTTTAAGATGCCATTGCAATTACCGCTCGGCTCCAATTCAAACTTGTATCCGGTCGAAGATATTTCCGAAGAAAAGAACAGCCAGGTAGTGGCCCAGGAGAAAGAGTCCCAGGAAACCAATATTCTTGAAGAATATGAGAGAATAAAGTCTGATGATTTTACTCAGCCACGATATAGCAGTCAGATCAATATCCCGCTTTCCCATGAATATTATAGTTGGTTTGATGCTGAGATCAACCAGATAGGTCTCAATTCTCATTCGGCTTCAAAACCACTAATGTTTACAGAGGTCAACAAATACTATGATTTTGAAGCTGAAAGACAGGAAATGTTGCAGAATCGAAGTACGTATGCAGGTCGAAAACTTTGGAATGAACACCTGGTTAGGTTTCAGACAGATGATTACTGGTTTACGATAGATCCTGGATTTGACTTGCAGATAGGAAAGGATTTTGATCAGACAGAACATGAATTTACGTATAACAATACCCGGGAATTTATTATCCAGGGAGGTTTGGGTAAAAAGTTCAATTTTTATTCAGTCATCTACGAAAGCCAGGGAAGATTTGCCCAGTATTATAATGATTTTGCTGAATTTATTCGTCCTGCCGGAGGTGACCCTGCGATCGTACCAGGTAGAGGAATAGCTAAAACTTTTATGAATGATGGGTATGACTACCCGGTTGCAGAAGGTTACTTATCATTTACTCCTTCAGAATTTATAAATATCCAGTTTGGCCACGGGAATAATTTTATTGGTGATGGGTATCGCTCCCTTTTACTAAGCGACAATCCATCTCCTTATCCTTATTTGAAGCTGAATACCAAGTTCTGGAAAATAAAATACACAAATACCTGGATGTCTCTAAGGGATGTTCGTCCGGAAGTTACCAATAGTGGTTCTTTCCGAACAAAATATATAGCAAATCATTATTTGAGTTTGAATCTTACCAAACGTCTTAATTTGGGGTTCTTTGAGTCGGTTATGTGGGAGAATGACAACGATCGTGGCTTTGATTTGAATTATTTAAATCCTGTGATCTTTTATCGTGCAATAGAATTCGCTACTGGAGCCGATGGTGGAAATGCCATTATTGGACTCACAGGAAAATATAAGATATCGAACCAGATGTACACGTATGGACAGTGGTTGATTGACGAATTTTCTTCAACAGATGTTTTTGGAGGCGAAGGAAGCTGGAAGAATAAACTAGGTTTTCAAATTGGTTTAAAGTATTTCAATGCTTTTAAAGTAGATGATCTGTACCTGCAGGCTGAATATAACCAGGTGCGCCCATATACTTATTCTCATAATTCCATCACGCTAAACTATGCACATAACAACCAGTCCATGTCTCATTTATGGGGTGCGAATTTTCGAGAGTTTGTGGGGATCGCACGCTATAGAAAGGATCGGTATTATGGTAGCGCGAAACTGATTTTAGGAAAGCGCGGTTTTGATTTTTCTGAAGATGGAGCCTATTATGGTCAGGATCTTTACAGGAGTGAAGAGGCTCGACCATTCGAAACCGGAGTAGAAATAGGGCAGGGAAATACTACGAACTCATTTTATTCTGAATTGGAAGCAGGTTATATCGTGAATCCAACTACGAACTTAAAACTGTTTGCAAGTTTCGTTTACAGGGACTTCAATCCCCAGGTGAATACTCCTTTAAATTCTGAAATTTCCACGACCTGGATCAACTTTGGATTGCGCACAGATATTTTCAACTGGTATTTTGATTACTAGTCTTTTTTGTCCCTGAAAATTAACACATTGCCTGCCTTGCCAAAACCTAATTAAGGAGTATCTTTGCACAAGTTAAAAAAAAGCTTTTTTGAGCAATACTCGCGTACATAATCCCAACGCTTCCATACTCTCAGATTTTAAGGAAATTACTAAGATGAGGCTGGCCATTAGTGTGGTTTTCTCCTCTGTGGCGGGTTATTTTTTAGGTGCCGATTCCATAGATTTTGTGACTGTTACTTTGCTTGCCATTGGTGGTTATCTCATGGTGGGAGCAAGTAATGCTTATAACCAGATCATTGAAAGAAACCTGGACAGCCTTATGGACCGTACGAAAAACCGTCCGCTGCCAGCAGGAAGAATGTCTGTGACCACAGCATTCACGATCGCAAGTATTTTTACTGTTCTGGGATTGATCGTTTTATATGTGATCAATCCAAAGACCGCAATGTTCGGTGCGATAAGCATCTTCATGTATGTGAGTCTTTATACACCATTGAAAACAAAAACGCCTTTGGCGGTATTTGTTGGAGCATTTCCAGGAGCTATCCCGTTTATGTTAGGCTGGGTGGCGGCATCAGGAAGTTTCAGTATAGAGCCAGGTACTTTGTTTATGATACAGTTCTTCTGGCAGTTCCCGCATTTCTGGGCAATTGGTTGGTGGTTGTTCGATGATTATAAGAAAGGTGGATTCTTTATGCTTCCGACTGGAAAACGTGATCGTGGAACAGCAGTTCAGATTATATTATATACCTGCTGGACAATTATGGTTTCATTAATTCCGGTTTTTGGAGTTACCGGTAAGTTATATTTAACACCGGTTTCTGGAGTAATCATCCTACTGCTGGGACTTGGAATGATGTATTATGCGATCAGGCTTTTCAAAGAGAAAACGGCTGAAGCAGCAAAAAAATTAATGTTTGCAAGTGTGTCTTATATCACCTTACTGCAAATTGTATATGTACTCGATAAATTTATTAGACAATGGATTTAACACAGGGATCGGACGAAATGAAACAGGCCCGTGCAAAGAAGATGATGCTTTGGTTCGGGATCATAAGTATGGTAATGACCTTTGCAGGTTTGACCAGTGCTTATGTAGTGAGTAAGAACAGACCAGACTGGCTAACCGACTTTGAACTTCCAGTTTCATTCCTCTGGAGCACACTGGTGATCGTAGGAAGTAGTATCACCCTCTGGTTGTCGAAACAAGCGATAAAATCTTGTAATCGTAGGAATGCTTCGGCTTTCTTAATTGGAACGCTTATTCTGGCAATTCTATTCGTGGTTTTCCAGTTCTATAGCTTTTCAGAAATAGTGCAATCCGGTTATTATTTTACCGGTAGTGAGAGTACGATCACAACATCTTTTATCTATGTATTGGTGCTGGCGCATTTAGCCCACCTGGCGATAGGATTGATAGTACTTTTAGTGTTAATTTATAACCATTTTAAACAGCGTTATAATGCAGGTCAAATGCTTGGATTTGAGCTTGGTGCAACTTTCTGGCACTTTGTTGATTTTCTGTGGATTTACCTGATTATCTTTTTATATTTCTTTAAATAATAAAATTGCGTATTTTTGCGCATCCTTTAACATTAAAACACTTCTATGGAGGCTACTGTTGTTAGAACAGGCACTGAAGGAAAAACCTGGGGTGGTGGTAATGATCCACTAAAAGCAAGTTACGGTAAGATGATGATGTGGTTCTTCATCCTATCTGATGCTTTAACATTTTCAGGATTTCTTGCCGCTTATGGTTTTTCACGCTTTAAATTTATTGATTCCTGGCCAATTGCGGATGAGGTTTTCAATCACTTTCCGTTCTTGCATGGAGTAGACGCTCCAATGTATTACGTGGCGTTGATGACGTTCATTTTGATATTTTCTTCGGTAACTATGGTACTTGCCGTAGATGCTGGGCATCATATGAAGAAAGCTAAGGTTACGCTATATATGTTTCTAACCATTATTGGTGGAATTATATTCGTGGGATCTCAAGCCTGGGAGTGGAAGAATTTTATTAGTGGAGAATACGGAGCTGTAACTACCAAAGGAGGTAACATCCTTCAATTCGTAGATGGTGAAGGTCATCGCGTAGCATTATCTGAGATCGCAGTTCCAATTGAAGGCGATAGAGTAGAGCATGAAGCGAACAACGGGATCTGGTTTGATTCTGGAGCTGAGCTACCAACCTACTCACTTGATGAGATCAAAGCTGGTTTTGCAGCGAATGAAGATCTTCTAATTAGAACACAAACATTTACCGAAGATAACGAGAAAACCATCTTAAGCAGAGATGAGTCTCTGGCTAAGCTGGATGCTGAAGCTGTTGGGACTGTAGAAGGTGCTAACCTTACTCAAAATGAGTATGGACCACCATTATTTGCAGACTTTTTCTTCTTCATTACTGGTTTTCACGGTTTTCACGTACTTTCCGGGATCATTATCAACATTATCATCTTCTTTAATGTGGTTATTGGAACTTACGAGCGAAGAGGAAGTTACGAGATGGTTGAAAAAGTTGGTCTTTACTGGCACTTTGTAGACTTAGTTTGGGTATTTGTATTTACATTCTTTTACCTGGTTTAATTCTGAAATAAATTATTATGGCTCACGATACAACACATGAGGGATCTGCAACTAAAAGGATCTGGTTTGTTTTCGCAATACTTTCAGTAGTAACAATCGCAGAAGTAATTCTTGGAATTATTAAGCCTGCTTTTCTAACAGACACTATGTTTTTAGGAATGAGGTTACTTAACTGGATTTTTATCATTCTTACGATCTATAAAGCGTATTATATCGCATGGTCTTTTATGCACCTCGAACATGAAACTAAAGGGCTGAGAAGAGCGATCGTATGGACGTCTATTTTCCTTATATCTTACCTTATTTTTATCCTTCTTACTGAAGGTGGATATATCTACGAAGTATATAAGAGCGGGCATGTAGCCTGGGACTTCTAACAAAAGTTAAAAGCATTGGAAAAGGCGGTTTTATAAAACCGTCTTTTTATTTTTGTACCCGTCTGTAAAGCATCTCATTGCTATGAAGAAGTTTCTAGTTCTCGGTATCTTATTCGCCCTTCCAATTACCGCATATTTGTTCTTTGCTTCTGGCAAGAACAACTTCGCCAGGTTACCTGTTCTTACAGAAAATGTAACAGATATCTCTGGAATGGAAACCAATACCGATAGTGTGCTCAGTTTCGATGAGCATATCACAGTGGTCGCCTTCTTTGGATCAGATCTCGAAAAGATCAAAGGCAATACCTTCAATCTCGATAAAAAGATTCTTGAAAAATATTACGACTTCGACGATTTTCAATTCGTATTAATCCTTCCTTCGGAAACTAAAGAAGATACTGGCAACTTCATCGAAGAATTTAAAAAGATCAGCGAATCTTCAAAATGGAAAATAGCTTATGCAACTTCCGAAGAGATAGAAACAGTCTTTGAAAGTTTTGCCAGTCCGCATAAACTCGATCAGGATCAATACACGCCTTACGTTTATATTGTAGATAAAGATCGTAATCTTCGTGGCCGTGATGACGATGAAGAGCACGGTGAACTTTATGGGTATGATTCGCGGGATGTAGCAGAGCTCAATAACAAGATGAATGATGATGTAAAGGTTATTCTTGCTGAATATCGTCTAGCTTTAAAGCGTAACAATCGAAACGATAAGATCTAATGAAGAATTACTCATATATAGGAATTTCACTGATCATCCTGGTTTTCGGGATTATTTTTATTCCGAAGATCATAGATAGAATTAGTGATAATGAGATCGTTAAAGCAGATCGCCTGAATAAAACAACTGATAAAAAACGTACTAAGACCGATGTCCCATTGGTATACCTTGAAATTGACGGAGAGCGAAAAAAGGCACCTCAATTTAGTTTTGTGAATCAGGATGGCGATACGATCACCAATAAAGATTACGCTGGTAAAGTATATGTGGCAGAATTCTTTTTTACAACCTGTCCTACCATTTGCCCGATCATGAATAAGAATCTGGTCGAGATTCAGAATGAGTTTGAAGATGCTTCCAATTTTGGGATCGCTTCATTTTCCATAGATCCCGAGCATGATACACCAGAGGTGCTCACAGAGTATGCCGATAAGTATGGGATCACAGATCCAGACTGGAATTTGCTTACAGGTGACCGTGAAAAGATCTACCAGGTAGCTAATAAGGGTTTTGGTATTTATGCGGGCGAAGATGCATCTGTGGCTGGAGGATTTGCTCATCAGGGCTGGTTCGCCCTAGTAGATCAGGAAGGTTATATCAGATCAAGAACCGATGATTTTGGCAATCCAATCATCTATTATCGTGGTTCTGTAGAACGAAATAAATCGGTTACTGGTGATCAGGAAGAACCGCAGATCGAAATATTAATTGAAGATATAAATAACTTACTTTGAAAACTTCCCTGAACACTTCAGATAAGATCGCCGTTCCTGTTATTATAGGACTATCTATCGCCGTTCCTGCCATTGTTGTAGTTCTTATGTTATTACCAGAGCGTTACAACATCTTTGGAGCCGATTCGATGACATTCCCGCTCTTTCATGGCGTGCTGAACTTCCTAACCGCAATTTTACTGGTAGTTGGATATTTCTTTATGAAGGCAGATAAGTTTTTAGCACACAGAAATACTATGATCGCTGCATTTGGTCTTTCTGTAGTTTTCCTGGTGAGCTATGTTCTTTCAAAGATCAGTAATGAACCGGTGCCTTACGGAGGAGAAGGAGTTTTGCGGTATGTTTATTTCTTTATTCTTGTTTCCCATATCATACTATCGGGAATCATTGTACCACTGGTTTTATTCACTATGTATAGAGGCTTGAGTGGAGAATATGACAAGCACTCGAAGATAGCAAGATGGACATTCCCAATCTGGTTATACGTAGCCGTTACGGGTGTACTGGTATTTTTATTTATGATGCCGTATTATTAATTCTCTTCGGAAATTTATAATTTGGTGAAATCAAGAGACTGAAGATGAAGAAACTACTTATTATAAGCATTCTATTTGCAGCATTTCTTTTAATTCCTGAAACTGCTGAAGCTCAATGCTCCATGTGTAGAGCAGTGCTTGAAAGTGAAGGTGATCAAAGTACCGCAAAGGGTATTAATGATGGTATTCTCTATCTTATGATATTTCCATATTTACTAATTGGTGGGATTGGTTACTTCATTTATCGCACCTGGAAGAGAAGAGAAAAAGAAGAAGTTTAGATTCTCACTAAATGTAAACTCAAGTTTAAGAATTACACTTTCCCTAACATTATTGTAACATTTCATTTTTTTGATAGTCTTATTAAGTAGAAGACAGGTTCTTCTGTTTAATAACCATCAATCATGATCAATATTACCAATCTTCACAAATCCTATAAAATGGGTGCGAATTCATTGCACGTGCTCAAAGGGATTAATTTCGAGGTTGCTGAAGGCGAACTCGTTTCCATTATGGGCTCTTCAGGTTCCGGAAAATCCACACTACTTAATATTCTGGGAATGCTGGATGAAGCCGATGAAGGTTCCTACATTCTCGATGGAGTGCCTATAAAGGGACTTAGCGAGAAACAAGCAGCTAAGTATCGGAATAAATTTCTGGGTTTCATCTTCCAGTCTTTCAATTTAATAAGCTATAAATCTGCATTGGATAACGTAGCACTTCCGCTTTATTACCAGGGTTTGCCTCGCGGTGAACGTATGGACAAAGCGATGAGTTACCTGGAGAAGGTAGGCCTGGCTAAATGGGCTGGCCATTTACCTAATGAACTTTCAGGAGGGCAGAAGCAACGTGTGGCCATAGCGAGAGCCCTGGCGAGTGATCCAAAAGTCTTGCTGGCAGATGAGCCAACAGGTGCACTTGATACGAAAACTTCTTATGAAGTGATGGATCTCATTCAGCAGATCAATGATGAAGGAAGAACCATACTGGTGGTAACTCATGAAAATGATATCGCCCAGATGACAAAAAGGATCGTCAATCTAAGAGACGGTTTGATCATTGAAGATACCCTGGTTTCACAAATAAGAGCTTCAGAAAATGTTTGATCTGGATCGTTGGGATGAGATCTTCGAAACCATCCGAAAAAATAAATTACGCACATTCTTAACCGGACTTTCAGTAGCATCAGGAATATTTATCCTGGTGATCCTGCTTGGAATTGGTGAAGGAATGAGAAATGGGATTGCCCGGGAATTTGAGCAGGATGCAGCAAATTTGATGTTGGTATATCCAGGGATGACCTCTAAAGAATATAAAGGATTAAACCCGGGAAGGCGCATTCAGTTCAAAAATGAAGACTACGACCAGATCCTAAGACTTTACGGCGATAAACTTGATAAAAGCGCCTCGTTATATCAGCAATGGGGACAGGTGCTCACCTACGGGAAAGAATCTGGTTCCTACCAGGTCTACGGAAGTTTTCCCAGTTACCAGGTTCTGGAAAATAACACTCTAACTACAGGTCGATTTATCAATATACCAGACCTTGATAATTCAGAAAAGAATATGGTCATAGGTCAGCGAATCAAGCTAGACCTTTTTAAGGATGAAGATCCTATTGGTAAATACGTGCAGGTTTCTGGAGTGAACTTTAAAATTGTTGGAGTTTATACCGATCCCGGGGGAGAACGTGAAGAATCCCGCGCTATAATTCCTATTACTACTGCTCAGAAAGCTTTTGGTGGTGGAAACGATATAGCCAGAATGTATCTTACGCTCAAACCTGAAGATGATTTTGACAAGTCGGTAGCTGCCTCTACACAATTTACTGCAGAACTGGACCAGTTCTTAAAGGAGCGTCATACTGTTGCACCAGATGATAATAGTGCCATCTACGTAAATAACTCACTGGAAAATGCGAAACGCTTTTTCACCTTAATGGATATGATAAAATTATTCTTCTGGGGTGTTGGTGTTTGTACCATTATCGCGGGAGTTGTTGGGGTGAGTAATATCATGCTTATTATCGTGAAAGAACGAACCCGTGAAATCGGTGTTAGGAAAGCATTAGGAGCTCAGCCACTTTCAATTATTGGAATGGTGCTTCATGAATCGATTTTTGTAACCGCCATTGCCGGTTTCCTCGGACTCATATTTAGTCTCGCACTACTGGAGTTTGTGGGACCAATGATCGAAACCCAGTATATTTATAACCCAACCGTGAATTTTACGGTAGCGATAAATACGGTGTTTATTCTGGTAATAGCAGGAGCACTGGCGGGATTCTTCCCGGCCTGGAGAGCAGCCAGGATCAAACCAATTGTAGCACTAAGAGACGAATAGTATGTTTAGTAGAGATCGTTGGAATGAAATTATAGAAGCGCTAACCTCGAATTGGTTTAGAACCCTGATGACTGCTTTTGGAGTTTTATGGGGAATATTTATACTTGTCATCCTGCTAGCTGCGGGAAAAGGATTGGAAAATGGAGTAAAACAGGGTTTTGGTGGTATAGCAACCAACACCATGTTTATGTGGACACAAGTAGCTTCAAGACCTTATAAAGGAATGCCGAAGGGAAGGTTCTACAGTTTTGAAGTAGAAGACGTTGCGGCTATCGAGCGGGAAGTGCCAGACCTAAGGTTTGTTTCACCTAGAAATCAGCTTGGTGGTTTTGGTGGTGATAATAACGTGGTACGTGGCTTAAATACCGGTGCATTCAATGTGTACGGAGATTATCCAGAAATTATTCAGCAGGAACCCATGGATATTATCTCCGGAAGGTTCGTGAATCATTCAGATATTGATCAGAAAAGGAAGGTTGCTGTTATAGGAACCGGTGTGCAGGCTGCTCTTTATGATAAGGGAGAAGATCCGCTAGGAACTTATATCAAGATTAGCGGAGTGAACTTCATGGTGATTGGAACTTACAAAAAGAAAAGTCGGGGTGGTGATGCCGAGGAAGGTCAGAAGGAGATATTTGTTCCATTCACAGCTTTTTCCCAGGCTTTTAATCGTGGGAACAAAGTAGGCTGGATGGCCATCACCGCGAAGGATAATAATAGTATTACTGCGCTTAAGGGAGATATTATCGACCTGGTCAAGGAACGCCATAAAATACATCCGGAAGATGATCGTGCGGTAGGTAATTTTGACCTTTATGAGGAATTTTCTAAAGTAAACGGACTTTTTGTAGCTCTTAAAGCAGTGGCCTATTTCGTAGGAGTACTTGTCTTACTTTCGGGAATTATCGGGATTAGCAATATTATGCTCATTGTAGTTAAAGAGCGTACCAATGAAATTGGAGTAAGACGTGCTCTGGGAGCAACGCCTTGGTCTATTAGAGGGCAGATCCTGATGGAGTCCATCTTTCTTACCATCATTTCAGGAATGAGTGGGATTATTCTCGCTACAGGGGTGATCTGGCTGGTCAATTTTCAACTGGACCAGATGGATACTTCAGAAATGATGTTCTTAAACCCTTCCGTAGATCTGGGAGTGGTAATCGTGGCCCTTAGTATTTTAATAATCTCCGGTCTTCTGGCCGGCCTTATACCTGCACAGCACGCCATTAAAGTAAAACCTGTGGATGCTCTGCGTACTGAATAGTTAGTAAATAGAAACACAATCAAGAAATGAAAAAATTTGTAACCATCGGAATTTTAGTTTTAATAGCAGTGACCTTCGTTGGGGCACTTTATTATCTCTATCAAAAAAGTGAAGAAGATCCAGTTGTCTATCAAACCGAGGAACCTTCAGAACAAACGATTATCAAGAAAACTGTAGCGACCGGAAAAATTGTTCCGAAGGAGGAAGTGCTTATCAAGCCAAATATTTCAGGAATCATCGATGAAATATATATCGAGGCTGGTGATAAGATTAAACAAGGCGATCTAATTGCTAAAATTCGCGTTATACCGAATGTATCATCACTGCAAAGCGCGAAAGATAATGTGGCAACTGCCCGTATCAACCTTGATAATGAAAAGAAAGTTTATCAAAGACAGAAAGAGCTTTATGATAAAGGCGTGATCTCTGCCAATGATTATGATGCTGCGGAAGTTTCTTACCAGAGAAGTGAGCAAAACTATCGTTCAGCACAACAGAATTACGAGATCGTAAGAACCGGGACTACCAGCGGAATTGGAAGTGCTGCAAATACACTAATTCGTTCTACGGTAGAGGGAATGGTGCTGGATGTTCCTGTGAAGACTGGAAACCAGGTGATTGAAAGTAACAATTTTAACGATGGGACTACGATCGCAACGCTTGCCGATGTGAACGAAATGATCTTTGAAGGGAAAGTTGATGAGAGTGAAGTTGGAAAGATCAAGGAAGATCTTCCGCTTGAAGTAACCGTTGGTGCAATTGAAAATAAATCATTCGATGCTGTGCTTGATTATATTGCTCCAAAAGGAGTAGAGGAGAATGGTGCGATACAGTTTGAGATTAAAGGGACTCTGAACAAAGCAGATACCACATTTATTAGAGCGGGGCTTAGTGCGAATGCATCCATTATTCTTGCCAAAGCCAGAAACGTACTTGCGATCAAGGAAGCGCTTGTGCAATTTGATGATGAGACCAAGAAGCCATATGTGGAGATCATGACCGGTGACCAGGAATTTGAACGGAGGGAAATTGAACTTGGAGTAAGCGACGGAATTAATGTAGAGGTGACTGAAGGTCTTAAAATGGGCGATAAGATCAAGGTTTGGAATCAGCTTAAAGCTCCTGCAAATATTGCTCAAAACTAGAATTTAATTTTTAGGTGTAACAACCTGTACCTTTTACAGACATATCATACAGAATTATATTATGAAGAATTATAGTTTACTTGTTACCCTTTTTCTTTTCTGCGGAATGATGAATGCGCAGCAGAAAGAGTGGACACTGGAAGAATGTGTGGAGTACGCATTGCAAAATAATATTCAGGTTAAACAATCTGAACTTGATCTTGAACTTTCCGAAATCGAGAAATTGGATGCACTGGGTAATTTTATTCCAAGTATCAACGGCCAGGCTACCAATGCATGGAATACGGGTCTTACTCAGAATGTTACCACGGGAATCCTTCAGAATCAAACAGTGAGAAACTTCTCTGCTAACTTGACTGCAGGTCTTACAATTTTTGACGGACTTCGAAATTTCAAACAATTACAAAGAGCTAAGATCTCGAGATTAGCCAGCCAGTATTCGCTGGATAAAATGGAGGATGATATCGCCTTGTTCGTTGCAGATGCCTACTTGCAGGTATTGTTTAGCAAACAAAATCTTGATGTTCTACAGGCTCAGAATGAAGTTACCAAAGAACAATTAACACGAACTCAGGATCTGGTTGAAGCAGGAGTATTGCCTCAGGGTGACCTTCTGGAGATTAAAGCTACCATGGCAGACGAGAAGCAACGAATCATTCTTGCTGAAAACCAAATACAAATATCGCTTATTGGGTTAGCACAAACTTTAGGGATTAGAGACTATCAAAATTTTGATATTGTAGATCGTGATTACGCGGTCTTCGGAAATGAGATTCTTGCGAACTCTGTTTACGATGTGATCGAGAAAGCGAAAGAAGAACGTTCAGAATTAAAAATTGCGGAAGCTAACAGAGATCTTGCAGAGCAGGATGTTGCATTGGCTAAAGGAGCTTACCTGCCAACTTTAGGAGCTTTCTTTAACTATAATACCAGGGAAACCGGACAGGGAAGAATCACTGGAGCAGTGCTGGATCCAACCGAACCTACAAGGCAGATTGGTTTGGTGCAGGATACAGAACAGATTGTGGTTGCTCCTAATACGATACCAACGATAGGAAGTCCGTTGCCATTTTTTGATCAGTTATATAGAAATGATGGGATTAGTTATGGTTTCCAGTTAAGCGTTCCATTCTTAAATGGCTTTGCTACCAGAAATGCCGTAAAAAGAAATCAGATCAATGTGAAAAGAGCTGAATTCCAGTTGGAGCAGGCTGAACTTGATCTGGAAGCGAATGTTTACCAGGCTTATACAGATGCTAAAGGAGCTTTTGAAGCCTATGAAGCTGCTTTGGTAGCTTCCGAAGCACAGGAGAAAGCATTTGAGTATGCTACAGAGCGCTACGATGTTGGTCTTACCAACGCGTTCGATTTTAGCCAGGCGAAGATCCGTTTTGAGAATACACAAAGAGAGGCTCTAAGAGCTAAATACGATTATATTTTTAAATTAAAAGTTGTAGAACTTTATTTTGGAATTCCGGTTAGGGATTTAAAACTGTAAATAATGAATAAGAAGAAGCTTTTCATCATCCTTGGGATCATCATCGTTTTAATCGTTGCACTAGTTATAGGTAAAAAAGCTGGTTGGTTCGGTAGTTCCGTCAACATCAAAGAAGTGGAGATCACTGAAATTGAACCGGTAGATATTATCGAAACCGTATCGGCAACAGGTAAAATTCAGCCGGAGGTTGAGGTGAAACTTTCTTCTGAAGTTTCTGGAGAGATCATTGAATTACCAATAGTTGAAGGTCAATTAGTGGAAAAAGGTGACCTTCTGGTAAAAGTAAATCCTGATATATACCAATCTAGCGTACAGAGAGCCAGAGCAAGTTATTCTAATTCTCAGGCTAATTTTGCACAGACAAAGGCTAGTTTGAAACAAGCTGAAGCAGATTATAACCGTAACAAAACTTTGTTCGATAAAGGCGTGATCTCAAAAGCTGAATGGGACGGGATCGTTTCTAATTATGAGATGGCAGAAGCTAATAAAGAATCTGCTTACTACAGCATGCAAAGTAGCGCAGCTACGGTAACTGAAGCGACCGATAATCTTGGACGTACCAATATTTATGCTCCAATGAGCGGTACGATCTCAAAACTGGATGCTGAGCTTGGAGAAAGAGTTGTTGGTACTCAGCAAATGGCCGGAACCGAAATTCTTCGGGTAGCCAATCTTGACAATATGGAAGTTGAGGTTGATGTGAATGAAAATGATATCGTAAAAGTTGCGGTGGGAGATTCTACGATCGTGGAAGTAGATGCATACTTAGGCAAGGATTTTAAAGGTATCGTTACTGAAATTTCCAATACTGCAGATAATACACTAACCACAGATCAGGTAACTAACTTCAAAGTGAAAGTTCGTATTCTAAAGGAATCTTACATGGATCTAATGGAAGGGAAACCGGAGAGTTACTCTCCATTCAGACCAGGAATGACTGCTACAGTGGATATTATTACGAATAAGAGAATGAAAGTAATTGGAGTTCCAATTAGCTCAATCGTAATTAAATCTGATACTACAGCGACCAAAAAGACATACGGAACCGCTCCTGCTACTGAAGGAACTGAAAAATTTGAATGTGTATTTGTAAAAGACGGACAAAAAGCTAAACTTCGCGTGGTGCAAACCGGAATTCAGGATGATTCTCAGATTGAGATCACAGATGGCCTGAAAGAAGGTGATGTAGTAATCACTGGCCCTTACAACACCGTTACTAAAAGTCTTAATACCGGAGATGATATCGAGGTGAAAAAAGAAAAAACGGAAGAAGAAGAGGCGGAATAAATTCTAAGATTTGGCAACTATATTATGTCTTGAAACTGCAACGACCAACTGCTCAGTTGGTCTTTCTCTTGATGGAAAACTAATCAGTCTTAAAGAAGATAATACCAAAGGTTATTCACATGCTGAAAAGCTACACCTGTTCATTCAGGATGTATTGCAAGATGCAGGGAAGACCCTTCAGGATCTGGACGCAATTGCAATAAGCAAAGGACCAGGTTCTTATACAGGTTTAAGAATTGGAGTTTCTGCTGCCAAGGGATTATGTTTTTCTCTTAATATACCAATGATCTCGGTTCCTACGCTGGATCTGCTCGTGCATCAATTAAAGAATGAAACTGGAATGAAGATCGCTATGCTGGATGCCAGAAGGATGGAAGTCTACGCTGCTGTTTTTTCTGAAGATCTAAACCAGGTTCGTGATACGAATGCTGAAATTTTAGATGAAAGCTCGTTTGCGGAATATCTTAAAAAATCTAAAGTACATTTTATTGGAAATGGAGTGGCAAAATTCAGGGAGATCATCTCTTCTGAAAATGCCGTTTTTCACGAACAAAGATTTCCTTCGGCTTCAGAAATGGCGGAGATCGCTGAGGTAAAGTACAAAATAAGCGACACCGAAGATGTCGCTTATTTTGAGCCCTATTATCTCAAAGACTTTATGATTGGTTAAGAATTATTCTGCCGATCTTTTCTCTCTTTCAGTTCCTCTCATTTTAGTTTGATCATACAGGTAAACATCTCTTTGTGGATAAGGAATGGTCATTCCAGCTTCCTCAAGTCTAATCTTACCTTCCTCGATCATATACCAGTGCAGGTCCCAGAAGTCTGGCAATTCAGCAAAATATCGAACAGAGAAGTTTACCGAACTGTCTCCAAGTTCTGAAACTATGATCTGCGGTGCAGGATCCTTCAGGATTTTCTCCTGTTCCATTACCATATTGGTAAGTACTTCCTTCGCTTTCTTGATATCATCATCATAAGAAATCCCGAAGCTTAGATTCTCCTTACGCGTTTTGTTGAAACTGTAATTTGTTATATTATCATTGCTTAGTTCACCATTAGGAATTACTACTCTCTGGTTTCCGAACGTATCAAGTTTCGTGTAAAATAAAGAAATCTCTACAACACTACCAGAAACTCCCTGAGCCTCGATCCAATCTCCAACCTTGAATGGTTTTAGAACGATTATAAGCACTCCACCGGCAAGATTGGATAGCGATCCCTGCAATGCAAGACCAATAGCAAGACCAGCAGCACCAATTGCCGCTACAAGCGATGCACTCTCCACGCCAAGTTGTGTGATGACAAGTACAAAAAGCATTATCTTAAGACCCCAGCTGGCAGCGTTGACAGTAAACTTTTCCAGTGTTGGATCGTAGTCCTTCTTGTCGAATAGTTTCTTTAAATATTTTACAATGAGTTTTATTACCCAAAGTCCTACAAGCAGCAGCACGATCGCACCGATTAGCGTAGGGAGGTAATCGATAAATTTGTTAGCGTATTCTTTAGCGATTTCGCCGTAGTTGTTCAACTTGTCCATTCCTGTTTATCTAATTTAAGTTCAAGCCCCTATTCTAAAAAAATTGAGACTATATCCTGTTTATTTTATGTTAAAATTAATTCATCTGCACCAATGCCTCACTTAGATTATGCACTGGAAGCTGACAATTTCCATGTTCGCAAATATAGATCAATGAATCGCCAGACTTAAGCCGATCCTTTAAAATTCCGAAATCAGATTCGGTTTTAGAGGCTGCCAATACTTTGTGAGGTAAATACTGTTCCTGGAATCCTTTTGCAAGTTCTACTGAATTGTCTCCGGTGATGGCCACCTCGTAGAAGGGATGTGTGAAATTAAGTAATAAAAGCAACCAGTTCGAGTAGGATTGTGCATAATCGTTAATACCCGGAAGCACTGCCTGCAACATTTTTTCGGACCTGTCAACAAGCTTAGTATTACCTGTGAGTTTACCAAGCTTATAATAATTATGTGCCATTACTGAGTTGGCTGCAGGAATCACATTATCCTGTACATCAATTATTCTATTGATTAACGCCCGGTCCTTGGATGAAGTAAAGTAAAACAGCCCGGTCTTCTCATCCTTAAAATCATGTTCCACAATTTCAAGTAATTCTTGAGCTTTTTTCAGGTAGTATTTTTTGAAACTGCTTTCATACAGATCCAGTAAAGCCTGAATCACAAAAGCATAGTCTTCGAGATAAGCATTGATACTGCCTTTTCCGTTTTTATATGTATGAAAAAGTCTGCCGTCCGGCTGAATTAAATTCTTCAAAATAAAATTGATTGCCGCTTCTGCTTTTACAAGATAATTTTCATTTTGCAGCGCCTGGAAAGCATGGCAATATCCGCTGATCATCATTGCATTCCAGGAAGTGATGGATTTGTCGTCAAGTCCGGGTTTTGCCCGTTTAGATCTTTCAGACCCTAATTTTTCATGAAGTGCTCTCAATTTAGCGCTTAATTCTTCCTTTGATAAATTTAAATTAGCTGAAAGCTGCTCAAGGCTCTGAGTTCGAATGAGCACATAATGATCTTTTTCCCATCTTCCGAAGGCATCAATACAATATACTTTAGAAAACAGTTCGTAATCATCTTCCAGAATTTCCATCAACTCATCCTTTGTCCAGACATAATATGCACCTTCTTCAGAATGTTCCTGACCATTCTTGCTGTCAGCATCGAGTGCCGAGTAAAAAGCTCCTGATTGGTGCTGAAGATCAGTTTCCACGAATTCCAGCGTCTTCTCAACTACATCGGCATACCATTTATTCCTGGTGAGTTTATACAAATTCGCATACGAACTTACTAATTGCGCATTATCATAAAGCATTTTCTCAAAATGCGGGACATGCCATTTTTCATCCACCGAATATCTTGAAAAACCTCCATCGATAGGGTCATAAACTCCTCCCCACGATATTTTATCAAATGTATGTTGTACATAATTTAAAAGTTCTGTGTCTTTTTCCTGGTGGGCGAACCTTAAAAGAAAGTCATAATTGGAGGGCATCATAAACTTCGGACTCCTGTTATACCCGCCATTTTTATGGTCTAAAACAGATTTCCATTTTGAGATGATCCCATCAAATAGAAACTTCTCTAACTTCTTTTTATTTTCCGGAATCTCAATGATCTGCATTTGAGAAAGTCCTTCTTCCAGTTTTTCAGCATATTCCAGGAGTTTTTCTGGTTGATTTTCATATAAATGCGCAATTTGGGTAAGTGCAGATTTCCATTGATCCTTTTGAAAATAGGTGCCTCCCCAAACCGGTCTTCCATCAGGCAAGGCTACGACATTCATTGGCCAGCCTCCCATCCCGGTCATTGCCTGTACCGCATTCATATATACCTGGTCTACATCTGGTCTTTCCTCGCGATCTACCTTTACAGAAATGTAGTTGGTATTCATAATTGCAGCTACTTCAGCATCTTCAAAACTCTCATGCTCCATTACATGGCACCAGTGACAGGCAGAATATCCTACACTAATTAGCAGTAGTTGATTCTTCTCCTTTGCTTCATCCAGGGATTTATCATTCCAGGGACGCCAATCTACCGGATTGTGCGCATGCTGTAGAAGATAAGGACTGCTTTCATTGATAAGCTGGTTGGTATGATCAGGTTTTTTCATAGCTCTAATTTGATGGGTTTGATGTACAGGAAGCTAAAATTAAGGCGATTGTGGCGGGAGCTGCCGGATATTATTAATCTTTTAATAACTTTAACACCCCTGTAATTCAGTTAAATTATAACAGTTTTGCAGATTGAAAACAGATCTAACATATGGAAGACATTTACATTGTGATGCTTGTGGCGCTATTCGCCCTTGCTATTACAGATCTTGTAGTTGGGGTTAGTAACGATGCCGTGAACTTCTTGAATTCAGCTATAGGATCCAAAGCGGTCTCTATGCGAACGATCATGATCATAGCCAGTGTTGGAGTCGCCGTGGGTGCCATATTTTCCAGCGGACTCATGGAGGTTGCTCGAAAAGGGATTTTCATGCCGGGAGAATTCTACTTTGAAGAGATTATGATCATCTTCATGGCCGTAATGATCACCGATGTGTTATTGCTGGACTTTTTTAATTCACTTGGATTACCTACTTCCACAACTGTATCCATTGTATTCGAACTTCTTGGTGCTGCCGTGTGTATGGCAGTCATCAAGATATATACGCAGGATAATGGAGATCTTGGTTTACTGCAGAATTATATTAATTCATCAAAAGCAACCGAGATCATTATTGGGATCTTGCTCGCCGTGGTCATTGCATTTATAGTTGGAGCTTTTGTCCAATACATATCCCGACTTATATTTTCATTCCAATTCGAGAAAAAAATAAAATATGCAGGCGCCGCTTTTGGTGGTTTCTCACTTACTTCCATACTCTACTTTATAGTAATTAAAGGTTTGAAAAGTGTTTCTTTTATCTCTCCGGAAACACTTACTTATATAAACGACAACACATGGTTTATTGTGTTAATAGGATTTATAGCATTTACGCTAATCTCACAGTTTCTAATGAGTGTGCTAAAGCTGAATATCCTAAGGATCATCATTATTATTGGAACCTTTGCGCTGGCACTGGCATTTGCAGGCAACGATCTTGTTAATTTCATTGGGGTTCCCATTGCCGCCTGGCAATCTTTCGATCTATGGCAGTCCGCTTACAGTGCAACCGGAGCATTGCCATCAGAATTTTTGATGACCGGTCTTTCTGGTAAAGTCAATACTCCAGAACTTTTGTTAGTTTGTGCCGGAGCAGTTATGGTAATCACTCTCTGGTTTTCTAGTAAAGCACAAACAGTGGTCGATACTGGGATCAATCTTTCCAGACAGGGCGATTCCGTAGAAAGATTTGAACCAAACTGGCTTTCAAGAGGAATCGTACGATATTCTGTGATCATTGGCGGGGCTGTAAGTTCAGTTTTACCCGATGGATTAAAGAGTAGTATCGATAATAAATTCAGTAAACCTAACTCTCACAAGCAAAGTAGGAGGGTAGACGCACCGGCATTTGATATGGTTCGGGCTTCCGTAAACCTAGTCGTAGCCAGTGTGCTTATTTCTATTGGAACTAATATGAAGTTGCCACTTTCAACTACCTATGTGACTTTTATGGTCGCAATGGGTACTTCACTTGCAGATAGAGCCTGGGACCGCGAAAGTGCCGTATATCGCGTTGCAGGTGTGCTAAATGTAATTGGTGGGTGGTTCGTAACCGCGATCGTAGCATTTACAGCCGCTGCAATTTTCGCGTCTATCCTTTTTTCCGGCGGAACCATAGCCCTGGTTGTTCTAATTATAGCAGCATTGGTGGTGGTCGTAAGAAGTAGTATTCTTCATTCTAAAGAGATGAAGAAAGAGAAGGATCAAAAGAAATTCAATAAGAGCGATATTATTACGATCAATGAGATCACTGCGGAAACTTCAGAAAATATTTCCAAAGTAATTGCAGGTATAGACAAGGTGTATTCTAAAAGTGTCGATCATCTGGGTTATTATGATCTAAGTAAACTGAAGAAGAATTACAAGCGTATTGAAAAGCTGGAGGTTGAAGTTGATGAGCTCAAAGACAATATTTTTTATTTTATTAAATCCCTTGACGAGAATTCTGTAGAGGCCAGTAAGTTTTATATCCTAACCCTGGATTACCTTCAGGATATGGTGCAGTCGATTAGTTTTATTGCCAGGAATAGTTATAACCATGTACATAACAACCATAAGAACCTGAAGTTTAATCAGATTCGGGATCTTAAAAAGGTGGACGATCGCTTACAGGTCCTTTTTGATGAGCTAATGCTGACCTTCAACAACAACGAGTTCAATAAAATCGATAGCCTGCTGAATGAGAAACAGGAGTTGCTGGACTATGTTAGTGATCTAATTCAGAAACAAATAGAAAGAATTAGAACATCTGAATCGAGTCCCCGGAATACGAAGCTTTACTTCGGAATCTTACTTGAAACGAAGGATCTGATTGGTTCTACTATGAATCTGCTACAACTCTTTCAGGAGTTCTACCGGGAAGCAAGAAAGACCAATTACTAAATAAGAAATCCCTTCAATTTGAAGGGATTTTTATTGTTATAGTGCAGTAGTATCAAAGTGATTAGCCATTAATAGCCTCAACATATTGTACTTTATCACGAAGCATATCACGAAGCATCGTTTCGATTCCGCTTTTCAAGGTCATCGTAGAAGAAGGACATCCACTACACGCACCCTGTAAGATTACTTTTACGGTCTTGGTTTCTTCATTGTAACTATCAAAAAGAATATTCCCTCCATCACTGGCCACTGCAGGTTTGATATACTCATCCAGAATAGCAATGATCTGCTGGCTTGTATCGTCCAGTTCCTTATAGGCTGCATCATCATTTTCCTCCTGCACCTTTTCAGTTTCCTGAGTTTGAATAGTCTCGGCGGTCAGCACTTCATTTCCTTGCTCGATATAATTTCTAATGAATTCACGAAGTTCCATGGTGATCTCTTCCCATTCAGCAACCTCATATTTTTGAACTGAAACATAGTTCTCATCAATAAAGACCTCTTTGACAAAAGGGAAATGAAATAACTTCTGAACCAATGGTGCATTCTTCGCATCATCGATGTTCTTGAATTCAACCGACTTCAAAACAAGTTTTTTGTTCGCTACAAATTTCATTACCGCCGGGTTTGGTGTGCTTTCAGCATAGACTGTCACTGGTACTTTACCGGTGGTGGTCTTTTCTTCCTTGATCACTTCGCCACCTTTGTTAAGGTATTCTTCGATTTGTTCTGCAACTTCCTGTTGTACGTCGCTCCATTCCACGATATCGTATTTCTCAATAGCGATGAAATTTTGTGCGATATAAACCGTTTTAACAAATGGCAGATAGAATAATTGCTGGGCAAGCGGTGAACGCTTAGCTTCGTCTATATTCTTAAATTCGAAATTTTCATGACGTGTCAGAAACCTGTTAGCTTCAAATTTTACAATTGAAGTCGTGGTTGTAGGGACTATGTTGATATTAAAATCTTTCATCTCAAAATTTTTGGCAAAAATACTAAAGAAAAACTACGTTATACATATATTTACAGCCTTTATGGTGAATTGGGGATATCTTAAAAGAGGCCTTTCACGGTTCTCTTATCAATTGATTTTATGCACTTTTGCTTCGTTTGCGCTGTGGAATTCTCCAGCATTGAACGCGCAGGAAGTGATCCCTACCTATTCAGATTATCTAACCGACAATCTTTATCTTATCCATCCCAGTATGGCTGGTGCTTCTAACTACGATCAACTTCGTATAACCGGAAGAACGCAATGGTTCGACGTGCAGGATGCTCCTAACTTACAGACCGCAGCTCTAAATATTCGAGCTACCGATAAAATAGGACTTGGAGGTATCATGTTCAGAGATGAAAACGGGAATTATTCAAAACTGGGTGCTTACGCTACTTTTGCTTATCATCTTATGTTTTCCCGAAGTACGGTCGATCTTAACCAATTGTCATTTGGTATTAGTGCTGGATTAATTCAGCATAGACTTGATACGAGTGGTTTTACAAGGTTTGATCCTTTGGTGGGGAATAATCAGTCAGATATTTTTGGTAATATAGATATTGGAGCATCTTACTATGTGAATGATCTTTATTTTCATCTTGCCGCAAAGAACGTATTATCAGTAAAAAGAGATCTGTTCTATTCAGATGCTGTACCAAGTAATATGAGGAAATATCTTTTCTCTGCAGGCTACGTTTTTAGCTTTGACCGTAACAGTGACTGGAGTTACGAGCCTTCCATATTATTCCAGGCCAGAGAAGCTACCGAAGAAATGGCGATAGATGCCAATATCAAGGCCTATTATCAACTTGATAATAGCAGACTTTGGGGCGGTGTTTCTTATCGAAACAGTTTTGAAAGTGTTGAGGTTACCGGGGAAGGTGAAGCGGTTGCAAATCAGCAATTGCGCTACATTACTCCGTTTGTTGGAATAGATTACAACAAGTTCGTTTTTGGCTACACCTTCAGTTACCAGCTAAATTCCCTTGTGCTAAGCAATACTGGATTCCATCAGATCACATTAGGCTATAACTTCGGAAAAAGCCGCCAGCGTTATGATTGTAAATGTCCCGCGATCAACAATTAAAAATCTAAAGTTTCAACCTTGTAATTTTGCTCTTCCGAAGAAATAATAGAAGAGAGGACATCAGGATTAGCATTTGAAAAAAATGAATTGCTAATGGCTTCAGGATTATCATTAAGCAGGTCCCTTTCTGCAAGGATGATCTTCGTTTGTTTAGCCACTGCCTCTCCAGAATCAATGATCTTCACCGTGTCTGGCAATATCTCCTGAAGAACGGGAATTAGATATGGATAATGACTGCAGCCAAGTACCAGGTAATCTATTCTGGCATCTAGCATTGGTTTGAGTAAGTGCTGGAGCAAGCCAATCATCTCAGGAGAATTCGTTTTTCCTGCTTCGATGAGTTCTACGAGTCCGTTACCTTCTACTTCTACCACCTGTATATCCTTAGTATATAATTCGCTGGTCTGGGCAAAGAGTTCACTTGATAAAGTTCCTCTGGTAGCCAGTATACCTATAGCCTTATTAGTACTTTTTAAAGCAGCTGGTTTAATAGCAGGCTCTATACCTATAAAAGGGATTTTATAAGAACTTCTAAGTACTTTAATAGCATTTGTAGTAGCAGTATTACAGGCGATGACGATAAGCTTGCAATTGAGCTCCAGAAGCTTTTCAGTATTTTTGATAGAAAGTGCTATGATCTCTTCCTGGGTTTTTAAGCCATAAGGTGCATTCTTACTATCAGATAAATAGATGGTATGTTCGTTGGGAAGAAGTTCATGTATTTCTTTCCATATGGAAGTTCCTCCTACGCCGGAATCAAAAATGCCAATTGGCTGAGACTTGTTCATAAGGTCTTAAAAATAAAAAACTGCGTACTAAGTGTACGCAGTTTAAACATTTTATGGAAATGTAATTGAATTACAGTCCTAAATCTTTTTTCACATCTGGAGTTAGATCATAACCATCAGCTAAAAGAACTCCTGTTCCTGTAGTAGAGTCTAATACGTAATCGTATCCTTTTGCTCTGGCTACTTTTTGAATGCTCGTACGAACTTTCTCAAGAACTGGTCTTAGAAGATCAGTTTCTTTTTTCTGAAGATCCTGTCTAGCCTTAGTGCTGTGTTCCTGGATTCTTCTTTGAGCAGCCTGAATTTCAGCTCCTCTTTTCTGATTTTCTTCATCAGATTTTGTGTTAGCTTCAGCTTCGTAACGCTGCATTGTGCTTTGAGCTTCAGATAACATATCCTTGATCTCAGCATCGTAAGTCTTCTCAAGTTTCTGAAGTTGATCCATTGCACTCTTGTATTCCGGAAGTGACTGTACCAAATCCTGAGTAGCGATATGAGCAACTTTAGACTGTGCGTTTGTAAAAGCAGTAGCGCCCATCATTAAAGCTAAAGCTATAAAAAGTGTTCTGAATTGTTTCATTGTAATCGTCGTTAAAAATTAAAGTTTAAATTTAGTTTATAGTATCATTCTTAGTTTCGCGTGCTTTCAACAAAGAGTCCCTTTTACGTTCTCTCTCAGCTAAAATCCTTGCACGTCTTTCTTCAAATTCTTGTTGTCTCGCAGCCTTCAAGGAATCCCTTTCCTTTTTTCTGGCTTCGATCAATGCTTCGCGTTCAGTCTGGCGTTCTTTTACCAGTTCTTCCCGTTCGGTAACTTCAGCATCTTGTTCTACCGTTCTGTTTTCTTCGCGTTCAAATTCTTCTACTTCCTCACGGCCCTCTAACTGCTCGCGATTGGCGGTACGTTTAATTGTTCTTAATACCGTTTCGCTTACATCGTACTGCTTATCTGCATAGATCATTCCAACGTCTGAAGTCCGGTCGAAAATAAAATCAAAATTTCTGTTTTCAGCAATTTGCTGAACCGCCGTGAAAACCTGATCCTGAATTGGTCGTACCAATTGTTTCTTCTGAATCATATAATCACCATTGTGCCCGAATCGTTTTTGCTGATATTCCAGTACCTGTTGTTCCATGTAAGAAATTTCAGATTCACGCTCCTCGATAAGTTCTCTTGTTAAAAGAGCTTTTTCATTATCCAGTTTGGACCGCATCGCTTCCACAGCGCGCATTTTAGTTTCGGCTTCCGCTTTCCATTCCTGAACACGGCTTTCCAGTTGCTTGGAAGCTTCCTGGTATTCCGGAACATTTTCAAGAATATATTCCATATCGATGTACCCTAATCTAATCGTCTTTTGAGCCGTCGCTGTGCTAAGACCGATCACTAGAAATACCAATATGAAGTTTATTCTTTTTTTCATTCAGATCGAATATAGAAAATATCGTGCCAATTTAAAATTGTTGTCCTATGATAAAGTGTGTTTCCCATCCATTAGGTCCTGGCTGACCACCTACGATCTCGTCGAAACCATAACCAAAGTCAATTCCAAGTAATCCAAATGTTGGCATAAATACTCTTAGTCCAACACCAGCAGATCTGTTTAACTGGAATGGGTTGTAATCTCTGAAGTTATCGTAAGTCGCACCTGCTTCAAGAAACGATAATGCGTAGATAGAAGCCGCTGGTTTCAATGTGATAGGGAATCTAAGTTCAAGTGAAAATTTGTTGTAGATCACCGCTCCGTCATCTCTGTCATTAATGCCTCTATCAATAGGCACAACAGACTGGTTTGGATAACCTCTTAACTGTATAGTTTCTCTACCATCAAGGCTGAATGCTCCAAGACCGTCACCGCCTAAATAGTAACGCTCGAATGGAGGAATACCTCTTTCGCTGTTGTAGGCTCCAAGGAATCCAAATTCAGCATGTGTACGTAGGACAAGATCACTACTTGGACCAAAGTTGGCTAAAGTCTCATACCAGCTTCCTGCCAGTTTAATTTTGTAAAATTCAAGCCAGTTGTATTTTTTCTGATCAACTTTCTCTTGGTCTGCAACAGAATTTTCTGAAGTTACTCTGTTTCCATTATTATCGATCAGGTTACCATTATCATCTCTTAACTGGTACTCGGGATCATTTTCCAGGTTTCCGTAGTCTACACCATTCCATAGAGAGTATGGAGGAGTGAACTTCGCGCTAAAATCAAATTTAGAACCCTGAGTTGGGAAAATAGGGTTAAAAGCGGTGTTGTCTCTTACAATTCCCAACTGGTAATAAAGGTTATTTGAGTGACCATCACCAAAAGTAAAGAGTCCTGTATTGTAGTTATTAAGGTCATATCTCTGGAAACCAACCACGTTTGAGATCGTAGCGTACTGGTCTGGTTCTCTAAGTCTTTTTCCAAGACCTATGCTCACTCCAAGAATATCAAAACTCCTTGTTTTATCTGCTTCTCTTTCAACATAATCGAACAGGAACTGTCTTGTATAACTAAAAGATGTGGATAAACTAACCGGTTCTTCGCCACCTAGCCAAGGCTCTCTGAAAGATAAGCTGTAGGTCTGGTAGAAAGTACTGGCCTGTGCTCTAAGAGATAAGGTTTGACCATCACCCATTGGAATTGGATCATATGCATCCTTGTCAAATAGGCCTTGTATGCTAAAGTTATTAAAGGATAGTCCCAGTGTTCCAATGAATCCACCACCACCGTAACCACCTTGTAGTTCGATCTGGCTGGCTCCTGACTCCACAACCTGGTATTCCAGGCTTAAAGTTCCTTCTCGAGGATCTGGATCCACAAATTCAGGATTTAATTGTTCTGCATCAAAGAATCCAAGTGCACCTAATTCACGAATGGTAGAAACCACGGCCTGCTGACTGTATTTCTGTCCCGGCTTGGTTCTCATCTCACGATAGATCACATGATCCTTGGTCTTGTTATTTCCAGTTACTCTAATCTCATCAAAAAAGGCCTCTTTACCTTCAAGGATCCTTACTTCAAAATCGATCGTATCATTGTAAACATTCGTTTCTACAAGATCGATATTGGAAAAAAGATACCCATTGTTTTGATAAATGTTGGCGATCGATGTTTTATTAGGTTCTCTACTCTGGATTCTTTCATCGATAAGGACTCCGTTGTAAATATCTCCCTTTTCAACACCTAAAGCTTTTCCTAACTGCTCGTCTGTATAAGCAGCGTTTCCTAGATAGTCGATATTCCCAACGTAATAACGATTTCCTTCTTCGATGTCCAGTTTCAGGCTAATGGTTTCCTTATCATTCTTAATAAGAGTATCTGAAACTATACGAGCATCACGAAAACCTTCTTCTTTGTATTTGTTGATTAGCGCAGTTTTATCTTCCTGGTAATCTGCACGAACAAACTTGCTACGCTTCCAGAACCTGATTATGTTCTTTTGCTTGGTATTCTTCATGTTCCTCTTCAGCTTCGCGTCTGATAGCTGTTCGTTGCCATTAAAGTCGATGCTTTTGATCTTAACGCGATCTCCTTTATTCACGTTAACCAGCATATTTACCTTATTTGCTCCGGTAGTATCTTCAACAGGCTTGGTCTGTATATAAACATCTGTATTGAAGTAACCTTCTTTCTTATATTTATTCTGAATATAATTTCTGGTTGTAGTGATAAGGTTTTCAGTAACCTTTGTGCCAGGTTTAAGGCTATTCTCATCTATAAGCTCGTCGCGGTCACTCTTTTTCTTTAAACCGGTAAATGTAGTTTGGTTTAAAACAGGAACTTCTTTGATCTCCAGTTCAAGATCTGCTACATTACCCTCAACGTTGGTGATATAAAAATTGATGTCACTAAATAGATCTAACGACCAGAGTTTATTGATAACATTTCTAAGCTTCTCACCTGGGATATAAAGCTCCTGGCCAGATTTAAGACCGGTATAGGTAAGGACTGTTTTTTCGTTGTAGGTGGTGGTTCCGGTAACTTTTATTTCTCCAATGGTGTATTTCTTAGAATCTCCCAGTGGAAGGTCCTGTGCTTTGGCAGCTATACTGAAAATGAAAAAAAATGCGAAAAGTGTAAAAATCTTCTTTGTCATGGATGCACTAACTGAGTTGCTCACTTGTTTTTCCAAATCGTCTTTCTCTGTTTTGATAGTTGTAAATGGCTTCAAAAAGGTCTTCCCTTCTGTAATCTGGCCATAAGATTTTTGTAAAATACAATTCAGCATAAGCAATCTGCCATAAAAGGAAATTACTAATGCGTTGCTCGCCGCTGGTTCTTATCAATAGGTCAACGTCTGGCAAATTTTGGGTGTAAAGATGCTTATTTATAACTGATTCATCAATAGCATCAATGGATAATTCCCGGTTACTTATCTTCTCTGCAATTTGTTTGAAACAGCTGGTAATTTCTTCCCTGCTCCCGTAGCTTAACGCCAAAGTAAGGGTCATTCTTGTGTTGGATGAAGTTTTTTCTATAACATCCAGTAATTCTTTCTTGGCTTTCTTCGGAAGATTGGAGATATTTCCTATACAATGAAGGCGAATATCGTTATCCTGAAGAGTCTTGATCTCTTTCTTAAGCGATGAAACCAGAAGTTTCATAAGAGTATCAACCTCCAGTTTTGGTCTGTTCCAGTTTTCAGTAGAAAATGCGTAGAGTGTAAGGTTTTTCACGCCAATCTCAGCGCAACCTTCTACTGTGTCTCTAACAGCTTTAGTGCCTTCTTTATGTCCTGAAGCTCTAAGAAAACCTTTTTGTTTCGCCCATCGACCATTTCCATCCATAATAATGGCAACGTGCGCAGGTAATTTATCAAGGTTTAAATTGTCTTTATAGTTCATCTAAAAGCAGTAACATGGCTTACGCCCAAAAGTAAATGTGAATGACAATCCGGTAAAAACATACCAGTCGTTCGTGTTTCTATTCCCGAATTCCAGTTGAGGCTCTCTTCGGTCTAAATATTCTTCAGGCCAGCTTCCATCTAGGTTATCTGTTAAAGTATAGCGGGCTCCAATTTCCAGCGCACCAATAATATGCTCGGTGATAGCCTCTTTGTAACCAAAAACCATGGGAATAGCGAATTCCCAATTGGTACCTTCATTGGATAGATTCCCGGCTCTGCCATCTTTCAAATAGACATGATCTGCCTTGAAATAGGTGATTCCGGTATATATATAAGGAGTTTTTTGAGGTAATGGCTCAGATAGATCGAAGTCCCAGAAATTGAATTCCAGTCCCAGGGATGCTTCAGCAATCGTATTATCAAAAGAATAACCACGCTGTTGTCTCCTGGTGTCATTAGACTCTGTATCATCTGCTGAAATTTTCGCGTATAATAAGGAGAGTCTCCATGCATGTCGCGGGCTACCATTCCATTTCGCCATAAAACCTCCAACGGGCGTATTGGGAAGGATAAATGTAGTTTTCCCAACGTCTCCTATAAAATTGGCACCACCGGCAAAAACCCCAACTTCATATTTTTGAGAGTAGGAATTTCCGGTAAAAAAAGCCATTATGATAAATGCGATCAGGTACCTCATAGGTTTTCAAAAGTTTGCAAATATAACAATTCTACTTGCCCTGCAATAATTTGAGCAGATTTGTACATACGTATAAACAACAAATGATTTTTTTTATTGCTTAATTTCGTTTGTCCTCGCCCCATAATAGCTTTTTTCGTAGCGTATTAAGGAAACTGTCTTCAGTTAGTTCCACGAAATTTATGCAGTAGGGTGCTTTTGAAATAATTATTTCGGTATCATTCTCTAGTGTGGCGATACGGGAATCCATGGATACAAGATGTGTTTTTTCCCGGCCAGATACCTTTAATTTGATCTTGGTTCCATCTCTTATTACCAGTGGTCTGGCATTTAGATTATGAGGTGCGATTGGTGTGATCACTAATGAGTCAGCATCTGGTGTGATTACAGGGCCACCACAGCTCAATGAGTAACCGGTAGAGCCTGTAGGAGTGGCGATAATAAGGCCATCTGCCCAGTAAGAAGTAAGGAACTGGTCATTTAACCAGGTATCCACAGTGATCATGGAAGTGGTATTCCTTCTGCTTACTGCGATTTCGTTTAAAGCGATCTGTGAGAAAACTGGATCCTGTTCTTTAGTATTCGTTTCGATGGTAAGCACAGACCGTGGTGAAAGCGTAAATTTCTTTTCAAGAATTTCGTTCAAGGTGCTTTCTATTTGTTCTTTCTGAATAGTCGCCAGAAATCCAAGTCTTCCCGTGTTGATGCCCACAATGGGAATATTCAGGTTTCTTATATAATTGATAGATTTGAGAATAGTTCCATCTCCGCCAATGGAAAAGAAGAGATCAAAGGTGTTATCCAGCTCTTCGAATGCGCTAAACTGGCGGTATTCCTTCTGAATTGAATTGTGATCATGGATCATTTGAAGGAAATCTTCTTCGATCAAAACTTCCACATTCTTTTCGTCAAGCAAATTAAGTAATTGTCCAATGTAATGACCCGCATTTTCATGGTAGAACTGGCCGTAAATACCTATTTTCATAAACTTATATATTCAGGTATTTATCAAGATATTTTGATCTATCCTTTAAATTTTTATTGAAAGTGTCTTCCTGATGTTCAGAAATAATAATATACCCATATCTTCTAAACGATTGGATGATCTCGGTCAATCCAGATGGCGATATCTTCAGGGTTATCTGGGCCATGTCATTCTCTATTTTCGAAACGAATGTTCCCAGTAAATGTGCATTATTAGATTCTACGATCTGGCTAACCTCACCAAGCGTGTAATCTTTAAATGCTTTTTCAACCACAAGAATGTTTCCAGGCTCATGTAGAAAAGGTGTTTCCTTAAATAAAGAGATCATTTCATTCAATTCTACATATCCTATGTAAAGATTTTCATCATTCAGAACTGGTAATATATTGGAGTTGTTCTGGGCAAAGGCTTCCAGGCTGTCCAGCCAATAATTGCTTTCCCGGGCAAAAAAACCTTCCAGAGCATAACGATAATCGCCAAGCGTTTTATCATTATCAAAACAACGCACATCATTTTCTGAAATGCAACCAATGTAAATTCCATTCTCCGAAACCGGAAGATGGGTATAAGTAAGTTGATTAAATAATCTGTGTACTTCTCCAATCTTTTCTGAAAGGCTCAAGATCTCCACATCATTTAGAATGTATTCCTGCAAACTCATATACTCAATTCCTTTTCTGCAAATTAATCAAAATAATATTCAATGAAGCAGGCTGCACTTTGTATTTTTGTTAATAAAACCAAGGGAAAATGACGAAATTAAGTGTAAATATCAACAAGATCGCTACCTTAAGAAATGCACGTGGAGGGGATGTCCCTAATGTGCTGGAGGCGGCAAAAAATATTGAAAAGTTTGGGGCAGAAGGGATCACGGTTCACCCAAGGCCAGATGAACGTCATATCCGCTATGCAGATGCCAGGGAATTGAAGCCTGTACTTACTACCGAATTGAATATTGAAGGAAAACCTATTCAGCAATTTGTGGATCTTGTGCTGGAGGTGAAACCCGCTCAGGTTACTCTGGTGCCAGATGCTGAAGATGCAATCACTTCCAATGCGGGCTGGGATACTATAAGGCATCGCGATTATTTGCGTGAAGTAATTTCAGAATTTAAAAGTTATGGGATTCGTACTTCGATCTTCGTGGATCCAGAGCTAAAGATCATTGAAGGTGCTGCTGAAACCGGTGCTGATCGTATTGAACTATATACGGAGCAGTTCGCGGTAGATTATGCTAAAGGAATGGAGAATGCTGCAAAATCCTATGCTGCCTGTTCTCAGCTGGCTTATGAGCTGAAACTTGGAGTGAATGCAGGGCATGATCTTTCTCTTGATAATATTGGATACTTCAGTAATAATGTGCCACATCTGGATGAGGTTTCAATTGGTCATGCATTGATTTCCGAAGCTTTATATATGGGGCTTGAAAAAACTATTCAGAAATATTTGAAATTATTGAAATAATATGGAGTTACATTCGATCATACTGGGAGAGGGAAAACCACTAATAATATTGCATGGTTTCTTAGGAATGTCTGACAACTGGAAAACCCTGGGTAAGAAATTTGCCGAAGATGGTTTTCAGGTTCATTTAATTGACCAGAGAAATCATGGTAAATCTCCGCATAGTGAGGAGTTTTCGTATAGTTCTATGGCGCAGGATATAGTGGAATACTGTGAAAAACATAATCTTAAAGATATATTTCTAATGGGTCATTCTATGGGTGGTAAGACGGCGATGCTTACGGCTTGTGAAAATGAGGAGCTCGTAAAGAAATTGATCATTGTAGATATTGCTCCTAAATATTATGCTCCACATCATCAACAAATTCTCAAAGGTTTAACGGCTCTGGATAATGCGCAGCTCAACTCTCGTGGTGATGCTGAAGAATTTCTTGGGGATTATATTAAAGAGCCTGGCGTAAAATTATTTCTTCTGAAGAATCTTTACTGGAAAACCAAAGAGAAGCTTTCATTACGAATGAATCTTGATGTTTTAAAAGAGAAAATTAATAACCTGGGAGAAGCTTTATATTCAGGAGCTACTTACAATGGTCCGGTTTTGTTCATAGATGGAGAGAAGTCTGATTATATTACAGAGGCAGATCATAAGCTCATTAAAGAACATTTTCCAGAGGCTGAAGTGGCTACTATATCGAAAGCAGGTCACTGGGTTCATGCTGAGAATATGAATGATTTTTACGTTGGAGTGTCAGAATTTCTCTAATTCTGCGGGATTTTATTATGTATGCATAATAAATTTAAATGTATTGTTGCATAATATCTAATTTATGCTATTTTTGGCAAGAGCATTTTAAGATATATTAAATATAATCCTACTTAAATTATGAAAAGACTATTTTTACTTAGCCTGTTTATGTTGGCGGCGGCTACAACCTATGCCGGAGGTTACAGGGTAAGTCTACAGGGTCAGCGTGGTCTCGCTATGGGACACACCGGAGTTGCAGTTGTTAACAACGCGGAACTTGCGTTTTTCAACCCTGCCGGGCTGGTATTCCTAGAGAACAAGATCAATGCATCTGTTGGTGTAAGTGCCGTATTCTCTGATGTAGTATGGCAAAATGATGAATTTGGGCAGATGGCCAGAACAGATAGCCCTGTGGGAACTCCGTTCTACGCTTACTTCTCTTATAAGTTGAACGAGAAATTAAGTCTTGGACTTGCAGCGTATACTCCTTATGGTAGTACTGTAGAGTGGGAAAAAGACTGGCCGGGATCTCACCTGGTAAATGATATCGAACTGGCTGCTATTTACGTGCAGGCGTTAGCCTCTTATAAGATTACCGACAACCTTGCAGTAGGTGGTGGTCCAATCTATGTTAGTGGTTCGGTTAATTTCAATAGAAACCTTAATAGAACTCTTAGTGACCTGGAAGGAAATCGTTCCAACGTTACTATAGATGCTTCCAATGTTAGTGCCTTTGGATGGTCTGCAGGTGTAATGTGGAGTCCGGTGGATAGTCTAAGAGTTGGAGTAAACTATCGTTCAGAAATTCTTGTAGAAGCTGAAGATGGTGACGCAGATTTCGAGAATGTTCCTAATTCTCCTCTTGCACCGTTTAGCGATACTCAATTTGATGCAACATTGCCACTTCCGGCAGAATTAAGCGTTGGAGTTTCTTACCAGTTAAACGAGCAGTGGTTATTTGCTTTTGATTACAACCGCACTTTCTGGGATGTATATAACTCACTGGATGTAGACTTTGCGAATCAACCTAGTGAAAGAGATTCTTTCAATCCTAGAGCTTACGAAGACTCCAATAATTATAGATTTGGTGTTCAGTATACCGCAAACGAAACCTTTACTTTAAGAGCTGGGTACTATTTCGATGGTTCACCGGTGCAGGATGGATATTTCGCGCCTGAAACTCCGCGTAATGATTCCAATAACTTTACAGGGGGGTTATCTATTAACGTGACAGATAATGTGGCTATTGATGCGGCATTCCTATACAGTAGATTTAAGGAGATAGACGCTACTTATTCTCCAGATCCATCTGAATTTCCTGATTATGAAGGAGCGCCTTTTGGAGGAACTTATAAGTCAAGTGCATTTGTACCAGGTCTTGGTGTAACTATTAAAATTTAATTAGAAAGATGAAGAACTATTTTAAATATATGGCAATTCTGGCGCTGGGAATCGTTTCCTGTGAACCAGAACTAGAAAATTCTATTGAAGACGGAGATTTTTATACAAGCGGTGAAGCAGATTTCTCCAACTATGTAGCTCTTGGAAATTCGTTAACCGCAGGATATGCAGATGGTGCACTTTATTTAAGCGGTCAGCAAAATTCTTTTCCAAGTATTCTTGCTGAAAAGTTTAGTGCTGTCCAGGAGACTGGAGAATTTATTCAGCCACTTGTAAATGATAATGCTGGTGGATTGCTCTTAGGAGGAAATCAAATCACGCAAAATAGATTTGTACTTGCAGTAGGAGCCAATGGGCCTTCACCTGCAAGATATACTGGAGCTCAGCCTACTACAGAGGTTAGTAATAAATTTGCTGGACCAGTTAATAATATGGGTGTTCCAGGAGCGAAATCCTATCACCTCCTGGCCGAAAACTACGGTAGCGTGGCTGGAGTGGCAGCGGGTACTGCAAACCCATACTTCGCAAGATTTTCAAGTTCTGAAAGTGCTACTGTTCTTCAGGATGCCTTAGCTCAGGAGCCTACATTTTTCACTTTATGGATAGGTAATAATGATGTTCTTAGTTATGCTACATCTGGAGGATCAGGGGAATACCAATTAAATAATTTTGATCCTAGAACCTATGGAGAGAACGACATTACAGATCCAACTGTGTTTGCAATGCTTTATCGTCAAATGGCAGAAGCATTAGCACAGAACGCAGATGGAGTTTTGGTTAATATTCCAAACGTAGCTTCGGTACCTTATTTTACTACGGTACCATTTGCACCATTAAATCCTGCGGATGAAGATTTTGGTCCTCAGATTCCAACTTTGAATGCTACATTTGCACCTTTAAACCAAGCCTTCGCTTTTCTAGGTGTTCCTGAAAGGAGTGTTAATTTCGCAACAGATGCTGCGAGTCCTGTATTAATTAAAGATGAGTCCCTTACTGATATCTCTACACAATTAACTGAAGTTTTAATTGGGGGTGGAATTGATCCCGCAACTGCAACTCTTTACGGAATGCAATATGGGCAATCAAGACAGGCTACAGCTGAAGACTTATTAGTTTTAACTAGTGCAGGGGTGATTGGTTCAGTCAATCAACAAAGAGTTCAGGAGCTAATGGGACTAGGATTAGATCAGCAAACTGCAGGGCAATTATCTGTCAATGGTGTGACTTACCCTATGGAAGACCAGTTTGTTTTAACGGACAGCGAGCAGGGTCTTGTTGAATCAGCTACAACTGCTTACAATATTGCAATTTCTCAAATTGCAGAAACCAATGGTCTTGGATATGTAGATGCAAACGCTTTGCTAAATCAATTAGATAATGGTGGAATTTCGTTCGATGGTGGAAGTGTAAATTCTGATTTTGTAACAGGAGGAGCTTTTTCACTGGATGGAGTTCACTTAACTCCTAGAGGTTATGCAATCATTGCCAATGCGATCATCGATGAGATCAACGCAACCTATGGTTCTAATGTACCAAAGGCCAATGTTGGTTCTTACGGAACTGTAACTCTAAGTCAGGACGTGCAGTAATATTAAAATTGACATAAATATTGAAGAGACCGGGCTTTGCCCGGTCTTTTTTTCGCAATTTTACCAGCAAATCAACCAATAATAGCATGAAATTATTACTAAGACTTTTACTTACAGCTGTAGCTGTGGTCATATTAGCCAAGATTTTACCAGGTGTTTCTGTAGATAGTTACTGGACTGCCATCATCGTTGCAGTAGTCCTTTCACTACTTAACTTTATTGTAAAACCTATCCTGGTGCTTTTTACTTTGCCTGTTACCATACTAACTCTCGGGTTATTTCTTTTAATCATCAACGCGATTATCATATTTATGGCAGATGGTTTCATCGATGGATTTAGTGTGAGTGGATGGTTTATGGCTATAATTTTCAGTTTATTGCTTTCCCTGTTCCAGTCGGTACTTTTTTCTATTCTGAAATCAGATTAGATTTAACTGAATTTCAACAAATTGAAAGTTTGCAGACTTTAAGAAAAAGCGTAATTTTGCACTCCAATTTTTATATAAGATCAAAATGAATATTACCAGAGAGAATATTGATGAATTAAACGCGGTAGTAAAAGTTGATATCGCTAAAGAAGATTACGCCGGTAAAGTAGATAAGATTTTAAAAGATTACCGAAAGAATGCCAATATTCCCGGTTTTAGAAAAGGTCATGTACCAATGGGAATGGTCAAAAAGCAATATGGACAGGCTGTTTTGGTGGATGAAGTGAACAAGCTTCTTCAGGATAGCCTTAATAAATACCTAACGGAAGAAAAGTTGGATGTTCTTGGAAATCCACTTCCGAAGGAACAGGAAAATTTTGACTGGGATCGTGAGAACTATTCTTTTGAATTCGAACTTGGACTTGCTCCAGAATTTGATGTAGATCTCGATCTTAAAGATCCGGTAAGAAAATATAATATCGTTGCCGATGAGAAAATGGTGAACGATCAGGTTGAAAGCATCCAGAAGCAATATGGTAAGCTGAAGACTAAAGATGTTGTAGAAGAAGGAGATACCGTTGCGGGAACTTTCAAGAATGAGGGAGAAGGTATTGAGAATGATACCACAATTGAGCTGGCTGCAATCAAAGGAAAGAGAAACCTTGGGAAATTTGTAGGAGCTAAAGTTGGAGATACTCTAACTTTGAAGACTAAAAATCTTTTTGAAGATGAGCATGCTTTGGTAAATCACCTAAGCATCGATCAGGAAAAAGCTAACGATCTTGATATTGAAGTAGAATTCACTATTTCTGAGATCAATGAAAGAGAACTTGCAGATCTTGATCAGGAATTATTCGACAAACTTTTCGGTAAGGATAAGGTGACTTCTGTGTCTGAATTGAAGGATAAGATCAAGGAGGATGCAGCAAAGCAATTTGAGCAACAGAGCGATCAGCAATTGATGAATGATATTACTGAAAAGCTTATCGAAAATACTAATTTCGAGCTACCTAAAGATTTTCTTCAGAAATGGATACAGACTGTTGGTGAGAAACCACTAACAGATGAGGAAGCTGCTGAAGAATATGAAAAAAGCGAGAAAGGTCTTCGCTACCAGTTGATCGAAGGTAAAGTAGTAAACGATAATGATCTTAGTGTAGATTTCAACGATCTGAAAGCATTTGCTTCAGAAAAGATCAAGGAACAAATGGCTCAATTTGGTCAAATGGATCCTTCAGAAAAAGAACTTGATGATATCGCTGCAAGAATTCTATCTAACCAGGATGAGGTTAAGAGACTTTCAGAGCAGTTAATGAACGAGAAACTTCTCAAATTTTATAAGGAAAGTATGAAATTTGATGAAAAAGAAGTGACTTACGAGGAATTTGTGAAAGCAATCTATAAGTAAGCCTTTTTAGGATATATTAATTATCTTTAAGGCGTTAACTCAACCCGAGTAACGCCTTTTTTGGTTTTATTCGGGAAATTGTTTAAGATTAGAAAAATTCAAAAAAATTGATGGACTACGGAAAGGAATTTCAAAAATATGCTGTTTCAGATCATAACATCAACAGCAATTATTACGATAAGATAGTGAGCAGCATGCTTCCTACAGGGATGACTCCTAACATCATTGAAGAGCGACAAATGAATGCTGTAGCAATGGATGTTTTTTCCAGATTGATGATGGATAGAATTATCTTTTTAGGAACAGGAATTAATGAACAGGTAGCAAATATTGTACAGGCTCAACTTTTATTCTTAGAGAGTACAGATGCTTCTAAAGATATCCAGATATATATCAACTCACCAGGAGGTAGTGTTTATGCGGGTTTAGGTATTTATGATACTATGCAGTTCATAAAACCTGATGTGGCTACGATCTGTACGGGAATGGCTGCCAGTATGGGAGCTGTGCTATTATGTGCAGGTCAGGCTGGAAAGAGAAGTGGTTTGCCACATAGCCGTGTGATGATTCACCAGCCAATGGGTGGTGCTCAGGGACAGGCGAGCGACATTGAGATCACTGCCAGAGAGATCGTAACTTTGAAAGAAGAATTATATAAGATCATTGCGAAACATTCAGGACAAACCTACGAGAAGATCCATGAGGATAGTGATCGTGATTACTGGATGAAGGCTGAAAGAGCCAAGGAATACGGAATGATTGACGAAGTACTTAAAAGAGAGGCATAATTGTGCGGGACTTCAAAGGAAGTCAAAATCTGAAAAATTAAATAATGGCGAAAGAAGATTTAGAATGTTCCTTTTGTGGTAGAAAAAAACCTGAGACCAATTTATTGATCGCAGGCCTTGACGCTCACATCTGTGATAGATGTATCGAGCAGGCTCATGGCATTGTGATCGAGGAGTCGAAACAGGGAGAAGCGAAAGAACTTTCTTCAGATCTTATGCTTAGTAAGCCTAAGAAGATCAAATCCTTTCTGGATGAGTACATCATAGGGCAGGAGGAAACGAAGAAGGTGATGTCTGTTGCGGTTTATAATCACTACAAAAGACTATTACAACCTGAGAAGAATGATGATGTAGAAATTCAGAAAAGTAATATAGTGATGGTTGGGGAAACCGGTACCGGTAAAACCCTTATGGCCAGAACTATTGCGAAAATGCTGAATGTGCCACTAGCCATCGTAGATGCTACGGTACTTACTGAGGCAGGATACGTAGGTGAAGATGTTGAAGGTATACTTACCAGACTTTTACAGGCTGCCGATTATAATACTGAAAAGGCCCAGCGTGGGATTGTATTTATTGATGAGATCGATAAGATCGCCCGTAAGAGCGATAATCCTTCTATTACCAGAGATGTTTCCGGGGAAGGTGTTCAGCAGGCGTTATTGAAATTGCTGGAAGGAACTACGGTTAATGTACCGCCTAAAGGTGGTCGTAAGCATCCAGATCAGAAATTTATCGAGGTAGATACAGAGAATATTCTGTTTATCGCCGGAGGAGCTTTTGATGGGATCGACAAGATCATAAGCAAGCGATTGAACATGCAGGCTGTTGGTTTTAGTGCATCAAAAAGTGAGGACAAGATCGAGCGTACGAATCTATTGAAGTATATCATCCCTAAGGATCTTAAGGAATTTGGGTTAATACCGGAGATCATTGGTAGATTGCCAGCGCTTACTTATATGAATCCGCTGGATCGCGAAACACTTAGAGCAATTCTTACTGAACCTAAGAACGCCATCATCAAGCAGTATAAGAAACTCTTCGAGATGGATGATATCGATTTTGATATCACTTCAGATGCTCTGGATTATATTGTAAATAAAGCCATAGAATATAAGTTGGGAGCACGAGGATTAAGATCCTTATGCGAAGCTATTTTGACCGATGCTATGTTCGAGATGCCAGAGAGTGATCAGGATCACTTTACGGTAACCAGAGAATATGCTGAGGATAAACTGAATAAATCTACTATGAGCAAGCTTAAAGCAGTTTCATAGAATGATAATTATATAGAAAAAAAACCGCCAATTCGGGCGGTTTTTTTATTGTTTGATATTTAAGCTGAACTTTGTAAGTAGGCCTGGTAACGCTTCCAAATCTAATTTAGCCTGCTTTATAAGGTTGACCTCAGGGTCGAGCCTAAGATTACTTGTATTCAAAAGATCTGCCTTCTTCAACTCTGTGCGTTCGAAAATAGCATTTGTAAAATCTGATCCTTTAAAATAGGCTTCTTTCAGGATTGCCTCAGTGAAATCTACATTATTAAAGCTACAGTTCTGTGCTCGAAAACCTGGTAATCTGACTTTATAAAAACTGGAATGATCGAAAATGCTGTTCTGTGCTTTGAAATTAAAACCAAACATTTCGCATTGATCAAAAGATAGTCCCATCAGTTTGCAGGTATCAAATAAACAGTCCTGAATGGATGTTTTAAAAAGCCTGCAGTTACTTTGATCGATTTGATCAAAGCTGCATTCACTGAAGCGAACATGGGACAGATCTCTATCGGGAAAGCTACAGTTTATAAACTGGCATTGCTCAAATTCGGAATCCAGTAGGTCAATTTTCTGAAATGTGGTGTGTTTGAAAGTTTTGTCGAAAAATACTCGGTTTTGCATAATACGGTTTTACCAGCTTCCACCAGCTCCACCGCCACCAAATCCACCACCGCCGAAGCCGCCACCGAAGCCGCCACCGCCGCCAAAACCTCCACTGGAGCCACCTCCAAAACCGCCACCACCACCAAAACTGCCTCTTCCAAGACTACTTAAAATGATAGCGTCCCATAAGATGCTTCCGCCGTTTCTACGCCCGCCATTACGACCACCGCCACGTTTATTGAACATGGAAATAATGACGATCACGAACAACACGAGGAAAACGATTGCTCTAACAGGAATGCCTCCACTATTATTGTTGGTTTGTGGAACACCTTCGTAGCTGCCAGCGAGAACCTGAAACATAGCATTGGTTCCTTTATCTAGACCAGCATATATATTATTATTTCGAAATTCTGGCAGGATTATTTGTTCTACTATCTCTTTAGACTTTGCATCGGTCATATAACCTTCTACGCCATAGCCCGTGGTGACCCAGATCTTTCGGTCTTTCTCAGCCACCAAAACAAGAAGTCCGTTGTCTTCATCCTTTGTCCCAATTCCCCACTCATGTGCCCAATCTGCCGCATACGTACCTATATATTCTCCCTGCAGGCTTTCAATCGTAGCAACTACTATTTGGGTACTTGTAGTATCGGCATAATTGATAAGCTTTTGCTCAAGGGCTTTTTCTTCAGAAGCATTTAGCATATCTGCTTCATCAAAGACACTGGTTTCAACTGCTGGCTTTGGGGGTATTTCCCGTTGCGCCTGGAGATTGAATGTGCAAATTAAGACGAGTAAAAGTAGTAGTTGTTTGATAAGTCTAGCCTTTTGAAATTTGATCTGAAAGTTCGTTAGTATCCATTTCATCCCAAGGGAAATGCTTTTGAAGTTCCTCGCCAGCCTTTAGCACACCATCGATAAGACCTTTAGCGAAATCTCCCTTTTTAAATTGAGTAACGATCATATCCTTGGTGCTTTCCCAGAAGTTATCTGGAACCACATCATTAATCCCTTTATCACCATAGATCACAAAATTTCGATCTTCAACAGCAACATAGATAAGGACGCCATTAGCCTGCTTGGTGTTGTCCATTTTCAGAGCGTGAAAGACCTCCATAGCCCGATCAAAAATATCCAGTTTACCAGCACTTGGTTCAATATGAACACGAATCTCTCCGCTGGTTTTTCTTTCTGCCGTTCTAATGGCATCAACGATCTTCTCTTCCTCCTTTTTGCTTAAAAAAGCTTCTACATCCTTATTCATAAGTCTAAAAATCGAATTCTACGTCTGGTGCGTTTTCAGCTCCGGCATCTGCCTGGAAGCGCTCCATTTTTTCGAAACCGAACATCCCTGCAAACAGCGTATTCGGGAAGGTTCTTATGTAAGTATTAAAGTCGGTTACCGCAGCATTGTAACGGTCTCTCGCAACATTGATCCGGTTCTCTGTTCCTTCCAGTTGTGATTGTAGTTGTAAGAAGTTCTGGTTGGCCTTTAGATCAGGGTATCTTTCCACAGTTACCAATAATCTTGATAATGCTGAAGTGACTCCTTGCTGAGCCTGCTGAAATTGTTCAATTTGTGCAGCGCTAAGATTTTCAGCATCTACATTTACTGAAGTAGCTTTGGATCGTGCTTCTATAACATCCTTTAAGGTTCCTCTTTCAAAGTCTGCAGCTCCTTCTACAGTTTTCACCAGATTACCAATAAGATCATTTCTTCTCTGGTAACTGCTTTCTACGTTGGACCAGGCTAGTTTGGCATTTTCTTCTTTGGTAACCGCGGTGTTATTGAATCCGGCAGTTACTTGCCAGACTACTATTACAAGGACTACTATGATTGCTATTGGAAGCCACTTTTTCATGTTATAATTGGTTTTTTAGGTTAACTAGTTCAGCTTTAATTGTTTCTAATTTTCGAATAATATCGAAGTTACTTAGCGTTTTATTCTTTTCTTCCTTAAGATGGATTTTAGCACCTTCCAGCGTAAAACCTCGTTCTTTTACCAGGTGATAAATCAGCTCAAGATTTTTAATGTCTTCAGGGGTAAATTTACGATTTCCCTTGGCATTTTTCTTCGGTTTGATGACATCAAATTCTTTTTCCCAGAATCTAATTAGTGACGTGTTAACGTTGAATGCCTTGGCAACTTCACCAATACCATAATAACGTTTTTCAGGAAGTTCGATATGCATTAATCCAGGGATTGGTTTTCACGTTGAGCTCTTTCCAGCACTTCGCCAAATTCTTCAGGAGATAAGTTTCCGTAGTAAAAATTAATAGGATTGATCCGGTCTTCATCTTTAAAGATCTCGTAATGTAAATGCGGCGCTTCAGATCTTCCGGTGCTTCCCACAAATCCAATAACATCACCTCTTTTTACGGTTTGTCCCCTACGAACGTTGTACTTATATAGATGGGCGTAAAGACTGGTATAGCCATAGCCATGATCTATTCTAATATGATTCCCATAACCAGTAGACCTGCTATCTGCTCTTACAACCTTGCCATCGCCGGTTGCATAAACGGGAGTACCTCGTGGAGCGGTAAAGTCCATACCGTAATGGAATTTTCTAACTTTGGTGAATGGGTCATTTCTCCAACCATAACCAGAAGCGATCCTGCTTAGATCCTGGTTTTTGACCGGTTGAATAGCTGGGATAGCTTCCAGTAATTCACCTTTTTCCCTCGCAAGTTCAGCGATCTCATCTAGGGATTTGGATTGAACCACAAGTCTTTTGGTAAGGATATCCATCCTTTTAGTGGTTTCGGTGATAAGTTTACTGTTGTCAAATCCTTCCAGGTCCTTATACCTGTTAATACCGCCAAAACCAGCCTTTCGCTGTTCTTCAGGAATTGGATTCGCTTCAAAATAGAGTCTGTAGATGTTGTTATCGCGATCTTCAATATTAGCCATCACATCCTGGATCTGGTCCATCTTTTTATTCAGTAGGCCATATTGCAACTGCATGTTATGTAATTCACGCTTTAATGCTTTTTCCTTCGGAGTTTCAATTTGAGGAATATTCAAATAAATGACGAGTAAAATAAAACCGGCCAGAAACGATCCAGTAATACTTAGAAGAGCGATACCTAGTCTTTTCCCTTTTTTCTTCTCAATTTTCTGATAAGAAAGGGTCTCGCTATCGTAATAATATTTAACCTTCGACATGAGTTAAAATTATGCTATTTTTGCCATTCGAAAACGGCTCGAATACCGTGTTATATCGTACGGTAAACGAACAAATATATGAATTGTTTTGCCGTCTTCATAATTTAATGAAATTTGCAACAAATTAGCCAAATGAAGTCACAGGAGATACGCCAGCAATTTCTGGAATTTTTCAAATCAAAAGCTCATAGTATTGTTCCCTCTGCGCCAATGGTGATTAAGGACGATCCTACACTTATGTTCACCAATGCAGGAATGAACCAGTTTAAAGAATTTTTTCTGGGAAATTCAGAACCTAAGAACAGCAGGCTTACCGATACTCAAAAATGTCTTCGGGTAAGTGGAAAGCACAATGATCTGGAGGAAGTGGGGCATGATACCTATCATCACACCATGTTCGAGATGCTGGGTAACTGGAGTTTTGGTGACTACTTTAAAAAGGAGGCGATCAGCTGGGCATGGGAACTGCTTACAGAAGTTTATAAGATCGATCCTGAAATGCTATATGTTTCAGTTTTTGAAGGTAGCGAGGATGCAGATCAACTTGGTCAGGATACCGAAGCACTGGAACTTTGGAAAAAGATCGTTCCGGAGGAGCGTATTATCTTCGGAAATAAAAAAGATAATTTCTGGGAAATGGGAGACCAGGGGCCTTGTGGTCCTTGTTCTGAAATTCATATCGATATAAGATCTGAAGAAGAGAAAGCGAAAACTGCGGGTAGAGATCTTGTGAATATGGATCACCCACAGGTTGTGGAGATCTGGAACCTGGTATTTATGCAATATAATCGTAAAGCCAATGGTTATCTCGAGGATCTTCCAGCCAGGCATATCGATACCGGGATGGGCTTCGAACGTTTGTGTATGGTATTACAGAATAAGAAATCCAATTATGATACAGATGTTTTCACTCCCCTACTAAGTGAGATTGAAAAGATCACTAAATCTTCTTACGGTCCTTCGGAAGAAAAAAATATTGCGATGCGTGTAATTGCAGATCACGTAAGAGCAGTATCATTTTCCATTGCAGACGGACAATTACCGAGCAACACTGGAGCAGGTTACGTGATAAGAAGAATTCTGAGAAGAGCGATTCGTTATGGCTTTACATTTCTTGATACAAAAGAAGCTTTTATCTACAAGCTGGTGCCGGTATTGAGTAAGCAAATGGGTGCTACTTTTCCTGAAATGACATCTCAGCAATCACTTATCGAAAATGTAATTAGAGAAGAAGAGCAGTCGTTTCTAAGAACTCTTGATCAGGGATTGGTACTTCTGGAGAATCTAATGCAGAATTCAGGGTCCAAAACAATTTCCGGAGAGAAGGCATTTGAGTTGTATGATACCTTTGGATTCCCAATCGATCTCACCGGACTTATTTTACGTGAGAATGGGTATGAGCTGGATGAGAAAGGTTTCGAAGCAGAATTAAAAAAGCAAAAAGATAGGTCAAGGGCGGCTACACAGGTGAGTGCAGGAGACTGGACCGAGATCAAAGCGGTAAAGGAGCAAGCTTTCATAGGTTATGATGAGCTTGAATCGAGTGCATATATTTCGAGATATCGAAAAGTAGACTCTAAGAAAAAGGGAGAAATGTACCAGCTTGTGCTGGATCAAACTCCTTTCTATCCGGAAAGTGGAGGACAGGTTGGAGACAAGGGAATGTTAATGACTGCAGATGGTGAAACGATCAAGGTTCTGGACACCAAGAAGGAAAATAACCTGATCATTCACTTCACTAAGAAATTACCTGCCAATCCTGAAGCAGAAATCAAAGCAATCGTAAACTACAGAGAGCGTGCAAATACTGCAGGTAATCATACTGCAACTCACTTGTTACATCAGGCGCTTAGAAGTATTCTGGGTACTCATGTAGAACAGAAAGGATCTATGGTGAATGACAACTACTTAAGATTCGATTTTTCACATTTTAGCAAGCTTACTTCAGAGGAGATTGAAAAGGTTGAAAATTTTGTAAATGCTCGTATTCGTGAGAACTTGAAATTAGAAGAGCAGCGTAACACCAGTTATGAGTCTGCCCTTGAACAGGGAGCTATTGCATTATTTGGAGAAAAATACGGTGATTCCGTAAGAGCCATCAAATTTGGTGATTCTTTGGAACTTTGTGGTGGAACGCATGTTTCGAATACTTCAGATATATGGTATTTCAAAATTACCGGGGAAGCCGCTGTGGCTTCAGGAATTCGTAGAATCGAGGCTATTACCGGAGAGGCTGCAATGCAGTATTTTCAGGAACAGGCATCAACTCTTAGCGAGATAAAGAATGGTTTAAAGAATTCCAATGATCCTGTAAAAGCGATCCAGAATATTCAGGAGGAAAATAATGAACTTAAGAAACAGGTGGAGAGTCTTTTAAGGGATAAAGCGAAAGCTCTTAAAGTTGAATTAAAAACTGAGGTTGAAAATATTAACGGGGTCAACTTTTTATCAAAAAAGGTAGACCTGGATGCAAATGGTATTAAAGATCTGGCATACCAGCTAGGTGAGGAGTTCGATGATCTTTATATTTTATTTGGAACAGAGCAAAATGGTAAAGCGCTTCTGTCCTGTTATATCTCCAAAGGACTTGTGGAGAAATCTGATCTAAATGCCGGGCAGATCGTTCGCGAATTAGGCAAGTATATTCAGGGAGGTGGAGGAGGCCAGGCCTTCTTTGCCACCGCTGGAGGTAAAAAACCAGAAGGTATAGACGAAGCCCTTCAACATGCTAAAGACTACTTAAATAAATAGTAAGAATCCCGACCTCTCGTCGGGATTCTTTATTTTTATAGCATGCAGTTTAGAACCATTGTGCCCGTTAATCCGTCTCCCTGGAAAATAGATCATAAAACCAGGGTCATGTTAATGGGTTCTTGTTTTGTGGAGAATATTAGCAGGAAGCTCGAATATTCAAAGTTCCCGGTCTTACAGAATCCCTTCGGAATTGTTTTTCATCCTATGGCGATGGAAAGACTCATCAGGCGTATAGTTTCCAGAAACTTATTTACAGGAAGTGATCTATTACTGAAGAATGACCAGTACTTGAGTCTGGAAACGCATTCTATCATGAATAGGAGTAATGCTGAAGAATGTGTTCTAAATCTTAATGAGTCGCTGGAAACATCCTATGAATTTCTAAGGGAAGCAGATGTTTTAGTGTTGAGCCTGGGGACGGCCTGGGGTTATGAACACGAAAGCCTGCCCGGAGTTGCTGCAAATTGCCATAAGATTCCGCAGAAAGAATTTGAGAAAAAGTTGTCTTCCATAGATGAGATCACAAATTCCTTAAAGGGAATTGCTAAATCTCTTCGGGAGATCAATAAAGATATTAAGGTTCTTTACACGCTATCACCGGTAAGACACTGGAAAGATGGGGTAGTGCAAAACCAGCGGAGTAAAGCTCATTTGCATGCTGCGATCCAAGAAGCGGTTGAGGTTGATGCGAAATCTTATTATTTCCCATCCTATGAAATTTTACTGGACGAACTACGAGATTATCGATTCTACGCTAATGATATGTTGCATCCCAATGAGGTGGCAATTGACTATATCTGGAACAGGTTTTCTGAAGCCTATTTTAATGAAAGTACGAAGCAATTAAACACTGAAATCGATAAAGTGCAGAAATCGCTTGCTCATCGACCGCTAGCAGAAAACTCACTTGATCATCAGAAATTTCTTACGAAATTACAAGCTAAAATCGAAGAAATCCAACAAAAACACCCTCAAATAACGTTTTCTTAGGCTGCGTTGTTATTGAGTTTATCGGTTTTTGAAGTTATGATAATCTAATTTTAACGTTTTATTCTAATTTATTTGTAAATTTACAAAGCAAGTCCGTTACAATTTACGTCTGGAAATTATTTGAGCATTGCTCAGGTAATCAGATAATTATAAGGATTTGTTTTCTAAAATTTGTTGGGGTAGATTTTAGAGTTTACAAAAGGACGGGTGGGGCCGTCCTTTTGTTTTTTACTTCTCAACTTTAACTTTCTTTAATATTCTTCAGGCATTTTCAACAGGCTATTTTTTATACTTTGCTCTCTTATAGATCTTAGCTTATGAAGAACTTTCTTATAGTAATCCTTTTCGCTGTCTTGTGTATATTCGGCTATTTATACTGGGAAAAACGCAATGATGAGAAGGAAAGTCTTCAGCAAAATACTGCGCTTATCCAGGAACAGATTAGGAATGTAGGTAAGCTCGTGGTTACTGAAGGAACTTTCTCGCAGGTGTTCACTTATAAGAACTCGAAAAGCTTCTATTTCGATGTGCTTTCAGCAAGGAAAAAAGCGCTTATCATCGTAAATGCCGACGTTAGCGTAGCTTATGATCTAAGTAAACTTGATGTCGAGATCGATGAAGAGAATAAACGAGTCATTATACATAGCATTCCAGAAGAAGAAATCAAGATAAATCCTAATTTTAAATACTATGATGTCACTCAGGATTATCTCAATCAATTCGAAGCCGAAGATTATAACAAAATTAAATCCAGGGTAGAGAAGGGTTTGCGAGAGAAGATCGAAAAATCACGACTTAAGACTAATGCGAAAAACCGACTCATAAGTGAGCTTCAAAAGATCTATATTCTAACGAACTCAATGGGATGGTCACTGGAGTATCAGGACCAGGTTATTGAAAATAATAAGAAACTCGAAAGAATAAAGCTTTAGGGGCTAACAAGTTTTGTTTCGGTCATTTCGATGCCATCCTCGATCAAATGAGCAATTTCTGGTCTTCGCTTCTTAAGTTCCAGAAGATAAGTTTTTACTTCATCTGCCATACTTTGATCATTATCGACAGCAAGCTCATAAATCTCTATCGCCAGTAACCAGTCATTCTTATGATGTTTTTTCAGAATATCAAAAGCAGCGTTCAATGAGAACTTTGTATTCTCCCCGTGACGAATGTTCGAAACTGCCTTGTACAAGGACTCCAGTTCTTCCCGTTCTGGTGTTAGTTGACTTTTAATCGTTGTACTGGATGGGTTGTGTGTAATTAGATCAAAAGAATAATGATCTGCAGGTCCGGCAAAGGCAGAAATGATTTCTTTTCCTACCGCCATATCATATCGTCCCCAATCTGGTTTAAATAAGATCTCATCTTCATGAGTAACAGTACAATCTTCAAAACTAATAATGATGATCTTGCCCTGTAGGTTTCTAGTTCCTGTAATGATCGAACCTTCCACCTTGATGCCGCCCTCAAATTCAAGACTTACTCTTTCACCTTCGTAAATTGCATAAGCTCTAAGATCCCGCGGACTCATATCCTCAATAGCAAGATTAATGCCTTTTAGTTTTCCAATTGGTGACCCAAATCCATCTGCATGGGAAGATGTGCCATGTCCAACAAGCTCTTTTTCACGGTATGAAATTGCAGTTTTCCCGGTTGTTTGAATATATATGGGGCGATCTTCGTGTTCCAGAACCCGGCTAAAATTACCAGAAACCTGGATGCCGGTCGTAAACTCTATAGTTCCAAGATTTTTAGAATCAATTAATTTTTTAATTCCTGAGAGTCCACCACGTCTAAGCGCCATTTTATTCGCGAATTCTTCCAATACAAGGCTAAGATGCGCAAAATCTGGAGTCACGTAGAGTTGTGGCTGAGGTTTAGTGATATCAAACTCCTGTTGTGAAGCTTCAATCGTGTAAGGAATCTTCTTTACTTTACTGGTCATGCAGGATTTACTTTCTCCAATAGAGGAAAGTAAGCCTGCTCCATAGATCTTAGGATCTTCAGGAGTACCAATCAAACCGTATTCTACCGTCCACCAGTGTAAATTTCTAATCTGCGACATTTCGCTAGGATTCACTTTTTTATTCTGAAGATCCTCCACTCGTTTTTCAACAGCGATGATCTTTTCTTCGGAAGTGTTTTCAGCTTCCTTTAATATGGATAGTTCACGAATAGCTTCGTAAACTTCAAAATCATGAGAGCTGGAGATCGCTTTACATCCAATTTCACCAAACCTTCTCAGGTATTCAGCATATTCAGGATTGGCAATGATGGGTGCATGTCCTGCTCCTTCGTGGATGATATCTGGCGCCGGCGTATATTCAAGATGTTCGAGCTGGCGAATATCACTTGCAATCACTAAAACATTGTAGGCCTGAAATTCCATAAAAGCTGCAGGAGGAATAAAACCATCTACAGCAACTGCCGCCCAGCCTATTTCCTCGAGGATCCTGTTCATTCCATACATATTCGGAATACTGTCTATAGAAATCCCTGTTTTCTTGAGTCCGTCAAGATAGGATCTATGGGCAACCTTGCTCAGATAATCCACGTTCTTACGCATTACATATCGCCAAACCGCCTGATTAATAGGTGTATAATCTTCGTAATTTTGCGGTTTGATATATTGCTGAAGATGGGCAGGTAACCTGTCCAGAATTTCGTTTGATTGAATATTATCGAGCATGATCTTCCTTTACTAAAACGTTTGCGTTAAAAGTACAAAATTTGACATAGAATTTCCATAATCCTCGCAGAGCATTGGCCATAAAAAAAGCCCCGAATAGGGGCTTTACTATTTTTTATTTCTCCATTCCGGGAGGATATTTTTCCATGATCTTGGCAACGATCTCATTGATACGTTCCTGTTTTTTATTTACTTCCCTGGCTAATGCTGCAGTTCCCATTCCCTGCCACACTAATTCTTTATTTTCAGAATCGATAAGGTCTATATAAAGCGTTCCTTCACTGGTTCTATTTACGGTATTGAATCCGCTTCCCCAGTACCACGGGTTCCAACCCCATCCATAACCCCAACCAGCAAAGTTGTTCTGGTAGATATTGATGTTCTCGTTAGTTTTTGTAAAGATGCTCACTAGAAGATCAGGGTTTTCAGATTTTGTGAAGCCATTCTTTTGCATTTCACTCTCGATGGCTCTAAGAATTCTTTTCTTATCAAGATCAGAAATATCGGCTTTATCTATTCCTGGCTTGAAAAATGCGAAGGATTTGTATTGATTAAAATCGGCTTCCCGATCGTAATCCGATGCTACACGCACACTACTACACGAGCTGAAGATAAGTGCCAGTAGCAGCACTAGAGGAGTAATTTTTAAAAATCTCATAGGTTAGAATTTAAATTGTTCGTTGTAAACTGAAGAAGAAAATCATATTTCCAGTAAGAATACCAGATAATATCAGATTCTTCAGTCATTTAAAAGTCTCAAATATCGTGCCGAAGGATTGATTAGAAGGCGATTGAAGTTCAAGAGCCAATAGAGGATATCAGTTAATTTACTCCTGTTTATTTGTTTTCTTATTATATCCATAAGGACAATGACGACAACCACTTTCACAACAATAACCACGTTTCAAGTGATATTTTTCAGTAAAACAGCGGTATCCTTCCGGGGTCAGGTAATAGTCTCCGTCTTCGAGTGGGATTCTTTTTCTCTGAAAATTCATAGCGCTAAAATACAATTTCTTATATTCATTCCATGATTTTGATCGTGAACAGAAGGTTGTTATCAGGGAGATTCAAAGGTATTAGCCTCTGGCCTTTTGTAATACTTGAGAATATTCATCTTAAGAAAGACAAATATTTTATCAACCATGAGCGTATTCACCTTCGGCAGCAAATTGAGTTGCTCGTGATATTCTTCTATATATGGTATGCGCTGGAATTTTTTGTTCGATATGCTTCACTTAAGAACGGGATGCAGGCTTATCGAAATATTAGCTTTGAAAAGGAAGCTTACAGACGCGAGACCGACCTTAATTATTTAAAAAAACGCTCCTTCTGGGCTTTCACTAACTATATGTGATAAGCCCGTAGAATTTCACTGCTAATTCTTTCTTCTAAAGCGGATGCATTATTTTTGCAGTTATGAATTCCATTTTTCAGACTTCTGAAGTTATTGTTTCTGAAAATCAATTTGTTACTGAATTTTCAAATTCAGTGACTCTATATATCAAGCGTGAAGATCTTTTACATGCTGAAGTTTCCGGCAACAAATTCAGAAAACTGAAGTATTCGATATTACAAGCTTCAGAATTGAATAGGAGCAGCCTACTTACTTTTGGTGGTGCGCATAGCAATCATATCGCAGCCACGGCAGCAGCTGGAAAACTGGAAGGTATCTCAACTATTGGTTTTATTAGAGGGGACGAACTGGAATTTGAGAAAGAAAAATGGAGTCCAACATTGAAGTATGCAGATTCCTGCGGAATGAAACTGACATTTATTAGCAGGGAAGCATATCGGGATAAAGATTCTGAAGCATTTCTGAATCAATTGGAATCCCAATTTCCCGATGCGATGATCATTCCTGAAGGCGGAACAAGTGAACTGGCGATCAAAGGTTGTGAAGAAATTCTTTCTGAAACCGATGGGGAATATCATTATATATGTACTTCAGTAGGAACCGGAGGCACTATGGCCGGGCTTGTTAATGCTTCTCTCTCTCACCAAAATATACTGGGATTCTCAGCACTCAAATCTGAACACCTTTCCGAAGAAATCAAGAGAATGACCACCAATACGAACTGGTCCATCAATACCGATTATCATTTTGGGGGTTACGCGAAGACCTCTGCAGAGCTAATTCAGTTTATGAATGATTTTTTCAGAAAAACCGGAATCAAACTCGATCCGGTTTATACCGGGAAATTACTTTTTGGTATTTTTGATCTTGCGCAGAAAGATTACTTTCCGAAGGGTTCAAAGATCCTGGCAATTCATACCGGAGGCCTGCAGGGAATAGAAGGAATGAACGAGAGATTAAGAAAAAAAGCGCAGCCACAAATTATAACCGAACTATGAAATTGAATAGAGTTTTACTGCTGCTCATTGTTGCCGTGTTTGCTGTTTCCTGCGGAAGTCGTAAAAAGGTGGATACCAGGAAAGATGATGTTGTGAAAAGCGATCGACGGGAAGAGAATAAAAATTCCCCAGCAGAAATCGTTGATGATGTGCTGGAAGAAATGCCGCGCAATTCGTACCATTATCGGATAGAGGATTATATTCGGGATTATGCCGGTATTGCCCAGGAAGAAATGAAATTATATAAGATCCCGGCGAGTATCACACTTGCACAAGGAATTTTAGAGTCTGGTGCCGGTAATGGGCAGTTGACCAGGCGGGCAAATAATCACTTTGGTATTAAATGTCATGATTGGAATGGTGAAAAAGTGTACCATGATGATGATAGAAAGGGAGAATGTTTTAGAAAGTATAAGCACGCAAAATATTCGTACAGGGATCACAGCCTCTTCCTTTCGGGACGTGGTAGATATTCAGAACTTTTTGAACTGGATGCTGATGATTATGAAGGCTGGGCCAAAGGTTTAAGAAAGGCCGGTTATGCGACAGACAGGCGTTATCCAGATAAATTAATCGATCTTATTGAACGTTACGAGTTGTATAAATTTGATGAAAACGTCAACGGAAAATCTACTCGTAGCTATGCTGCACAACCTGAAACTACAAGCGAAAGTCATGTGGTTCAAAAAGGAGACACCTTGTATTCGATCTCCAAAAAATACGATACTACAGTTGAAGATATTAAACGAAGGAACGGCCTGAACGGAAATAACATCACCATTGGCCAGATCCTGAATGTAAAATAGAGGAATAGAATTATGATTTATAAGAGAAGTAGTGCCTTGTTCGCAGATGCCAAAAAAGTAATTCCGGGCGGGGTGAATTCACCGGTGAGGGCTTTTAAAGCTGTTGGCGGAGATCCGGTTTTTGTAAAGCGCGCCACAGGAGCCTATTTATATGATGAGGATGATAATCAATTAATAGATTATATAAATTCATGGGGTCCGCTAATTCTGGGCCACGCCCACAAACCGGTAGTAGATGCTGTAGTTGAAAAAGCGAGGATGGGAACATCTTTTGGAACGCCTACAGAAATTGAAACCAGGATCGCAGAACTGGCGGTTAAAATGGTACCCAACATTGATAAAATAAGAATGGTAAATTCCGGGACTGAAGCCTGTATGAGTGCTGTGCGACTGGCCCGAGGTTTTACCGGAAAAGATAAAATCATCAAATTTGCAGGTTGTTACCACGGGCATAGTGATTCTTTCCTTATACAGGCTGGGAGTGGCGCAGTAACCTTTGGATCACCAAACAGTCCGGGAGTTACCCAGGGAACGGCTAAAGACACCTTACTTGCTAATTTCAATGACCTTGAAAATGTAAAAGAGCTGGTAGAAGCGAATAAGGAGGAAATTGCCTGTATCATTCTGGAGCCGGTGGCCGGGAATATGGGATGTATTCCACCTGCTCAAGGCTTTTTGCAAGGTTTGAGAAAACTATGTGATGAAACCGGAATTTTACTTGTTTTTGATGAGGTAATGACTGGTTTCAGGCTTGCAGCCGGAGGTGTGCAGCAGCGGGAAAACGTTGTTGCTGATATTGTTTGCTTCGGAAAAGTAATTGGAGGTGGATTGCCTGTTGGAGCTTTTGCAGCAAGAAATGAGATCATGGATCATCTGGCTCCCATTGGACCAGTGTACCAGGCCGGAACATTAAGTGGAAATCCACTGGCTATGGCTGCAGGGTTAGCTATGCTAACAGAATTGGACTCTAATCCAGAAATCTTTGAAAGCATTGATAAGAAAACAGCCTACCTGCACGAGGGTATGGAAAAAGTATTAAAACAAAATGAGATCGATTTTACGGTCAATAGATACGGTTCTATGATCTCGGTACATTTTGGACTGGACGCTGTTACAGATTTTGCTTCCGCGGCGAAGTCTGCGAACTTAGGGACTTTTAATAAATTCTTCCACGGGATGTTGAAGAACGGAATTTATATCGCACCTAGTGCCTATGAAACATGGTTTATAAGTGATGCACTTAGCTATGAAGATCTTGATCGTACGATCGAGGTAGTAGATAAAGTAGCTAAAACACTTTAGAAATATTAGATCCGGCGGTAATTATTGTCGGATCTTTTTTAAAAACTTCTATTCTTAAAATAGAAGTCTTCATCAGCTTTAGTGATCTCCCTGATCACTTTGCAAGGATTTCCTGCTGCAATCACATTGGAAGGGATATCACGGGTTACTACACTTCCAGAACCAATTACTGTATTATCACCAATACCCACCCCTGGATTTATTACTGAATTTCCACCAATCCAGACATTATTACCAATTGTTACAGGAATTGCATATTCCCATTCTTCATTTCGCTTATTTGCAGCTATAGGATGTCCGGCGGTAAAGATACTTACGTTTGGAGCGATCATTACATGATCACCTATCCTAACTTCAGCACAGTCCAGTATGGTTAGATTATAATTCGAATAAAAATGATTTCCAAGGTGAATATTGTAGCCATAATCACATTGAAATGGCGGCTGGATATAAAATTCCGGAGAAACTGAACCCAGAATTTTGCGAATAAGATCGTGTCTTTCTGTAATTAGTTCAGGCGAACTATTATTGAAATCAAAACAAGTTTTCTGAGCATGCAGTCGCTCTTCAAATAAATCTTTGTCTGAAGCTTTATAGGCTTTCTCACTGAGCATCTTTTCTTTCTCGCTCGCCATAGACTAGTTGCTTAATTTCAGCAATTCCTCAAGATAAGTCCTGGAATTTGAAAGTCTTGGTACTTTATGCTGGCCACCAACTTTATTGTGCATTTTCAACCAATCGTAAAATAAATCAGGACGCGCCTGGTGTACAAGTGGCGCATTAAGGGTCATGTTGTTATACCTTTTTGCCTCATAATCACTATTAACCTCCTGCAAGGCAAGATCAAGCTGAAACTTGAAATTATCGAAATCTTTCGGTTCGTTCTTGAATTCAATCATCCATTCATGCGCACCTTTCTCCCGGCCTTCCATAAATATAGGCGCAACTGTATAATCCTTGATCTCACAGTTGGTTAAAAGGCAAACCTTTTTGAGAGCAGATTCGGCATTTTCAATGATAAGTTCTTCACCAAAAACGTTGATATGATGTTTGGTTCTTCCGGTAACTTTAATACGGTAAGGATTGGTATTGGTAAACTTAATGGTATCACCAATCTTATAGCGCCACAAGCCGGCATTTGTCGTGATCACTACGGCATAGTTCACGCCTATTTGCACTTCATCAAGTGGGATCGCGTGTTCCAGGGCAGAGCCGTAGCTATCCATAGGGATAAATTCATAGAATATCCCATAATCCAGCATGAGGAGCATTTCTTTGGAATCGTTAAGATCTTGACAGGCGAAAAAGCCCTCAGAAGCATTGTAGATCTCATAGAACCTGAAATCTTCCTTCGGTAATATTTTTTGGTACTGGGAAGCATAGGGCTCGAAACTTACTCCGCCATGAAAATATGCTTCCAGGTGAGGCCAGACTTCAAATACGTTTTCCTTGCCGGTACTTTGCAACACATTATTCAGTAAAACCAGCATCCAGCTAGGAACACCGGCAAGACTGGTTACCCGTTCCTTAATGGTTTCGTTTACAATTGCCTGCATTTTGGTTTCCCAATCATGCATCAACGAAACTTCATTACTTGGAGTGCTGCTAAACTCTGCCCAGAAAGGCATATTGTCGATAAGAATGGCAGAAAGATCTCCGTAACTAGTTCCGTTTTCCTGGTAAAGTTCCTTACTGCCTCCCAGGCGCAAACTTTTACCGGTAAACATCTGTGAACTAGGATTATTATTCAGGTAGATACAGATGAGGTCTTTCCCGGCAGCGTAATGGCAGGCTTCCAGTGAATCCTGACTAACGGGAATAAATTTGCTTTTTGCATTGGTCGTACCGCTTGATTTTGCAAACCATCGAATAGCTCCCGGCCAGAAAATATTATGTTCACCTTTACGGCTTCGCTCAATATCACTTTCGATATCTTCATATTTCTGAATAGGAACACGTTCCCTGAATTTCTGGTAATTATTTATCTCAGAAAAATGGTAGCGCTTCCCAACTTCAGTATTCTTTGCTTTGGTAATGAGGTTTCGAAGCAGCTCTTGTTGTACCTCATGAGGATACTTAATGAACAATTCCATTTGATGAATTCTCTTCTTTAAGAACCAAGAAGCAATGGAGTTGACTAATGGAATTGGCATTATTTATTTCTATCTTTAAACCTTGTTTTGCAGGCGTGACGTTATCTGGTTAAAAATAACGGATTCTTTGAAGCCTGCAAAAAAATAATTTAGTCTTAAAAATAAAATTCAATGATCTATAGCGGTGTCCTTACCAAAATGAGAACCGAACTTAGCGATACAGTACAGTATTATTTAGTCTGGAAGGATGATTTCATTCATATGAATCAATTGATAGGCAAGAAAATATGTATCAATTTTCTAAAATATGAGTGTTTAAACTGTGGGCTTCAGAAAAAAATTTTCAGACAGGGTCTATGTTATGATTGTTTCAGCTCTATACCGCAGGCTGGGGAATGGGTGATTAGTCCGGAGAAAAGTAAAGCGCATTTGAATGAAGAAGATCGTGATCTGGAGTATGAAAAAAGATCGCAGCTGCAACCGCATATCGTCTACCTGGCAAATTCCAGTGATGTAAAAGTTGGGGTTACGCGCAAAACCCAGGTGCCTACAAGATGGATCGATCAGGGTGCGCATGAAGCGATCGAAATTGTGGAGGTTCCCAATCGTTACCTTGCCGGTATTACGGAGGTTGCCTTAAAAAATCATGTAGCTGATAAAACCAACTGGAGGAAGATGTTAACCAACGATGTGCTTGATCTGGATCTTCATGCTGAAAGAGATAAACTGAAGCAATTCATTCCAGATGAAGCGCGTGACTATTATCTCGCCAGTAACAAGGAGACTGAAATTAAATTTCCAGTAGAGAAATACCCTGAAAAAGTAAAAACCCTGAATTTGAGTAAGAGTCCGTTTTATGAAGGCTTATTACGCGGGATCAAAGGTCAGTACCTCATCTTTGATGATGGAACTGCATTTAATGTAAGAGGACACGAAGGTCACGTAGTCGAGATCAAAGTAGTGCTGTAATTTTAGATACAAATCAAAGAAAAAGAAGAACCGGAAGGTTCTGCTTTTTTGTTTCTAATTGTTTTTGGTAGTGGTATCGGTTTTCTTTTTGTTATTCTTCAAGATGCCACCTAGAATATTCTTTGCAGCATTCTGAACCTGCTCCTTCTGTGACTTCTGAATACTATCAGATTTAGTCGTTTTACTTTCGGCGATGCTGTCCTGTTTTACGGCAGTTGTATCATTTTTACTGAAAGGTTTTTTGGGATCACGTTTCCCCTGAAGGATATCGTTGATCGCGTCTACAGCCTTCTCTTCCAGCTTGCCTTTTTGCTTTTCAACCACCTTCTGGGTAAGACTGTTAACCGCCTGCTGCATATTTAAATTGATTTTTGGATTCTGAAAACTCCCGGTGATTCCAACGGGTAGTGCAACCATCATATTAGCGAAGTCCTCACCACTCAGTTTTCCGAGTGTTCCGCCGACATCATTCCCAAGATATTTTGCCGGAATGTCCAGCTTCAGGTCATAGTTCATATTCATATCGAATCCATGAGTACCACTAACCTGAAACTTTACTCCTTTAATGTCAAAATCAAATGGTGCAATAGCTACCTGTCCATCATTGAATGAAAGCTTCGTTTTAAGGTTGGAAAGATCGATCTTATCGAAATTGATGAAACCAAGCTGACTATCAAGTTTTGATAATAATGCTGCTTGTTGCGGGTCGAGTTCTGCAGTAAGTAACTCTGCAAGCGCATCACCCACAAGGCTGGTAAGTTGCGGGGTAAGATCTTCGTTCAGGTTACCCTTTAAATTTACTTTGGACTGTACTTTTCCTTTCATGGCTTTTGCCAGTGGAGCAAGATTCTGCATAAGTTCAAGTCCGTTAAAAGAGGACGCGATATCCAATGAATTAAGATCGAGGTTCATCTCGAAAGTAGGAGTAGGGTTTTTTGTGGATAAAAACCCATTGGCACCAATACTACCATTAAAGATATTGGTGGACACGTTCTGCAATCTGGCAGATTCATCTTTAATAATCAATAATCCAGTTACATTCTTTAATTCCAGATTATCATAAAAAACCGTATTAGCATCAAATTGTAACTGAATATCCAGAAAAGAAGGGATCTTTACGGCTTCCTTTCCAGTGGTCTTGCTTTCTGTCTTTTGTTCTCCATCTACAGTGGTCGTGGTGACCTCTTCAGTTTCAGCTAACATAAAATCATTCACAGAAAACACATTCGATCTAGCTTTAAAATTACCTTTTAGCTGCTGATCTGTAAACAAAAATCCAATCAGGTTTTGAATGGTTCCATTTGCAGTAAGATCGGTTTTTCCGGTGCTAAGCTTCAATTCTGGAACACTTACATTTCCCTGGTTGAAACTCATATTTGCATTGGAAATATTGATCTTGTTTGGAATTTCAGGAGAGGCATAACTAAAGTTTGAAATAGAAGCCGTTCCCTTACTTTGTACATTTTGATATTGTTCTTTTTCAATAGAATTCATATCGAAACTGGTCTGTACATCTGCAGTAAGCCTTCCATTGAGATCTTGTTCAAGTTCCAGCGGATAGGCTTCGTTGAGGTTAGCCAGATTTATACTTCCCTTTAAGGCTAGACTTACCAGCATATTTTCAGTAAGATTGCTCACTTTTCCATTGGCAGAAAATTGATCTTCATCTATTCTGAAGGTAGCCGTATTGATATCGATATAAGTGTCTTCTGCAATTCCCGTATTATTAAGAATCACCATATCCAGATTGATATCCTGAACACTTTTAGGCAGTTCTGGATATTTGAAAGAAGCGTTACTGGAAGATATTTTCACGTTCAACTTCGGAATATAGGTGTCGTCAGCTTTTCCGAAGATTCCACCGTCAACGATAAAGTCTCCGTTGGTCTCCACGTTCTCAATATTCTGCGCGTAAGTTTGCGGAATCACCGCCAGGAAATTCTTGAAATCTGAAGAAGGGGTTTTAAAGCTCAGGTCCATCTCCGTATCACTTTCATTTACCTGTACATAACCATCAAAGGTTAATGGTAACTGGTTCACCATGGCTTCGTTTTCAAGAAACGTATAGCGCATGTTCTCCAGGTCCATTTCCAACACAGCATCAAGGCTAACAGAATTCTGATTCAGATAATTTACTCCGTCATATTCGAGACTTACCAGCGCTTCGGAATAGGTTTCCAGTTCAGAAGTAGCAAGAGAGAAATCGCCATTACCTTCATGATTCAGGTTTTCAACATCCAGAGCGATTTTCGCCGACTCATCCTTATACTTGATCCTGGTATTGTTGATTTCGTAGTGCTTCAGGTCTAAGCTGAATCCTGTAGCGGTCGAATCTCCGGCGGTTGCCGTGGTATCTTCAATAGCAATATCATAATTAGCCTGTCCCAGTGAGTCTACCTTAATATTTAGATAAGCGTTATTGATCTTTATCTGATCTACTTTTTTAGGTTCAGAACTACTCTTAAAAAGTTCCTTGACAGACATTTCCAGAATGATCTCCTCACTAAGTGCCAGGGTATCTCCTTTAAAAGGTTCATTATTTATAATACTAAGATCCTCGATCACCAAAGTGGCATCCGGAAAATTTCGAAACATACTAAGGTTAATATCTTCAAAATCTACCTGAGCATCCATGTTCTCGTTCAAAGTCTTCCTCACGAGATCCTTCAGCTGAGATTCAAATACAAAAGGTGCAATCACTAATAAGATGATGATCGTGAGTAGTGTAAATCCAATTATTTTAAATGCTTTTTTCATAATTCTATGTTTTAGAACAGCTATGCTATTCGAGAGTAGGTTGATCAAATTGTAATTCTTCCGTAGGCTCCAGCTTAAAATATTTTCTGAAGGCGAAAACCGCAGCATACAAAAATGGTGTGTCTATCGCAGCGATTAAAACTTTAAAAAGAAATCCGCTCAATAAAAGTCCGCCAAAGAGTTCCCATGAAATTTTATTGAAAGTACAGAGCAAGAATAGGACCGAGAATGTATCTACAAACTGGGAAAGGAAGGTAGAGAAATTGTTTCTTAGCCAGAGATGTTTCCCGCGGGTCAGTTTCTTCCAGAAATGAAATAGCTGAATGTCCACATACTGAGCTAGTAAATAGGCGACCATGCTGGCAAAAACCGCAATAGCTGTAGCTCCAAAGACCCGTCCAAAAATTTCGTTATCAATAGGTGACCAGCTGGTAGCAGGAACATAATCTGCGATATAAATAATCAATAAGGAAAAAACCGAGGCAAAGATTCCAGTAGTTACTACCTGGTTGGCCTTCTTTTTTCCATAGATTTCGCTAATAGTATCGGTGATCAAAAAGGTTATTGGATATGGTAAAATTCCTACGGAAATCTCAAAAGTGCATATTCCGAAGAAATCCCAGTAAAAAAACTTTTGAAAGATCAGGTTGGAGACTACCAGAGAGGTAATGAACAACGCGCTCAGGATCATATAAATTTGTAAAGCCCTGTGATTCTTTTTCCGGGAAAGTTTACTCAAATTTTTTTATTAAGTCTTGTTGCAAAATTAAGAGTATGTGCTTTTGTTTTGCTTAATTTGCTGTGAAATTATTTGAAGCTACCTATTAAAATTTTCTTAATCCGTTTTGAATTCCCCTAAAACAGTACTATTGGCCTTAGGTAGTAACCTTGGCGACCGTCTAGGTTATTTGCAAACTGCACTTGATCAAATTCATGAAAAGATTGGTTGGGTTCGGGAGGTTTCAGGTATTTACGAAACTCCGGCCTGGGGATTTGAAGGTAATTCATTTTTCAATGCCTGTACGAAGATCGAAACAAGGCTGGATCCGCAACAAATTCTAAAAAGTTTACAGAGAATAGAAAATGAACTGGGACGAGAGAGAAATAATTCCGGTGTCTATCAAAACCGGGTAATTGATCTGGATCTTCTAATTTTTGAAGATGAGATCATTCAGGTCGAAAACTTGCAGATCCCGCATCCCGGAATTCCAGATAGAAAATTCGTTTTACTACCGCTTCAGGATATTGCGGCTAAGGAAATTCACCCGGTTATTAAAAAATCTTATCGCGATCTACTGGCAGATACCAATGATACTTCAGAAATCAATAAGGTTTCAGAGAAATTAAATATTCCGGGTAAGAAGTATAATTTTCCTGGTTGTAATTATATCGCGGTAGAAGGAAATATTGGTGCCGGTAAAACGAGTTTTTCCACGATGGTTTCCGAAGATTTTAATGCAAAACTGATCCTCGAACGCTTTAAGGACAATCCATTTTTACCTAAGTTTTACGAGGACAAGGATCGCTATGCATTTTCATTGGAAATGTCTTTCCTGGCAGACAGGTATCAGCAACTCTCAGATGACCTGGCGCAGTACGATCTATTTAAGGACTTTATCATTTCAGATTATGACGTGTTCAAGTCGCTTATTTTCGCAAGAATAACACTTCATGAAGATGAATATTCACTGTATCACAAGTTATTTCATCTCATGTATAAGGAGTTGGTAAAGCCGGAACTTTATATCTATTTGTATCAAAATACCGACAGGTTGCTTCAGAATATTAAGAAAAGAGGCAGGGATTATGAGCAGAATATTCAACCGGAGTATTTGATTGAGATCAATAAGAGTTACCTGAATTTTATCAAGTCTCAAAGTAATATGAAGGTGCAGATCATCGATATTTCTGATCTGGATTTCGTGGCGAACCGGCAGGATTATTTAAAGCTTCTGGCCGAGATCGATAAAGCTGTAAACTAGTTTATCGCTGTAATTTCGAGAATAGATCCCATACTACAACCCCTGTGCTTACTGAAATGTTCAGAGAATGTTTGCTGCCCAGCTGAGGTATTTCGATAACCGCATCACTGGCAGTTACTACTTCCTGTTGCACACCTTTCACCTCATTCCCTAATATTACTGCGGAAGTCTGATCCTTTAAAGGTTCAAATTTATCCAACATTACAGCATTTTCGGCTTGTTCTATGGCGTAGACCTTTTTTCCTTCCTGCTGAAGTTTTGTGACAAGTTCAAGAGTATCTTCGACATATTCCCATGTGACAGTTTCCGTGGCACCCAGAGCAGTTTTTTGGATATCCTTGTGTGGTGGTCTGGCAGTAATTCCGCATAAATAGATCTTTTCGATCAAAAATGCATCGGCAGTTCTAAAAACCGATCCAATATTATTCAGACTTCTAATATTGTCCAGAACGATGATAATTGGAGTCTTGGTTGCTTCTTTAAATTCTGAAACCGTTTTCCGGTCCAGTTCTGCATTTTTAAGTTTCCTGTTGGCCATGTTGGCAAAAATAGCAAAACTTCAGAAGCAAATAGGGCTATCCAATTTCACAGCTTGTACAAATGTTAGGATTAAGTTGTAATTACGACCTAAGCAGCTCATTTTTTATCGCTTTCGCTTAAATTGCGAGGCATCCAAAAATTAGAATTTGCCAAGAAGAAAAAAGACCTTAGAAGCTAACAAGATCAATTTTAGAGAGAGTTTTGCCTCTCTAAAATTCATCCCCAGATTTTTTAAAGAAATAAGGAAAGTGAATCCATCACTTTTTTATGCTAATATTTTTGGTCGTGTTTTAAATGCGGTGTTACCGGTGATCATGCTTTTGCTGGGAAAATTAATCATTGATGAAGTGATCCTGCAAATAGGGAATGAATTAAAAGACCTGGATAGATTATGGATGCTGGTGGCGGCAGAATTTGGACTGGCTATACTTTCAGATCTGTTAAGTCGTGGGATTAGCTTAAGTGACGCACTTTTAGGCGATCAGTACTCTATTGATACATCGGTAAGAATAATAAAAAAAACTTCAGAGCTTAATCTGGATCAGCTTGAAGATTCTGAATTTTATGATAAACTGGAAAGAGCGCGGCAGCAAACCACGGGAAGAGTAGGATTAATGTCTAATATTTTAACCCAGGGTGAGGATGTTATTGTGATTATCTCCTTACTTGCCGGGGTCGTTGCTTTCGAGCCGTGGTTAATCATTCTTTTGATCGTTTCGATCATTCCTACCATCATTAACGAGATCAAGTTTAGCGGAACAAGCTATTCTCTGGCCCGAAGCTGGACCCAGGAAAGACGGGAACTTGATTACTTGCGTTATGCGGGTGCCAGTGATGTCACTGCAAAAGAGGTAAAGTTGTTCGGACTCTCAGATTACCTTGCGGGAAGATTTCAGAATCTATCAGCCAAATATTATAAGCAAAGTAAGAGCCTGGCGAAGCAAAGAGCTGGTTGGGGTTCAGTCTTTAATATTGTTGGAACAGGAGCCTATTATGGTGCTTATGTCTTTATCATCTTTAGAACCGTTGCCGGGATCTTCAGTATTGGTGACCTGACATTCTTATCTGGATCCTTCAATAGATTGCGATCTAAACTACAAGGTTTCTTCACCCGCTTTACTCAAATTACCGAGAGTGCTCTTTATCTTCAGGATTATTTCGAATTCCTGGATCTGTCTTTCAGTAATGAAAATTTAAAAGAAAAGCTTGAGTTACCAAAAGAGATCAAACATGGTTTCGAGTTCAAAAATGTCGGGTTTAAATATCCAAAATCTGAAAAATGGGTAGTAAGAAATATCAACTTTCATTTGAGAGCTGGAGAAAAACTGGCCTTTGTTGGAGAAAATGGGGCGGGAAAAACGACTTTGATCAAACTGCTTCTACAATTTTATGAACCTACGGAAGGGGAGATCTTACTTGATCACGTTCCAATTCAAAAGTATAACCAGGCGGCGTATCAACAATATTTTGGCGTGATCTTTCAGGATTTCGTGAAATTTGAATTGACGCTACGAGAGAACATTGCAATGGGTGAAATTGGAGAAATAGGTAATCAATCGCGAATAGATAGTGCTGCTCAGAAAAGTCTGGCGCAGGAAGTAGTTTCAGAATTACCGCTTGGCTATGCACAGCAGCTAGGGAAAAGATTTAAGAACGGGAAGGATCTTTCCGGAGGTCAGTGGCAAAAGATCGCGATCGCCCGGGCTTATATGAAAGATGCAGAGGTGCTGATCCTTGACGAACCAACTTCGGCTCTCGATGCCCGTGCAGAAACCGAGGCATTCCAGCGCTTTATTCAATTAACTCAGGGTAAAACTGCGGTGATCATTTCGCATAGATTTAGTACCGTGCGTATTGCAGACAGAATTATGGTATTAAAAGACGGTCAGGTAGAAGAAATTGGAACTCACCAGGAGTTGATGGTGAAGGATAAATTATATGCCGAGTTGTTTAATTTGCAGGCTGCGGGATATCAATAATATATGGAGTCGATGGAATTACAAACGATCAGACTTTTGCTTGATTTCGGACTTATGGTCCTGATCTGGATCGTGCAACTGGTTATATATCCTGGGCTTTGTCATTACGGGCAGAATGAACTTGGTGACTGGCATAAAAAGTACACCGGAAGAATTGGGGTGATCGTGGGGCCTTTAATGATCTTGCAATTGATCGTTGCGATTTGGCAATTTTTCCTACATCAGGGTGTTTATGAGATTACAAGCTTACTTTTTATAGTAGCATTATGGCTGCTGACCTTTCTTATTTTTGTGCCTTTACATAATGCGATCAAACCATCTGAAAGTTGCGAGCATATCACCGGGAAACTGGTTTCCAGAAATTGGTCCAGAACTATTTTATGGTCAGCACTATTTCTTTTAACGCTTCTTGTCGAAATTTTAGATTAAATTTTCGGACAAAGTCCTGAATCTTTACATTAGCATTCCATAAAATCCCGGAAAATTGGCAGAGAAGAAATCGCAGAAGGTGACTCCTTTAATGAAACAGTACAATAGCATTAAGCTGAAATATCCTGATGCCATGCTGCTTTTCAGGGTTGGTGATTTTTATGAAACTTTTGGGGAGGATGCAGTAAAGGCTGCGCGAATTCTCAATATCGTACTTACCAATCGTAATAATGGTGGTGAGCGCACGGAGCTGGCGGGCTTTCCTCATCATTCACTCAATACCTATTTGCCAAAATTAGTCAGAGCAGGTCAGCGAGTTGCGATTTGCGATCAGTTAGAGGACCCGAAAATGACTAAAACGATCGTTAAAAGAGGCGTGACCGAACTGGTTACTCCCGGGGTTGCGTTTAACGACGATATATTAAGCAGTAAATCGAATAATTTCCTTTGTGCGGTTCACTTCGGAAAGAAAAACCTGGGAATTTCTTTTCTGGATATTTCTACAGGTGAATTTTTATGCGCACAGGGAAATCAGGAATATATTGATAAACTACTTCAGAACTTTTCACCTAGTGAAATTCTTGTTCAGAAGAAGTACAAGAAGGATTTTACATCGGCTTTTGGTAAGGATCATCATTGTTTCTTTCTCGACGACTGGATCTTTAAAAGTGATTATGCTCATGAAACTCTCAACGATCACTTCGGAACAAAATCGCTAAAAGGTTTTGGTGTAGACCATCTTGAGGAGGGAATCGTTGCTTCTGGAGCCGTTCTCTATTATCTTGGTGAAACCAGGCATCATCGCCTTCAGCATATTGTTTCTTTAAACCGAATCGCGGAAGAGCAATACGTATGGATGGACAGGTTTACCATCAGGAACCTGGAATTGTATCATTCCAATGCGGCAAATGCTGTGACCTTGCTTGATGTGATCGATAAAACGATCTCACCAATGGGTGGCCGACTTTTAAAACGCTGGCTGGCACTACCGCTCAAAGATGCGAATCTTATAGAGCAACGACTGGAAGTTGTAGATTTTCTACTGAAGAATCCGGACAGGTTAGAAAGAATTCAGGAGCAATTAAGAGAAATGAGCGACCTGGAACGTCTAATTTCCAAGGTTGCTACGCAGAAGATAAGTCCGCGTGAAGTGAACCAGCTACGACATTCGCTGAATGCTATTATCCCAATTAAAGAACTCGCTCTGGAATGCGATAATGAAGCAATCAGGGTTATTGGGGATACTTTGAACAGCTGCGATCTGTTGCGTAGTAAGATTTCTGAAAGTATTACGGAAGAAGCACCGGTCAATGTTCAGAAAGGAAATGTGATCGCGAAAGGATTTTCTTCAGAATTAGATGACTTGCGGGCCATAGCTTTTTCTGGAAAGGATTATCTCGAAAATATGATCAAACGTGAAAGCCAGGAAACAGGCATTACATCCTTAAAGATCGGGAAGAACAATGTGTACGGTTATTATATTGAGGTTAGAAATTCACATAAAGACAAGGTGCCGGAAACCTGGAATAGAAAGCAAACCCTTGTAAACGCTGAACGTTATATAACAGAAGAACTTAAGGAATACGAATCTAAAATTCTTGGAGCAGAAGAGAAGATCCAGCAACTTGAACAGGAATTATTCTCAAAACTGATCTCCTGGATGGCGGAATATATTGATCCAGTACAGCGAAATGCAAAGTTAATCGCACGACTGGATTGTCTTGCTTCGTTTGCTCAACTGGCGAAACTGGAGAATTATTCCCGACCGTCTATCACCGATAGTCATGCACTGGCGATCGAAGAAGGAAGGCACCCAGTGATCGAGAAGCAGTTACCATCTGGAGAAGTTTATGTGACTAACAATGTTAATCTTGATCGAGAGGATCAGCAAATCATTATGATCACTGGTCCAAACATGAGTGGTAAATCGGCTATATTACGACAAACTGCGTTGATCGTTCTTATGGCTCAAATGGGGAGTTTTGTACCCGCGAAAGCTGCAGAAATTGGTTTGGTGGATAAGATCTTTACCCGGGTAGGAGCGAGCGATAATATTTCGATGGGAGAATCTACTTTTATGGTAGAAATGAATGAAACTGCGAGTATTCTGAATAATATTTCTGAAAGAAGTCTCGTGCTGCTTGATGAAATTGGAAGAGGAACTAGCACCTATGATGGGATTAGTATTGCCTGGGCGATTAGCGAGTATTTGCACGAACATCCGGCCCGGCCAAAAACATTGTTCGCTACACATTACCATGAGCTGAATGAGATGTGTGAAACCTTTAGCAGAATAAAGAATTACAATGTGTCGGTCAAGGAATTAAAGGACACTGTGTTGTTTCTTCGGAAGCTTGTGCCCGGAGGTAGTGAACATAGTTTCGGGATACATGTCGCAAAGATGGCGGGGATGCCGCAAATGGTTTTACATCGAGCGAACAAAATTCTTGCGAAACTAGAGGCTTCCCACTCGATGGAAGATTCTGGTGCGGTTATGAAAAGTTCTGCGGAAGAGGAAATGCAGCTTAGTTTTTTCAATCTGGATGATCCCTTACTGGAAGATTTGAAGCAGGAGCTATTGGGAATCGATATAGATACACTAACGCCTGTAGAAGCCTTGATGAAGCTGAATGAGATCAAGAGGATGCTCAGTAAGCAATAAGTATTTTTATGTGTTGCACTTTAAGTATGACAGTTAATTATTGCTGATGAACGAATTAAGTAAAAGTTGTTTAATTCCTCATTGCTGATAATGAAGAGGTAAGCATCGTGGCTGGAAAGAATTAGTTTTGAGTCAGCTTTTTTCTTAAATAATTCTTTGCTGTTATAAGATTTGTTTTAAATTTGCTTCCGCAATAAACGCTATGATAAAAAGCGTTTTGTTCTTTAAAATCGCGAAAATAGCTCAGTTGGTAGAGCGCCACCTTGCCAAGGTGGAGGTCGCGGGTTCGAATCCCGTTTTTCGCTCTTTAATAATTTTAAGCTCGGGTGGTGGAATTGGTAGACACGTTGGACTTAAAATCCAATGACCATTAGGTCGTACGGGTTCAAGTCCCGTCCCGAGTACCAAAGACCCTCTTAATCTGTTGATTTTGAGGGTTTTTTTCATGGCTTCCGCACAGAATTCATTATTTTGCTAAATTCAAAACAGAATTTATTGAACCATTAAGGATCCATCAGTAAGGTGTGATGCATTAACCGCAAACTCGAAATGGTTCTATACACTAATTCAAGAAGTTCCGATTTTCAATATTCTAAATAATTTATTTTCAGAATAAGTGACTTTCAATTTATGTCTATCGCTTCTGCGGAATAAATCTGTCCAGCTCCCGTTGCCATTGGGATGTCTGTATTACTTTCAAAATAGAACGATTTAGATCTTTGCGTAACTTACTATTATAACGGATTCCTAAGGCATATAGTCGGGGAATAAGTAGGATAGGTTGAACACGAAGACTGAGAGCTGCATCGCTATTTATATAATAATTAAGCTGCTGAATAATATGCTGCATGACATCAGCCTTTTTGGAGTTTTCGAGCTGTACACCATCTTCAAGATCAGAAACCTTTTGAAAACTTACTCTTTCTTCGTCTAAATATATAGATGCTATTGTTTCCTGCAATGCAAATACCTTCATGTCTCTAAGATCGGTTGGATTGCTATTTTTTTACTGGATGAACTCCCCATAATGGCGCTTACTAAAGATACAGTTAAGACTGCCGTGACCGTCATGGCGATAAGCATCCAGAAAAGTGCGATGACTCTGCCCCAAATGTTACCGGAGCCTTATCACCATATCCAATAGTAGTTATAGTAACGCCTGCCCACCAAAAACCTAAACCTATACCTTTTATTATTGAGCGTTCGCCTCCAAAATTTTCATCGTTGCTTCTGCGCTCTACAAAATACATGATGGTTCCTACGATTAGCAACAATACAGAAAGTACTAAAACTATGATCCAGAATCTTTTACTGAAAAAACTTTTAATAATGGCTCCAAGATCCATTGCCGGGGAGGTCGCTGCTCCCATATTCGCAGTATAATAAATATGACTAAAGTCTACCAGGCTGTCTTACTCTGTAGTTAGTTCACCTAAAAGTAAAATATCGACCTGTTTATCTTTTAGACTACTATTCGCTAATTCCGGATCGATTTCCTGGAAATCGAAACTATAATTTAGATCATCGGCAACATTTCTCTAAAGTCGGATGCTAATACCGTCCCAATTTCCCTTATTATCCTTGAACATGTAAGGTGCTTGTTCAAAAACGCCTACCTGAAGTTGCTCTATTTTCTTAATGGTAGAATCCTGCGGAATATTACTGGCTCTTATAAAACCTGGAAGCATTAAAAGTACAATCCCTATGAGTGGTGAAAAATTAAAGCGTGTCATTTAATAAATTATAAATTTCACATTTAAGATATCGTATAAGCCTCTAGATTCTCGGAAGATTTCGTTAAAACTGACATTAGTTTAAATGGACAAGTTTGAATGTCAGTAATTTAAGGAGCATTATTTTCTGCTGAAATGAGTTTATTACATTCTGAAAATTGCAACTCTTGTTGGGCTTTAGGCTATTTTTCTATTTAAAATTCAGAATGTCGAATGAAGCGGCTAGAAATTATTAGAAGACATTAGTAGAGGTAGTTTTGAGGATAGCTTATAATAATTAGAAATCATATCATAGTTTAGATTCCTGAATTGAAACCTCAATTTTTTATTGGTTTTTATATGATTTTCAATGATTACTTCAATTTATCTGAAAACTAGCAAAGTACAAGCGTGATTTTTATTAAATTCAGAAATCTTAACAAAAACATTAATTATATGACAAATGTCAGATTTAATATGAAAGCTTTAGCGCTTTCATTTACATTTTTGGCTGCAGTATCCTGTAAGGTTAAGGATACTCCGCAGAATATTTCCACAGGACCAGATCAGGCCATGGTGGAACAAGACACGGTTCAAGCCGAAGCAAGTGCAGACCTGAGTCTTGAATTCAAAAAGTATGAGCTGGAAAACGGCTTGAATGTTATTCTACACGAGGATAAGTCAGATCCTATTGTTTCCGTAGCGATTCAATATGGTGTTGGCTCTAACCGTGAGAAAAAAGGTAGAACAGGCTTTGCACACTTGTTTGAGCATATGCTGTTCCAGGAATCTGAAAATGTTCCGCAGGATCAGTTTTTCAAAACAATTCAGGATGTTGGTGGTACTTTAAACGGGGGAACCTGGCAGGATGGGACAATTTACTATGAAGTGGTGCCCAAGAATGCTCTGGAAACGGTACTTTGGTTGGAGTCTGATAGAATGGGCTTTTTGATCAATACAGTGACCGAAGCTGCTTTTGCCAATCAGCAGGAAGTGGTTCAGAATGAAAAAAGACAGCGTGTTGATAATAATCCTTATGGGCATACGGGTTGGGTAATAGACAAAAATATGTACCCTGATGGTCACCCATACAGCTGGCAGGTAATTGGAGAACTGGAAGATCTTCAGAATGCCACTGTTGAAGATGTAAAGGAGTTTTACGATAAATTTTATGGCCCTAATAATGCTACCCTTGTACTAGCTGGAGATTTTCAGGAAGATGAGGCTAAAAATCTTATTGAAAAATATTTTGGTGAGATTAAAAAAGGTCAGGAAGTAGAGCCATTAGAAACGCAATTGGTAACTCTGGATGAAACTAAACGTTTATATCACGAAGACAATTTTGCCACGGCGCCGCAATTAAATATGGTTTGGCCTGTTGTTGAACAGTATAGCGAAGATTCTTATGCGCTAAATTACCTTGGACAGATTTTATCCAACGGAAAAGATGCGCCATTATACGAAGTTCTTGTAAAGCAGAAAGAACTTACATCTCGCGCAAATGCGTATAATAGTCCGAGTCAATTAGCGGGTCAGTTCACTATTAATGTGACGGCAAATTCAGGAGTAGATCTTGATAGTATTGAAATGGGTATTGAAGAGGCTCTTGAACTTTTCGAACAAGAGGAAGTTACAGATTTTGATATTGAAAAGATCAAAGCAGGATTGGAAACAGATTTCTATAACGGTATTAGCAGTGTTCTTGGAAAGTCATTCCAGTTAGCTCGCTATGATGTTCTTGCTGGCGACCCTAATTTTTATAAGCAAGATCTGGAAAACATTAAAAATGTAACCAAAGAGGATGTGATGCGTGTCTATAATGAATATATCAAAGACAAGCCTTATGTAATGACCAGTTTTGTGCCGAAGGGTAAGACTGATTTAATTGCTGAAAATTCTGAAAAAGCTCAGGTTGTAGAAGAGAAAATTACTGAAAATAAGGAAACTGAAGTAGTAGAAACTAATACTGAAGAAGTTGAAAAAACTCCTTCAAATTTTGACAGATCTGTACAACCTGAAATGGGCAAATCTCCAAGTCTCAGTGTTCCTGAAGCGTGGAATACGGAACTGGCAAATGGTTTAGAAGTTTACGGAATCGAACAAAATGAATTGCCCCTGGTAACCTTTAGTTTGGTAATAGAAGGCGGACATTTGCTGGATGATCTTGAAAACAATGGTGTTGCTAATTTAATGAGTGATATCATGATGGAAGGAACGGCTAACAAAACTCCGCAGGAACTGGAAGATGCCATTGCGCTACTCGGTGCGAGCATTTATATGTATACAACCAATGAATCTATCGTCATTCGCGGAAACTCTTTGAAAAGAAATTTTTCAAAAACCATGGATCTCGTTGAAGAAATTCTATTGGAACCAAGATGGGATGAAGAGGAATTAGCAAGGATTAAAACCAGTACGATCAATGGGATAGAAAGAAATGATGCAAACCCTAATGCCATTGCAAACAGGGTTTACAATAAAATTCTTTATGGTGAGGATCATCCATTCGCTTATACTACTTCAGGTACGAAAGAAGATGTGGAAGCGGTTAGCATGGAAGACCTGAAGCAATTCTATTCTGAAAACCTTTCACCTTCTGTGGCAAGATTACATGTAGTTGGTGATGTAAATAAAGCTGAAGCTTTGGCGGCAGCTGAAGGTCTTAAGAATAACTGGGAAGCGAAAGAAGTAACTATTCCAGATTTTCAGATCCAGAATAATCGTGAAAAGGCATCTCTGTATTTTGTAGATGTACCAGATGCAAAACAATCCATCATAAATATCGGATACATTGCGATTCCAAGAACTAATGAGGATTACTATCCTTTGGAAGTGATGAACTACAAATTAGGTGGATCCTTTTCAGGGAATGTAAACCTAATTCTTAGAGAGGAAAAAGGATATACTTATGGAGCACGTTCTGGTTTTAGTGGATCTAAAATTCCAGGAACCTTTACGGCATCGTCTTCTGTTAGAACAAATACTACAGGAGAATCAGTAAAGATTTTCAGAGATGAAATTTCTAAGTATAAAGATGGGATTTCGCAAGAAGACCTACAATTCACTAAAAACGCATTGATCAAGTCAAACGCACGCCGATTCGAAACTCAAGGATCGCTTTTAGGAATGTTACAGGAAATGAGTGCCTATGATCTTGATTCAAATTATATCGAGAAAGAAGAAAATGTTGTTAATAATATGACTTTGGAGCAACATCAGGAATTGGCGAAGCAGTATCTGGATGAATCAAAGATGGCCTATCTTGTTGTTGGAGATGCTAAGACTCAGTTTGAACAATTTAAAGATATGGACTTTGATGAAGTAAAACTTCTGAATAAAGAAGGTGAAGAAATCAAGATGGAGGACGTTAAGTAATCTTCCTTTTATTTCTGAACAAAAAAACCTGCCAGAACTGGCAGGTTTTTTTGTTTTTGACAGGAGATTCAGGTAATGGATACTTACGATTACAATTAAAATAGAATCTTCTTTTTTAATTGCCTTGTTCTTCTGAATATAAAAGTCTAAAAACCCATAGTTGCAATTGCAATACAGTCTAATTCCGTTTTATGCAATTAATGTTCAACACAGCTCCTAATCGATACTGTACAAATTTGGTTGATAGTATCAGGGATTAATTTATTTTCTTATCCGGCAGTATTGAATCGGTTTCATTATCACTTCATCTTAAATATAAGGCTTTCACAGAAGTTAAAATTAAGATTTCTTTAGGAAATCATGTTTAACTTCTTTTAATTAGTATTACTCGAAAGTTAAAGACTTGTTAATATGAAGCGATACACATTGACCCTAGATAATCTTCAGGATGGTACCATGGCGACAGACCTGAGACAAAGCACTTCTATAGACTTTATTAATACATTGAGAGATAAGAAACTTATATATATTAATGACCGCGGACAGGTTTATCTAACTAATAAAGGTAAACTGGCCAACAGGTTGGGGTTTCAGCGGTATTTCAAAATGGAAAAGGAACAGCAGGAATTATTTGAGCAGGAACTGGAAACCATTCAGGTTGAAAATAGAGGTCTTCTCATGATCTTTTCAGGAATGATTATTAGTCTTCTACTTATCATTGCATTCTGGATAATTGAACTTCAAACTTTATAATATCAATCAGTAGTTTAAAAACATTAAAATTTAACCGAATTCTATTAAATGATCTTCCATTAGTAGGATAAATTGCCGGATGAAATTTTACTACCTCAGTAAACAAACGAACAGAGATGGCGTTATGTCTATCCACGCGGATAGCTGTACACAACTCCCTTCAATTCTTGAACGGGTTTACCTGGGAATATACGATAATAGTAGGCTGGCTTCAGAAGCAGCTTTAATTAAATATCAGGTTTTGAACCTCGATACTTGCAGTTGTTGCAGATAATCTAATTTTATCAGTATAACATTCACGGATCCCTCAAGACTTTTGCAGAGCGAGATACTCGCAATTATATCAAATGTACAACCTACCTCTTTTTGTACTTTTTTGGTGTGGATCAGAAATCATTCTTAGATATGAGGAAGTCGCCTTCACAAGGGGCTAATTTCTACCGATATTTTTTTACATTCTAACAACTTATACTTCCTTGGCTTCCTCACATTTTATACTTCCAACCATTTAATTGTACCTTTAGATTAAATATTATTGAAAGAAATGTCAGGACATAATCACGGTTGTTGCACGCCACATAATGACGGTATTTTTGGAGAAAGAACAGAATTAATATTTGCTGTTTTAAGCGGAATTTTTCTCATAAGCGGATATTTGCTCCAGGAGTTTTCAGGGTTTGATTTCATTTATGCTTTAGTTCCATTCTTGCTTTCTTATTTTTTTGGTGGATTTTTCACAGCTAAGGAAGCGTTTGAAGAAATTTCTAAAGGTAGATTTGAAATTGATTTTTTGATGCTGGTAGCAGCTATCGGTGCTGCTTTTCTGGACAAGTGGGCTGAAGGTGGATTGCTATTATTCTTGTTCAGTCTTGGTCATGCGCTGGAACATCTCGCTATGAATAAAGCTCAGAAATCTATTGAAGCGCTTACAAAACTAGCTCCCAGGGTAGCCTTAAAAAAGATTGATGGTGAGTTCAGAGAGGTGAGTCTTGAAAATTTAGAGGTTGGCGACATTCTACGCATTAGACCTAATTCAACCGTGCCGGCAGATAGCATTTTAGTCCATGGAAGAACTAATATTAATCAAGCTCCAATTACAGGAGAAAGCATTCCAGTAGACAAAGAACCTGTAAAGGATGAAGTTCTAGATTATAATAATATTACTTCCATTCCAGATAAACATCGTGTATTTGCAGGAACGATCAATGGAGACGCTACGATAGAGGTGAAGGTGATCAGAAAGGCTGAAGATTCCACTCTTAGCCGGCTTATTGAAATGGTACAGCAGGCGCAGGATAAGAAGTCTCCAACCCAATTACTGACAGATAAATTTGAAAAGTTTTACGTGCCTGCAGTGCTTATTCTTATTTTAATTCTAAACCTTGCATTTCTGGTCCTGGATGAACCATGGTCCGCTAGTTTTTACAGGTCCATGGCTGCTCTGGTAGCTGCAAGTCCCTGTGCACTCGCGATCTCCACACCTTCCGCAGTATTGAGTGGAATCGCTCGTGCAGCGAAAGGCGGAGTCTTATTCAAAGGTGGTAAACCGCTGGAAGATCTTGGAACCTTGAAAACTTTGGCTTTCGATAAAACCGGTACACTTACTGAAGGGAAGCCAAAACTAACAGATGTTATTTTGCTGAATAATTCTTCGGAAGCTGAATTCCTTTCAGAAGTGATTGCTTTGGAAAATACAAGTAATCATCCGCTTGCCAAGGCTATAGTTCGTGATGGAAGCGCGAAACTGCCAGTAGAATATCAAATACCTCAGTTATCTGCTTCCGAAGCAATTCAGGGGAAGGGTATAAGCGGTCACATTAATGGGAATCAAATATCTATAGGGAACCTGGAACTGTTTGAAGGTGAAGAACAACTTGATTCGAAACTGGTTAAAAGGATCAGAGACCTGGAAAAGGATGGGAAAACTACCATGTTGGTGAAATCTGGAGGCCATTTTAGTGGGATCCTTGGATTAATGGATGAGCCCAGGGAATCAGCGAAGCCTACCTTAATGCGTTTAAGGGAATTGGGTATAAAGGAAATGGTGATGCTCACCGGTGACAATCAATTTGTAGCAGATGCGGTCGCTAAAGAAATTGGTCTCACTAAGGCTTATGGTAGTTTATTGCCTGAAGAAAAAGTTGAAAAGATTCGCAAACTTAGCAGCGGGAAAGCCAAAGTTGCCATGGTAGGGGATGGGGTAAATGATGCTCCAGCAATGGCAAATAGTACGGTGGGAATTGCGATGGGCGCTGCTGGAAGTGATGTTGCACTTGAGACTGCAGATATTGCTCTTATGGCAGATAGACTTGAAGTTCTTCCATTCGCCATAGGTTTGAGCCGTAAAGCGCATAACATCGTAAAACAGAATTTATGGATCAGTCTGGGTGTAGTGGCTTTGCTACTTCCGGCGACAATCTTTGGTTGGGCCAATATTGGAGTGGCGGTGGTTTTTCATGAAGGCTCAACGCTTGTGGTGGTTTTGAACGCACTTAGACTTCTGGGTTACAAATCTGAATAGAAACTTTAAGCATTTCAAAACTATCAGACGATCATATCCTTACGCTTATAAACAAGCCATATTCGGAAATGACAAACAGTCGCTTACGTAATTTTAATTCAATAATTTTCTGAATTCTGAGGAAAGATTCCATTTATTATTATAAATTTGGAATAATTCCAATATTAATAGTTTATGGGCACACCGGGATCGATTGAAATCAAGCATTTTAAAGAAGTTCGTGAAGAGCATAATTATACTCAAACAGAATTTGCTTCGCTATTGGGTATAAAAAATTCAACAGCAGATATTGAACGTGGCCGGACGAAGCTTTCAGGAAAAGTAGTGGCTGAATTGCTAAGGCAATTTGCAATTAATCCTTTATGGCTGTTTGGAGACAGTGGGCAGAAGTATCTTAAGATTAGTAAAGGAGATGTAAGTCCAAAAGTTGTCACCGTAGATAATGCCGATAACGAGAACATCGTTCTTGTAAACCAAAAGGCGGCTGCAGGGTATCCTCACAACGTACAGGATGTGGAATGGTATAACCAACTTCCTGCATTTGATATTCCATTACCTGAATTTAGAAATGCGACTTACCGTGGTTTTCAGATCGAGGGAGATAGTATGTTGCCAGATTATCGTCCCGGAGAATGGGTGATGGGAAAAGCTGTTGCAGGTATAGAAGAAGCTAGTAACAATAAAGTATACGTAATCGTAATGTATGACTCGGTATTGGTGAAGAAGATACAGAAAATGCCTGATCCTTCAAAGGTTTTACTGATATCGCTTAATGAAGAATATTTACCTTTAGAGATCAATGTTCATGATATTCAGGAGATCTGGCAGGTGAATTCCAAACTTACCTTTAACCTGGACAATCCAACAAATAATGGACTTTTTCAGGAGCTACAACAATCTATGAACGAATTGAAAAGAGAATTGAAATCTTTCAAACATTAAAAAAGCCCCATCTCAATTAGAAAGGGCTTTTAAATACTTATTTCATTAAAGACTAGTAATCGTCGTTTCCTTCAACTTCGTCTTCAACATCCTGAGCTGCATTTTCTACTGCGTCTCCAACATCGTTAGCTGCATTTTCTACTGCATTACCAGCATCATTAGCTGCATTTTCGATATCATTTCCCGCGTCGTCCATATCATCCATGTCATCCATATCGTCAGACTCCATTTGCTCCATGTCATCAGTCTCATTCTCGTTAGTTTCTCTACAAGAAGTAAAGAATAAACTTGTAGACAGTGCTAAAGCAAGCATTAAAATTGGTTTCTTCATAATTTAATTATTTAGTTATTAGTAGTTTTTAGTAATTCAATGTATTAAAATTCGAGATTTATTACTAATTGTCGTCTCCAATTTTTTCTATTTCCTCGTCGATTTCCTTATTTACTTCATTATCGACTTTTTTAGCTGTTCGCTCAAGAATTCCTTCTCGTTCATCAGCCTCCTCAGGTGATTTCACCTGCTTTTCAACTTCTACTTCCTTGACGATGGTTTCTTTTTCCGCTTCCTGTCTACATGAGGTTAGTAAAACAGAACTAGTCATTAATACAATCGCAAGGATTGATAAACGTCTCATTTGTATTTATTTAGTTGTTAATACGGGTCGAAATTACAACTATAAACAATTGTACGAATTATTTTTACTTTTTTTTAGCAATGTTTGTTAATCTCTATTTTTTTCAGCTTTTAAATGGGATTCCAGAAGTCTGGTAGCCCCTGTATTACTGTTAATAAAGTGCCCGGCTATCATTCCGCTCTTTTTTCTGAAGTTAGGATTGCTTATAAATTTGTCCATAACCTCTTCAAATTCCTCGGAATTTTTAACAGAAAACAACCCGGCTAAATATCTCAATCGTGCCGCTTCCGGAAATTTATTGTAGTTCGATCCTATGACTATTGGAATTCCGAAGGTAGCCGGTTCAAGAATGTTGTGTAAACCGGTTGAACCTGCTGCACCGCCAACATAGGCAATATCTGCATAGCTGTAGGCTCTTCCCAGGTAACCAATGGTGTCCAGAATAAAGACGTTGAAATCTTTAATTTTAGCCTCATTCATTTCTGAAAACTGCAGCACCGGTTGTTTTATTTTATGGATTAAGATCTGAATTTTTTCAGCATTGATCTCATGTGGCGCGATCAGGAATTTCTGTTCAGGATGTTTATTTATATAATCAATAAAAAGTTTCTCATCTTCTGGCCAGCTACTTCCAAAGACCGTCAATACTTTATTAGCTTTAAAATTTTCGATAAACTCTATATGATTGTCCTGGGTGATCTGTGCTGCAACCCTGTCGAACCTCGTATCTCCTGCAACCGTTGCATTCCCAAAGCCTATTTTCTTCAACAAGTCTGCAGATTCCTCATTCTGAACAAAAAAGTGATGAAAAGCCTGCAAGGATTTGATCATCCATTTTCCATAGAGTTTAAAGAAACTCTGATTTTCACGAAAGACGCCAGAAACCAGGTATGTGGGTATATTACGATCTTTAAGACCTAGTAAAAAATTTGGCCAGAAATCATATTTGATGAAGAATGCCATTTTTGGGTTAATAAGGTCAATGAACTTTTGAGCATTATATTCAGTGTCGAGCGGGAGATAGGTAAAGATATCCACCAGCTTATGCTTTTTTTTATTATTGAAACCTGAAGGAGAGAAGAAACTAACAATGATCTTTTCTGAAGGATAATTATCTTTCAGCATTTTTAGAACTGGTACTGCCATTTCAAACTCTCCAAGCGAAGCTGCATGTATCCATATATAATGTGATTCTGGACATAGCAATTTTTCAAGCCGCGGAAACAGATCTTTTCTTCCTTCTGAAAATTCCTTCAATTTTGGACTGAATTTCCCGGCTATTGAAATTACCGGCTGGCTGAAATTTATAAGTGAGTTATAGAGAGATTGCATGAATGTAAATCTAATTTCAAAAATAGCCGTTTGTGATTAAAGTGATTGCCAGTAGATGGTATATTTTGTATTTTCGTGAACCTGAAAAAAAATGCAGATGAAAAAGATTCAAATGGTTGATCTTAAAGGTCAGTTCGAAGGTATAAAAAACGCAGTAAATGCTTCTTTCCAAGAAATCATGGAAGAAACATCTTTTATCAATGGCCCTCATGTGCATGCATTTCAGAAGGATCTTGAAGAATATTTGGGTGTAAAGCATGTCATTCCTTGTGCGAATGGTACCGATGCTTTACAAATAGCTATGATGGGACTGGGACTCAAACCAGGCGATGAGGTCATAACTGCCGACTTTACATTTGCCGCTACTGTAGAGGTAATTGCTTTACTTCAGCTAACTCCGGTGCTAGTAGATGTAGATCCCGAAACTTATAATATTGATCCTGATAAAATTCGTAAGGCTATCACCCCAAAAACTCGTGCCATCGTACCTGTGCATTTATTCGGACAGGTGGCAAATATGGATGCGGTGATGAAGATTGCTAAAGAGCATGATCTTTATGTTATTGAAGACAACGCACAGGCTATCGGTGCTAATTATCATACCCGGGAAGGCAAGACGTTCAAAGCTGGAACCATGGGTGATGTAGGAGCTACTTCATTTTTTCCAAGCAAGAATTTAGGATGTTATGGTGATGGCGGTGCCATTTTCACGAACAAAGATGAACTGGCACATACAATTAGAGGTATCGTAAATCATGGAATGTATGAGCGCTATCATCATGATGTAGTTGGAGTGAACTCGAGATTGGATAGTTTACAGGCCGCAGTATTAAAAGCTAAATTACCAAAGCTGGATATCTACAATGAAGCGAGGAAGGCAGCTGCTTTTAAATACACAGAGGCATTTAGAGATCATGAGCAAATTGTCACGCCTTACCGCGAAGGTGATTGCGACACTCATGTTTTTCATCAATATACTTTAAGAATTCTTGATGGGAAGAGAGATGCACTGGCAAAACACCTTCAGGAGAAAGGTCTCCCATTCGGAATTTACTATCCTATTCCATTACATAAGCAAAAAGCTTATGCTGATCAGCGATATAATGAAGCCGATTTCCCTGTAACCAACAGACTGGTTCAAGAAGTTATTTCGCTACCTATGCACACGGAGCTTGATAATGAGCAAATTGATTATCTTACAGGTACAATAATCGATTTTCTAAAATAATCTCATGAAAAACATTCTTTTTATAGCAGTCGCTATTTTGTTCAGTTTGAACTTAATGGCCCAGCAAACTTATATCCACGCTGGAAAATTGATCGACACTAAAAATTCAAAAGTACTGGAAGAGCGTACCATTATTGTTGAGGCTAATAAGATATCTTCCGTAGAGAAAGGTTTTAAAAAACCCTCTATTGATAGCATACAAGTTATCGATCTTAGAAATAAAACGGTTCTTCCCGGGCTTACCGATATGCATGTACATATGGAGGGAGAGTCCAGTCCTGGTGAGTATTTAGAAAGTTTTACTAACAATCCGGCAGATAATGCCTTCAACTCGGTAGGTTTTGCTGAAAAAACACTGATGGCTGGTTTTACTACCGTTCGGGATCTTGGAGGTTCTGGTATAAATATCTCTCTTCGGAATGCCATAAATAGGGGAAAAATAGCTGGTCCAAGAATTTTCACTGCCGGCAAAAGTCTTGCAACAACTGGTGGTCATGCAGATCCTACTAATGGAGTTAATGCGGAATTAATGGGAAATCCTGGACCGAAGGATGGCGTAGTGAATAGTCTGGAGGATGCAAGAAAGGCAGTTCGCCAACGCTATAAGAATGGAGCAGATCTCATCAAGATTACTGCTACCGGAGGAGTTCTTAGTGTTGCGAAGAGTAGTTCGAATCCGCAGTTTTTTACTGAAGAGATCGAAGAAATAGTAAAGACCGCTAAAGATTACGGCTTTCATGTTGCTGCACATGCCCACGGAGATGAGGGAATGCAGCGGGCTGTTATAGCAGGAGTGAAAACGATCGAACATGGTACTTTAATGAGTGAAGAAACCATGGACCTTATGAAGCAGATGAATGCATACCTCGTTCCCACCATCACCGCCGGAAAGGAAGTGACTGAAAATGCACAAATTGAAGGCTATTACCCGGAACTTGTAGTTCCAAAAGCTCAGGAGATTGGACCTAAGATTCAGAATACTTTTGCTAAAGCCTATAAGAGGGGAGTACCAATATTGTTTGGTACAGATGCAGGTGTTTTCAAACATGGAGAAAATGCTCGTGAATTCGAATATATGACCGAAGCCGGAATGCCAGTCATGGACGCGATTATTTCAGCGACCATCACTCCTGCGAAAGTTTTAAATATGGAAACCGAAAGCGGACAAATAGCACCAGGATTTTATGCTGATATTATCGCGGTGAACGAGGATCCTACTCAGAATGTTTCCACCCTCAAAGAAGTGGTATTTGTGATGAAAGAAGGAAAGGTGTACAAGCAGGAATAAATGTAATCTTAGAAATGAAAGTGCAATTTTGATACTACGCGTTTTTAAATCCTGACTAGCTTAGTATGAGAACAAAAAAGCCCGATCGATTGAGATCGGGCTTTTTTTTAAACCAACTACCGTATTTTATCCGATTACTGCAGAAGATGTAGTCATGCTTCTATTGATCTTTTTTACTAATCCCTGTAAAACTTTTCCAGGACCAACTTCAACAAATTCATTAGCTCCGTCATTGATCATATTTTGAACCGATTGAGTCCATTTTACCGGAGCGGTTAATTGGAATACGAGATTCTTTTTAATTTCCGAAGCATCTGTAACTGCAAATGTGCTTACATTCTGGTAGATAGGGCAAATAGGCTTGGAGAACTCTGTGTTCTCTATAGCTTCAGCAAGATCCTTGCGCGCAGGTTCCATAAGAGGCGAGTGAAACGCGCCTCCAACTGGCAGGATCAAAGCTCTTTTTGCTCCTCTTTCTTTCAAATTTTCACAGGCTTTTTCAACTGCTGCATAAGCGCCTGAAATAACGAGTTGTCCCGGGCAATTATAATTTGCAGCGACCACAGTTCCTTCAGTTTCCGCACAAATAGATTCCACCATTTCGTCTTCCATTCCCAGGACAGCAGCCATAGTGGACGGTTCCAGTTCACAGGCTTTTTGCATCGCCTCGGCACGTTGAGAAACCAGTTTCAATCCGTCCTCAAAGCTTATAACTTTATTCGCGACAAGTGCAGAAAACTCTCCAAGAGAGTGACCGGCAACCATATCTGGTTTGAAAGATTCACCAAGAACTTTGCTAAGAATTACAGAATGTATAAATATTGCAGGTTGTGTAACTTTCGTTTGTTTCAGGTCTTCAGCCGAACCTTCGAACATGATATCGGTAATCGAAAATCCGAGGATATCATTAGCTTGTTCAAATAGTTCTTGCGCTTGCGGGGACTTTTCATAAAGGTCTAATCCCATTCCGGAGAATTGTGCTCCCTGACCTGGAAATACGTATGCTTTCATAAAGATTGTTTAGGCTAACAAAAATAGGGATAAATAGAAAGACCTCATAACGAAGTTTCGCTATGAGGTCTTATCTAAAATCTTAATGCTAATCAACTATACATTTAGCTTTCCTTTTTCGCCAATATCCTGTTTCTCGCCAGTAACTGCTGCCATTCCTAACTTGAATAAGGTCACCATTTTGCTACCCTTGTTATCCCAGTAATAAGCTTCCTTTGGGTTCACTTTGATTGCGGTAACACTTGGATCATCTTCACCATCAAACCATGCGTTATCTGCTTTTGAATATAACTCCTTGATCACCTCTCTATTGGTCTCGATAAATGCTTCACCGTATACACTGAGAAACTCCATGTCTGAAGTTCCGCTATATAGTAATTGCACATCTTTATCTTTTTCGATATCACGATTATGATCGCTATCATTTTTGCTTAAAAACCATACTGCTCCATGATCATCTACTTCTTTAGTAGACATGGGAATTGCGCTTAATGGCTTCTCATCCATATTGGTAACCAGCATGCAGAAATCTACATTTTCTGCCAGTTCCTTAATTTTTTCTCTTGCTTTATCGTCGTATAAATTCTTAGTACTCATAGTAATTTTATTTTGAGTGGAAGATACTTTAGATACTCATGAAGCTGAGCTAAGGAACTGCTAAAAAAGAGCCTGGTCTTGTTAAGAAATGTAAAATCAGGAGTATTTATGGATAATCTCTGTGACTTGTGACTTATAGCTAGCTCCAAAAACATTTAAATGCATAAGTAAATAGTATAATTGCCAGAGCTCTATTCTTTGCTCCCAGTCATTTTCCAGTGGAAAGTAATCTTGATAAGATGAAATCATTTGATTGTCAAAACCACCAAATAGCCTGGTCATTGCAATATCCATTTCTCTTGGTGCATATGCTACCGCAGGGTCGATAATGCAGGGACGGCCATTCGCATCAACCAGGTAATTACCACCCCATAGATCCCCGTGGATCAACGAGGCTTTTTCATTCGGAATAATGGATTCACAATTTTTGAAAAGAATAGATGCATCAGGTAAATTGTGACCTTTCTCTCTCGCCAACTTCAGTTGAGGTTCCAGACGCATTTCAGTATAAAAACTAATAGCATCAGTACGATAGGAGTTTTGCTGCGGAAGACTGCCCAGGTAATTATCATGATCGAGACCAAATTGATCACTTTGCACAGAATGTAATTGTGCTAGTTGGCTTCCGAAGACCCGCCAGAAATCAGAGTTTTTAGTGCCTGATGGGATAAATTCTAATAACAGGTAGGAATGATCATCAAGAGTAGCAGTTTCGAAGGTTTTGGGAATACGAATAACTCCGGGACCAGCAAGTAATTCCAGGCCCTTTTTCTCTGCTTCGAACATTCCGGGAAATTTTAAAGCAGAGTTAACTTTAAGAACCAGCGTTTGATCCTTGCATTCTAATTTATAGACCTCATTGATATCTCCACCAGTGAGTGACTTAAAACCCTGGAGATTTAAGCTGTGTTTTTCAGCAATCCTCTCAATAAGTTTTGTCCTGCTTTCTCTCATAGGTTAGATAGGTAAACGAATAGTCGTGTTTTTCATCTTTATCATGAAACTGATCTTTGACTATTTCCCATTCACTTTTATCAATTTGCGGAAAATGGGTGTCGGCTTCAAACTCACCATGAACTCGGGTCAGTTCAATTCTATCCGCATGTTCCATTCCCATTTTGTAAATTTCACCGCCTCCAATTATAAAAGCCTGATCATCCAGCTTTGAAACTTTTAAAGCCTCTTCTATAGAATGTACTACAATAGTGTTTTCAGGAGAGTAATCTTCCTTTCTCGTAATGATCACGTGCGTTCTGTCGGGAAGCAATTTTGGGAAAGACTCAAAAGTTTTACGCCCCATAATAATATGATGTCCGGAGGTAAGTCGTTTAAATCTTTTAAAATCGTCTGGAAGATGCCATACAAGATCGTTATCCTTGCCTAGTGCATTGTTTTCTGCTGCAGCAGCAATCATTGTGATCATATTTAACTGTTTATTTGTCTATCCGGATCTCCAGGGGTAATTCTGTTCTGGAAATCTGTATCTTTATTCTTGGCGTGGGTGGAACGATCAGGTATTGGATGGTCTTTCTCTACTTTGCTTTGAAGTTGAGCAATTTTCTCTTGTTGCTTCTTAACCAGTCTGTCTACCTGTTTCGCTTCCCAATCCTTACCCATAAAGCTATTAATGATAAAGACATTGAAGAAGTGGATCAGGAATAACAGGGTCCATAAGAGAACGGCCCATACGAACCAGTTATATCCAAGGGGTTTGAAATCTTCCTGGTAACCCACAACCACATTCAAAACAATAAGAAAAGCGGCACCAATTAAAAATATTACAAAATGCCGGAATAATCTTTTTTTCTGTCTTGCTCTCTGCCTGGCATTCTCATAGAGCTCCCGTTGTTCATAATCTATTTTGGATTCGTTTTTCTTTTTGGAAAACATAATAAAAAGTACCTTAGTGTAGTTTCAAATTTACATTTTTATCAAAAGAATTTCCAATAGCTTATGGATAATTTAAGAAAAGGCTTTCCTGTACTTCAGCAATATACATACTTCAATACCGCTGCTTGCGGTTTACTTCCAGAAAAAGTATGGGAATTCAGGCAGGATCATGACATGGATTTTTTCTTAAAAGCAAGTGTTTTAAAGGAAAAAATGGGAGAGATGCTTACGGGAGTAAGGGAAAGTATAGGTTCTTTATATCATTGCGCACCAAATCGAGTGGCTTTAATTCCAAATTTCTCTTATGGATTTAATAGTATCCTGGGAGGAATCGATTCCGGTTCCAAAATTCTACTAATTAAGGACGATTATCCATCGATCAACTGGCCGGTGGAATCCAGGGATTTTCAGGTCTGTTATGCAAACCTGGATAAAGATCTGGAAAATAATATTCTCGAAGCCATCAAAAAAAATAAACCCGACATATTTGCTTTTAGTATTGTCCAGTACATAAATGGGGTGCAACTGAGCTCAAATTTTATAAATGATCTAAAACAGCAATTCCCGGATCTTCTACTTATTGGCGACGGAACTCAATATTTTGGAACCGAGGCCTATGATTTTGAAAATAGCGGATTGGATATTGCGATCTCCAGTTGCTACAAATGGATGAATGCGGGTTACGGTAATGGCTTTATCCTATTTAGCGATCGTGTAGAAGGAAGACTGAATCCTAAACATCTTGGTTTCGGTTCGCTGCAAGGAAAGTACAAAGAACATGAGGGAAATTTCCTTGGGAAGTTCGAGCCGGGACATTATGATACACTCAACTTCGGAAGCTTAAAAACTGCGATTGAAATTATTCAGAAGATTGGTTGGGATCCTATTGAAGGTCAGATTTCCAAGCTGAAGCATATAGCCCGGGAACGGTTTAAATCGGCTGGTATATTAGAAGAATGGGTTGCAGAGAGAGAGATCTATTCATCCTTATTTAATATTGCGGGTGATGAAAAACTATTTCAGAAATTGAGATCAGAAGATATTATCACATCTATGAGAGGAAACGGAATTCGAATTAGTTTACACTATTTCAATTCTGAGAAAGAGCTGAATAAACTGTTTGCTGTACTCGGGATTTAATCTTAAAATTCTACATATAATCAATATTTTTATATCCTAAACCGTTTTCGGAATAAAGAATCATCTCTTTAAATAACGAAAATTAGTAATTCTGTAAAAATGATGTAGATCGCTGATATGTATTGGTTTACAAGCATATTTTAATTTAATTTGAAGAGTCAATCAATAAATTAAAAATATGCCAATTAGCAAGCAATACTTGAAGTCCAAACCGGAATGTAAGATCACTTTCAACCTTCCTGCAAAAGAAGCAGACCAGGTAGAATTAGTGGGTGAGTTCAATAATTGGAAGCCAGCAAAATTGAAGAAGTATAAAAATGGTAATTTCAAGACTCAGGTCAATCTACCAGTAGATAAAGCATACGAATTCAGATATCTTGTAGATGGGCAGTGGCAAAACGATCCAGCTGCAGATGCCTACAAGTGGAATGATTTTGCGGGAGATGATAATAGTGTTGTGAGCGTATAGAAACTATTCGATAACCTGAACACCCTTCCAGAAGGCTACATAATTTTCAATTGGTTTGGCCGCGTGACTTGCCTCTGGGTAGAACCATGCTGCATCTTCATTTTTTTCACCATCTACCTCTATGTCATAGTAGGAAGCTTTGCCTTTCCATGGGCATCGGGTGGTGAACTCACTTGGCTTAAAGAACTTATCCTTAATATCTTCAGGAGGAAAGTAATGATTGTTCTCAACGATCCTCGTTTCAGAACTTTCTGCGATTACGGTGCCTTTCCAAATAGCTTTCATAGTTCAGTAAATTTATTTCCTTCTAAAGATATAATTTTTAAAGCAGTTATTTGAATCTGCAAAATTACGCTCTACTACTAATCCAGATTCATCTGCTAACCAGCTTACGATTGCATCATCATATTTTTGAGAAATCTCGGTATGTATACTCTCCCATGCATCGAACTTTACTTCCAGTTCGAGTTTATTGATCTTAACTCTTTGCTCTACCTTGCTCACCAAGAAACTGCGGGCAGTACCAGTTTCTGGATCATAAGTTTCCCAATGCTTGAATTTTTCTACTTCAAATTCACCGTCCAGTTCGTGGTTAATTCTTACCAGTAAGTTCTTATTAAATCTTTCCGTAATGCCAGCGGGATCATTATAGGCATTCATGATGATCTGTGGGTCCTTCTTTTGGTCAAAACCCATAAACAACATATCATCAGCGCTCATCGCTACAGCAATATTCCGAAGAAAATCTACGGCTTCGCTATGCGAAAGATTACCAATATTACTACCCAGAACAAGGATGACTTTTTTCCTTGAATTATACTCTGCAAGTTTCTCCAGCGTCTCAAAATAGGTACCTTGTTGAGTTTTGACAGATACTTGCGGAATTTCACCCTTTAACGCATTTTCAAGTTCATCCAGCACATTCTGACTAATATCTACAGGTAAATAGTTGAACTTATAATTTTTGTCCACCAGTTCCTTGAGAAGAAGCTTGGTCTTTTTACCGTCTCCTGCCCCAAGTTCAATAAGATCAAAACTGTTCTCACTACTGAATATTTTAGCAATATCAGTCTTGTTCTGTTTCAAAATATCAAACTCACAGCTGGTAAGGTAATATTCAGGCATCGACATGATCTCCTGAAATAATTTGTCTCCTTTTTTATCGTAGATATACTTGGAATGCAAAAATTTTGGATAGCTGGTAAGTCCTTTATGCGTGTCTTCAGCAAAGACAGATTCGAACATGGTTTCAGATTGATTTTTCATATAATATTATTTAACGAGTCTGAAACCCGTAAACTGCCATCTTAATTGTGGATGGAAGAAGTTTCTATAAGTATAACGGCTATGCTTGCTGGAAGTAGCGACCGAAGCTCCACGCAGAACCTTTTGATTTACCATGAACTTTCCATTGTATTCTCCTAGAGCGCCGTCTGCCTTCTGGTAATTTGGATAAGGAGAATAGGCGCTTTCTGTCCATTCCCATCTGCTTCCCCAGTCAAAATCTTTTTGAGCAATTTCCCATTCCTGCTCGGTTGGTAATCTCATACCTTTCCATTGGGCATAAGCGAAAGCTTCATAGTAACTAATATGGGTAACTGGAGCATCAGGATTCAAAGGTTTTAATCCTCCTAACGTATATTGATGCCATTTGTTCTCGATCTTATGCCAGTAAAATGGTGTTTTAATTTCATTAGTGTTTACCCAATCCCAGGCTTCAGCGTGCCATAAAAGAACATCATCATATCCACCAGCTTCAACAAATTCCATGTATTCTGAATTAGTTACGAGCTTATTCGAAATACTGAAGTCATGTAAATAGATTTTATGAACTCCCAATTCATTGTCGTAGCAGAAATCTTCTGAAGTATGACCAATTTCATAAATACCTTCAGCAACATCCACCCATTCTCTTTCAAAATCCTGAACAGGATTTTCTTCAAACTGCTGATTGTATTCAGGCATTAGTGGATTATTTCCTAAAATATACTTGATATCTGCATACAACAGTTCCTGATGCTGTTTTTCATGATGACAGCCAATTTCCATAACACCTAGAGCTTCCTTCGAAAGCGTACTATTTTCCAGCAATCTGATAATTTCGGTGGTAACGTATTCTCTAAATTTAAAGATCCAGGCAACAGTTGGTCTCGAAAGATTTCCTCTGTCTGTTCTTACTACTTTTTCGCCAACACTTTCGTAATAGCTATTGAAAACAAATGCAGTATTCTCATCGAATAACGTATGGTCTTCAGCGTATTTTTTTAAAACAAATTCTTCAAAGAACCAGGTGGTATGCCCTAAATGCCATTTAGGAGGTGAAACATCTACGATCGGTTGTACAACGTAATCTTCAGTTTCCAGGAAGGAGCAAATATTTTCTGAATCTTTTCGGGTTTCTTTGAAAAGGTGTAGTAATTCGGATTGTGACAACATAAAAATGAGCGATACTTTTTGGTATCTCTCAAATTTACAATTTTTTCAAAATGAGTTTACAAGTAACTCGTTAAGGTCGAGTTAAAGTGTTAAATGTTTGAAATTCCGACTACAACTGGCAGACTATAAGTGACCGCTACAGGTTTGTCATTGAGTATTGCCGGTTGCATTGAAGGAATAGTACTTACTACTCGAATAGCTTCCTGGTTGAATACTTCATTTTCTCCATCTGCTGTTACATTAACAGTTTTACCTTGCTCGTTAATGACAAAATGCACTGTAGTTCGAAATATCGAGTTGCCTTTTTTCTTTGATCTCAGAATATCAGTATTGAAAGATCTATTGACATAACGCGAAATGTTTTCAGATAAACAGGTTCTTTTATCATCATTATTCTCACAATTACGAGGTATAGGGGGGATATCTACAGATTTAATGTTAGAAATCTCATTTTGTTTCTCCAATTCGATCCTGTACGAAACCATAACATTTACCGGCTGATTATTCACCAATCCTGGGCTATACGCGGGTAAACTGGACAATATCCTACGTCCTTCCAATTCTAGCTCATCATTATTACCTTTTACAGATGACCATCGCAATTTGCCATCTGTACCAATAATGATCCTAAAATTTAAGGTATAAGCAGACTCAGATCCTGAAATCAATTCGTGATTAAATTGATTGATCACAAAATCAATAAATGCTTTCTTAGAACACATACTAATATTTCCAGATTCTGAGCAACCCACGAAAACTGGAGTTTTTTCCACTTCATCCCATGCAACTATTTCAGAATTTTGAGATTGAATAGGGTATGAAAATAAAAACAGTATACTTAAAAAACTTATGAATTTCATTTAGAAAGTTAAGGGGATTTTGTAGCTAATCGCTCTTGGCTTTCCAGCGAGCTGTCCTGGCGTCATCGTTGGTATCGCTTCGATCATTCTTTTTGCTTCCTTGTTGATCTTTGGATGTTTACCAGTGACTTCTTTAACCACCACTTTTCCTTCTTCGTTTACAACTAATGAAATTGTTGCTTTTCCTCTAATGTATTCGCCCTTATCATTCTTCGGATACTTGTAGTTCTCCTTGATATGTTTCATTAACATGGAATTGAAACAGCTTTTCGTGTCTTCACTTGCTTCGCAACCAGGCCAGACGGGTGCAGTCTCTTTCATAGAAACTGTATTCCCTTCTACGGAAACATCATCTTGAGCGAAGGCTCCAAATCCTATAAATAACAATACTACTAGAAATATATTTTTCATATTCTCAATTTTGGTTCATTCTATAGAGTGCAATTATCCCGCCACAATGGACTGGAAAATATTCTGCTTATTAAACTGCTACTTTCCCTTTGATTGCCGGATGTGGATCATAGTTTTCTAGACTGAAATCATCAAACGTGAAATCAAAGATGTTTTTTATTTCAGGATTTAGTTTCATTTGAGGAAGTTCTCTGGGTTCTCTGCTTAGCTGAAGTTCCACCTGCTCCATATGGTTACTGTAGATATGGGCATCACCAAAAGTATGGATAAAGTCACCAGCCTCATACCCGCATACCTGAGCCATCATCATAGTGAGTAGGGCATAAGAGGCAATATTAAATGGAACTCCCAGAAAAATATCTGCACTTCTCTGGTATAACTGGCAGGATAGTTTTCCGTCTGCCACATAAAACTGAAAGAATGCATGACATGGAGGCAAGGCCGCCTTTCCATTTGCTACGTTTTCTGAAAATGAAACAGAAGTATCTGGCAGCGCTGAAGGATTCCAGGCAGAAACCAGCATTCTCCGACTGTTGGGATTTGTTTTTAATGTCTCTACGATCTCCTTGATCTGGTCGATCTCCTCGCTATTCCAGTTTCTCCATTGATGTCCATAGACAGGGCCAAGATCACCATTGTCATCTGCCCACTCGTTCCATATTCTTACGCCATTTTCTTTTAGATATTCAATGTTCGTGTCTCCTTTTAGAAACCACAGCAATTCGTGAATGATTGATTTCAAATGAAGCTTTTTGGTGGTAACCATAGGGAAGCCTTCACTAAGATCGAAACGCATCTGATAACCGAAAACGCTTTGTGTTCCAGTGCCGGTTCTGTCACCTTTTTGAGCACCCGTTTCAAGTACATGTTTAAGAAGGTCGTGGTATTGTTTCATTTCAGCAAGTAAGATTGGGCTGGTGGGTTTAACCTTAAAATGCTAAATATAAGAAAATGATTAGTGAATTTTTATAAATCTAGAAAGCGTTAATTGACGGTTTTGATCAAAACCTTGGCGATTTTCATATTATGGGTTTAAAATCTTTGTTAATTAACTTCAATTAAAGAATGATCCTATAGAAATGAAAGTAATTTAGGTTCTAACCATAAAAATTTTAAGATGAAGAATTATTTACTTTACAGTATAGTTTTACTTATGGGCACCAATACTTTCGCCCAGGATGTTTACACTGATACTTTTACAGACACTATTATTTCGCCTCAATTTTTTATAACCGTAATCGCAGGTGTAATTTTAGCGCTAGGATTTCAATTTATCCTTACAGCCCTTTCTGTAGCTGCAGGAATAACGGCCATAGGAGATGTGAAAAAAACTTATGTTAAGAGTAAAAATCATACTTCCGTTAAGCATGATTTTAAAGATAGTAACGATAACGATGATGATGATAATTCGGGTTCTACAGGGACTATGGTTACTACCGCTTTTGGAATCTGGAGTACCCTAACCGTTGCGATTTCTTTATTTGGAGCTACCGCTTTTGCCATGAATCTTAGTCTTGTTGCCAATCCATTAATTGCGGTTACACTCGCACTTGTAATTTGGGCAACTTTTTTTATTATGCTTTTTTATCTTGAAACTAAAGTAGTGAACACTTTTGTTGGTGGACTAATAAATGCAGCAACTTCTGGATTAAGGTCTTCTGCAAGTGCTGTGAAGGATATGTTTTCTACATCTGAAGCTTCAAAAGTTGAGCACGTAGCAGATCATACCATTGAGAAAGTTCGTAAAGAATTTCAGAATGTATTTGATTCTAATATGCTCGATAGCGCAGTGGATGAGTTTTTCACAAAATTCGATAAAAAAGTACCTAATTATGATAAGGTAAAAAGTGATATTGAAAAAATCGTAGATGATTCCGTAGAGAAGTCTAACAAACAAAGCAGTTCAGATAGCAGCGGTGGTAGTAGTCCGGGTAAATGGATGGCTGTGCAGAGTGTGTTGAATAATGCGATTGGAGAAGCTTCAGATGATAGTTCTGAAGAAGGAAAAAGTAAAACTGAACAACTTAAAAAACTTCAGAAAGAATTAAAAGAAGCGTACGGTGAAGGTGATAATAAGGAAGAGAAAGTTCAGAAAGTAGTTGCAAAATTAACACCTGCAGAAGAAGAACAAGTAGGTTCTTATATAGATAAGATCAAAAATTTCATTTCTACTGAAGGTTCTGGAGAAATGAATAGTCAGTCTTTAGACCAGCGAGTTAAAGAGATTGTGAAAAATCCGAAGGTTGAGGCCAACAAAATTGGTCAGAAAATGGAAGATCTTGATCGGGATACTATTGTTAAACTGGTATCTCAAAATACTTCTATGGACCGCATGCAAGCTGAAAAATATGCTGATAAGGTTGAGAAAACTATCCGTAGGGTACAAGTTGAACTTAACGGGAATGCTCATAATGACGGTGTTGTTACCGAAATTAAAGAGCAGATACAAAGTATACTTTCAGGCCTTGGTAGTGGAAGTTCAGATTTTAACTTTTCAGATCTTACTAATATTATTCAGAATAAAATGGATAATCAAAAAGACAGCCTTGAGGTGATAAAAAGTAGGTTGCAAAATTCTGATAAAGATGATGTAATCGCTTTAATTACGAACAATACAAAAATAGATCGCAAGGATATTGATAAAGTAGCAAATTCTGTTGAAGATGCCCGAAATAACGTGTTAAATAGAATTCAGAAGATTGAAGACACGGCTAAAGGTCGATTGAAGATGGTGGAAAGAAAAGCAGTAATTCAGGCAGAACACGCTCGTGAAACTGCTGCATCTGCAGCCTGGTGGTTAGTAGTTAGTGCAGTATTTTCAGCATGTGCTGCTATCGGAGGTAGCTTGTTGACGTTGTTCTAGTTCTCAGAATATCCAATAACTAAAAAAAATCGTCCAGAATTAATCTGGACGGGCACTATATTAAAAACTGTGTAAGTATTGAATAACGGGGTTTGTTAGCCCCGTTATTTTTTTAACCTTGCCTGC